>JANPFX010000239.1:0-47176 GCA_031423635.1 Acidimicrobiia bacterium | reverse complement strand
GGGAATCCGGGCCTTCGTTGCCGCCAGCGCGATGGACTCGGGAATCGGGTTGCCTGATGGTTGGACCCCGTCGACCAAGGAGATGCTCGCCCGTCAGGAGGATCTGTACGGCCGACTGGACGGGGGTGCCGACGGACGGGTGCGTTTCTCGTGGACACTGCGCACGATCTTCAACTGCTCCGACGAGCTCATCGAGCAGACCGCTGCCCGTGCAAAAGGGGCAGGTCGGCCGCTGCAGATGCACATCGCCGAGCTGCCGGAGGAGAACGCCCACGTGCAGGAGACACGGGGCACCACGACCGTTCGCCACCTGAGCAAACTCGGTGTGCTCGGCCCTGGCTTCCTTGGCGCGCACGCGGTGTGGATCGACGCCGAGGAACGCCGGCTGCTCGCCGAATCCGGAGCCGCCGTCTCTCACAACGTTGCGTCGAACCTCCGCATCCTCGGGTTTCCCCGCATCGCCGACCTTGTCGATGCCGGCTGTCTTGTCGGCCTCGGAACCGACGGTGCGCCCTCCAACAACCGCATGAGCATCCTCGACGAGATGTGGGCGGCATCGATGGTGCAGAAGGCGCTCCGCGCCGATCCGGCGGCGTTTCCCTCATCGACTGTGCTGAACATGGCCACGGCATGGGGGGCCCAGGCGTTGGGCATGGGCGGGGAGCTCGGCACCTTGCGCGCCGGCAGTCTCGCCGACCTCGTCCTCATCGACCCGCTCACACCGACGATGGCGACGGCACACGACCTCGTAAGCGCGCTGGTGACCTCATGTACTTCGGCGAACGTGCACTCGGTCATGTGCGACGGGTCGTGGGTGATGCGTAACCGCGAGATCACCGCGTTCGACGAACTCGAAGTCCTCCGCGAAGCTGCTTCACGTTCACGCGACGTCGCCCGGCGCATCGGGCTTCGCCGATAGGTGGCACCGGGCAGGGTGGCCGGTCTCGTTCGCTCCGTCCCTCAGGGCGGTACGGAGTGAACGATTACTACCCGCCGCTTGAAGCAGTGCCTCGCTGGTGGACCTCGACCACTCGGTAACAACCCGCGCCGTTCACGCGGCACGAGCCGCCCGGCTGAGCGATCAGGCCACCCGAGGGGGTCGACTTACCCCGCAAGCCAGCTGTCGATACCGACCAGCGCGGATGCCTTCACGGCATCGGATGCGCCGCTGAACTCGATGGAGCAGCGGGCGATGTGGGCCATCCGCGCATCGTCGAAACCGAGCTGGTCGCGGCACAGCTGATACTCGTCGAGCAGGCCGGGCCCGAAGAGCAGCGGATCGTCGGCGTTCACCGAGCACGGCACACCGGCGTCGAGAAGGGCCGGCAACGAGTGATCGTCGAGAGTCGGGAAGACCGAGAGCATCAAGTTCGACGTGGGGCACACGTCGAGGCAGATCCGTTCCTCGGCGAGTCGCTCGACGAGGCCGGGCACTTCGAACGAGCGCACCCCGTGCTCGATTCGATGGGCGCCGAGGAGATCGATCGAATCAGCGACGAACTTTCCGTGCTCCAACTCGCCTGCATGCGGGGTACTGAGCAAGCCTCCCTCGCGGGCGATCCGGAACGCGTCGATGAAGTCTCCCGGTGGATGCCCGACCTCGTCGTTGTGCAGGCCGAGGCTGACGACACCTTGCTCGCGCAGCGACACGGCCAGGCGGGCGAGTTCGGCGGCTTCCGCCCCGGACTCCATCACGCGATCCACTCCGGCCATCCAGCCAATGGCCAGTCCGTGTCGCGCCGCCGCTTCACCGAAGACCTCGATGACGAACTCCCAGCAAGCACGATCGCTCGGGAAGCGATGGCGGTAGTTGATCGCGCCGAACGCCGGCTCGAGATACACGGCGCCATCGGCGACGTGGTCAGCCATGATCTCATCGGCGAGCCTCTCCCAGTCGTCGCGCTCCCGCAGCACTTCGATGGCGCCGACGTACATGTCCGAGAACGCGGCGAACGTGCCGTAGCCGCGGATCTCCGGCATCACCATGTCGTACTTCGCCGCCAGATCGGCCAGCGTCGACGGTCGCATGCCCGCTTCGAGATGGATGTGCAGATGGGCTTTGGGCAGAGTGACGAGGTCACGCATGGATGGGCTCCGGAGTAGGCACTGGGGTGGACGTTCCTGGGAAACAAGCTGTGGGGGATCGACGATGGCACACCCAGATCAGCAAGCGCGCGTCGGTAGGACAGCGCGAAGCGATCCATCGGTAGGTGCAGCTCGTCTCGGGGGCCGAGCGGCAAGCCAATGGGATCCTGCGACTGGACCATCGCCCGATCCGGAGCCCACACGGCTTCTTCGATCGGCGCATACTGCGCGTCGTCGATCACGACGTCGTTCGGGAACGCGCAGCCCCAGAAGACCATGGAGCGATCGACGTCGAGCGGCGTCGAATGGATGAACATCACCGATCCAGGTCCGCTCGCTCCACCGAGGAGTGCCGAGCACGGAAGTTGTACGTCGTACTCGAAACGGCCGGGGAAACTTTGCCGATCCTCCGACGGCGCTACAGTCGGATCGAACACCGGGTAGTCGAAGTCGAACCGCACCGACCATCCGTCCCGTTCGGCCCGGGTCGGTTCAAGACGCACGCCGGTGGGGTTGCCGAAGGTGTCGAGATGGGCGATCGAGAAGTGGGTCACGTCGCGGAAGTTCTCGACCTGACGAAGGCACTGCGCTTCCCAGACCATCGGCTCTCCCATCCAGAACCAACGGGTGCCTGCGTCGAGCACGTCGAACGACGGAAAGGAGCGACGTTCTTGACCCGGTGCGACGACGCACGTCCAGACGAATCCGTGGGCCTCCGCGACCCGTGCGGCAACGGTGTCCGCTCCCGGCAGGACGCGATCCTCCACGAGCTGGGGAATCGAAGCGCACGAGCCATCGGAGCGGAACGACCACGAGTGATACGGGCAGGCAAGACACCCCTGCGCGTCGACGGCGCCAAGGGAGAGATCGACACCACGATGCGGGCACTGGCGAGCAACAGCTCCGAGCGAGCCATCGCCTCCGCGCCACAGCGCGAACGGTCGCCCGAGCAGTTCCACGGGCACCACTGAGCCGGGCGCAACGTCAGCGGAGCGGGCAACGATGTGCCAGTAGGGGGCCATCGACTCCAACCAGGACGCCCGGTACCGCTCGGCGTCGACGTGCCCACCGACGACGAGCCGACGGGAATCAGAACACCTCACTGGTAGATCCCCGGGGGCGGGTCCCAGCCGGTCAGCACGTGACGGCCCACTTCTTGATGCTTCCAATCGACGGGGTCGTGGAGCGAAAGCGTGCGGGCGTTGCGCCAGTAGCGGTCGAACCCGTTGGTCCTCGCCGCTCCGCGGGTGCCGAGCAACGCGTAGATCTCCGACGTGGCCCTCACCGCAGCCCGCGAAGCAGCCGCCTTCGCGGCGTAGATCGGAACGGCCAGCCGGACGAGTTCGGTCAACCTCAGCGCAGGCCGTTGAGGATCGTCTCGGCCAGAGCACCCGGACGGCGGTCGGAGAACCGTTCCCCCAACCAGGTCCCGGAGAACAGGACAATCGCGCTCCAGATCGCACAACCGACGACCGTCGCGAGGTCGACACTCCCCCGCATCACGGCGAACGCGAACACCGGTGAGAGCAGGATCGCGGAGATGATCAAACCGACCGCATGGACGAGCCCGACAAGGCAGCCGCGTCCCGTCATCGCCGACTGGTTGCCGAACGGCGACGAATCATCGGTGACAGGGAATGGCACGAGCACACTGATCAGCGCGCCCACGCCGAGCGGTACACCGGCAGCAACCACCGAGAGGGCCAACGTCGGGACGAGAGCCGTAGCGTCACCGCGCACCAGGAGGGTGAGGAGGGCGGCGACCCATACGGGAACGACGAGCGTGGGAGCTGCGGCGAGAGCCCGTCCGAGCAAGAGATGGCGAAGCCGGATCCCGGAACCCAATTCGATCCACAACGAGGATGCGTCGAGCCCGAGGAGGTTGTGCGAGATGGCGATACCGAAGAGGAGAGCGATGGGTGCGACCGCAACCGGCGGCAACATCTCAGCATCGATGCGCAAGCTCTGCAGGAGCACGAACGGCGCGCCGAACAGGCAGCCGACGAGGAGAGACGCGCGCCGGTAGGGCGACCGGAGCAAATACCGGAGTTCTTTGCGCACCACGACGGAGACCGGATGACTGATCGGCCCCCGGGCCCGGGGCGCCATCCCGTCGGACGCCGTCACGCGGCGTCTCCCGGCAAGAAGCCCGGACCGCCGAGGGCCGCGAGACATCGTCCCGGACCAGCGGGACCCCATCGATTTCGCAAGCTCGATGGTCCACCACCACGCCATCGCCGTAACCACAACGAGAACGAACACGAGACGCGACGAGCTGAACGCGAATCGGGAGAACGTCGCGTCGTGGGCGGCCAGGCCGAGCGCTCCCGGCGGGCTCCACGCGAGGACCGTTGTGATGGTGGACCGCGTGTGCGGGCCGGCCAACGGCAGGGTTTGCATCGCCATCCAGAGACCGGAGGACACCGCAGTCGCGAGAATCACTCCGACATCGCGTCCGCGGCGACTGCGCGAGGCACGTGTCATGACCGTGGCGATCAGCCGGGAACCCAGAACGCACAGGAGGAACTGCCCGACCGCCACGGCCACGACGAGCGCAGTAGCTCGGGGATTGCGGAGGCTGAGGGTGACGACCATACCGAGAAGCCCGATCACCGTCGCCGCCGGCAGGACGCCGATCGACGCCGCCACCAGCGTGCCGAGCGCCAGTTCCGATCGGGAGAGCGGAAGCTCGGCGAGCCGATCGGGATCCACCGCGTCGTCGATGCCGCCGAGGAGGAAGGGAAGCCCGATCCACGCGATCCACATCGCGGTGAAGGCGACGGCGAAGCGCGGACCGCCCTCTGGCCGGCGGGACGCGTCGGCGATGACGACGACGAACGAGAGCATCGATCCGCTGAGGGCGACGCTCAGCACGGCCAGGCCGGCACGCGCTCGGGCGCTTCTTCGAGCGGCGTTGATGAGCAGACGCGCCTTGAGATGGGCGAACACCAAGGCCAGTTCGGCGTGCGATGGCGAACTCCGTTTCAGCTGAGCGTTCGCCACCGGCGGCCCCCAGGTCCCCGCACGACGTCAGACCGCGAGCGTGCGGAGCCAGTCGAGTTGCTCGAGCCTGATCTCCCTGGCACCGACCGCGTCGAGGAAGGTCTGCTCGAGGGTGCGGCCGAGCCGGACGTCTTCGATCGGACCCGACGCCACCACCCGACCGGCGTGCACGATGGCCACGTGATCGCAGAGTCGCTCCACCGTCTCCATCACGTGGCTGGAGAGCACAACCGTCCCTCCGGCGGCGCGGTACTGCTGCAGGACGTCCTGGAGGAGCCGTGCCGAGACCGGGTCGACCGACTCGAACGGTTCGTCGAGGAAGAGCACACGCGGAACATGCAGAATGGCGGCACCGAGCGCAATCTTCTTACGGGTGCCCTGGGAGTAGTCCGTGACCAGTTGCGTGGCCTCGTTCTCGAGTCCCATCGCCCGCAACACTTCGGTCGTCCGTCGACGCGCCGTGGGTTCGTCGAGGCGGCGGAGTCGGGCGACGTAATAGAGGAGCTCGGCCCCCGTCAGCCGCTCGAAGAGTCGGAGGTCGTCCGGAAGCACGCCGATGCGGGACTTCGCCTCGACGAGGTTCTGCCACACATCGATGCCGTCGACCTCGATGCTGCCCGCATCGGGCTTGAGCAGGCCGGTGATCATCCGCAACGAGGTGGTCTTCCCGGCACCGTTCGGACCCACGACCCCGAAGAACGAGCCACGCGGCACGATCAGATCGACGCCGTCGACGGCGACGCGCGGGCCGTACGCCTTCCGCAGGCCGGTGACGCGCACTGCGGTCTCGCGTTCCATGGGATGTTCCATCGACGCACCACCCGCTGGTCTTGATGGGCCGGGCGGGCACCACCGTGGAAAGGTTCTTCCCAAGGTTGGAATAGAGCACGCAGAAAACTTGATAAGACTAATAGCAAGTATTTCCTGACAGACTCCGGCTGCCCGGAGTTCCCACCCTCCTCCGTTCTCCAAGGATGCGCAATGGCTCTGGACCCGAACACCTGGACCCTCAAGACCCAAGAAGCGTTCAACGCAGCGCTCGCCGCGGCCCGCCAGAACGCCAACCCGGAAGTGACCCCGGACCACCTCCTACTCGCCCTCCTGGGCCAGGACGACGGCATCGCCCTGCCGCTCCTGGACAAGGTGGGCATCGCATCGACCCCGTTGAAGAACGCCACCAACGAGGCCATCTCCCGACTTCCCCGCAGCTATGGCGGGGAGTCCAGCGTCGGCCGCGACCTCCGGCGGGTCCTGGAGCGCGCCAGCGAAGAACAGGTCGCTCTCGGCGACCAATACCTGTCCGTGGAGCATCTCCTTCTGGCGATGGCCGCACCCGATGGCGCCAACGAGAAGACCGTCGCCGAGGCCCGCCTCAAGGTAAGCCGCAACGACCTCCTGTCAGGTCTGGCGTCGATTCGTGGGAGCAGGAGGGTCGACTCTCAGAACCCCGAGGACACCCTCCACGCGCTCGACAAGTTCGGGCGCGACCTCACGGAGGCAGCCAGGAAAGGCAAGCTCGATCCGGTCATCGGCCGCGATGAGGAAATCCGCCGCACGATCCAGGTGTTGGCTCGCCGGACCAAGAACAACCCGGTGCTCATCGGCGAACCCGGTGTGGGCAAGACGGCGATTGTGGAAGGCCTCGCCCGCCGAATCGTCGACGGCGACGTTCCGGAGAGCCTCAAGAACCGGCGGGTGATCGCGCTCGACCTCGCAGCCATGGTCGCCGGTGCCAAGTTCCGCGGTGAGTTCGAGGAGCGGCTCAAGGCCGTCCTGAAGGAGATCACCGACGCCCAGGGCGAGGTCATTACGTTCATCGACGAGATGCACACCGTTGTCGGCGCCGGGGCGGCCGAGGGATCCATGGATGCCTCCAACATGCTCAAGCCGATGCTCGCCCGCGGCGAGCTCCGGATGATCGGAGCGACGACCCTCGACGAGTACCGCAAATACGTCGAGAAGGACCCCGCCCTCGAGCGCCGATTCCAGCAGGTGTTCGTCGGTGAGCCGTCGGTCGAGTCGACGATCGCCATCCTGCGTGGGTTGAAGGAGCGTTACGAGGTGCACCACGGCGTTCGGATCCAGGACAGTGCGCTCATCGCCGCAGCCGTGCTTTCGAATCGCTACATCACCGCCCGATTCCTTCCGGACAAGGCCATCGATCTGATCGACGAGGCTGCTTCACGGCTTCGTATCGAGATCGATTCGTTGCCCACCGAGATCGACGTCGTCGAGCGCCGGGTCCGCCAGCTCGACATCGAGAAGCTGGCCCTCGCGAAGGAGACCGACGCGGCGTCCGCGGAACGGCTGGCGACGCTCGATCGCGAACTCGCCGACCTGCGCGAAGAACGCGACGCCATGCTCGCCCACTGGGACCGGGAGAAGTCGGCGATCGCCACGATCCGCGGGCTGAAGGAGCAGCTGGAACAGGTCGGTTCGGCGCTCGAGCGCGAGACCGATCTGGAGAAGGCCGCCGAGATGCGCTATGGACAGACTCCCGCGATCGAACGTGCGATCGCTGAGGCGACCGCATCTCTCGACGAGTTGCAGAAGACGAAGCGGATGCTGAAAGAGGAGGTCGACGCCGAGGACATCGCCGCGGTGGTCGGCAAGTCGACCGGCATCCCCGTCAGCCGACTGCTCGAGGGCGAGATGTCGAAGCTGCTCCGGATGGAGGACGAGCTCCACGAACGTGTGGTCGGCCAGGACGAGGCGGTGAACGCGGTCGCGAACGCCATCCGTCGGTCCCGCTCCGGGCTCTCCGACGAGAACCGTCCGATCGGCTCATTCCTGTTCCTCGGTCCCACCGGTGTCGGCAAGACCGAACTCGCCCGCACCCTTGCCCAGTTCCTGTTCGACGACGAACGGGCCATGGTCCGCATCGACATGAGCGAGTACATGGAGAAGCATTCGGTGTCCCGGCTGATCGGCGCACCCCCCGGTTACGTCGGCTACGACGAAGGCGGCCAGCTCACCGAGGCCGTTCGTCGACGCCCCTACGCGGTCGTGCTCCTCGACGAAGTCGAGAAGGCCCACCCGGACGTCTTCAACGTCCTGCTCCAGCTCCTCGACGACGGTCGTTTGACCGATGGCCAGGGGCGAACAGTCGATTTCACGAACGTGGTCCTCATCATGACGTCGAACATCCCAGGGGAGCCGCAGGACTTCTTCCGCCCGGAGTTCGTGAACCGGATCGACGAGATCATCCGCTTCCGCTCGCTCGGACGAGAGGATCTCACCCGGATCGTCGAGGTCCAACTCGGTCTGCTCGCGGAGCGTCTTGCCGCCCGTCGTCTCGGCCTCAAAGTGTCCGAGGCGGCGAAGGTCTGGCTGGCGAACCGCGGGTACGACCCGGCGTACGGCGCTCGGCCGCTCAAGCGGACGATCCAGCGATCGATCGCCGATCCGCTCGCCAAGGAGCTTCTCGCCGGCGCGTTCAGCGAAGGCGACACCGTGAACGTCGACGCCGCCTCACCCGACGCCGAGGTCCTCACCCTGCACTGAGGTCGGCAGCCGCACCTCGCCGGGGGTCAATTGACCCACGCCGCCTAGGTCGATGGACTCACTGTGAGAAGTGCCCTTGCAGTCCTCACTCTGAGTGGTGAGAATGTGAGCCTTCGTTCGGAACCACGAACGCGTTCATCACTGACGAGGTATTCCAAATGGCGCAACTCCGACCTACACGCACAGGCTCCGACCCGACCGACCGGGCGAGAACCGGACGACGGAGGAGCTACGCCACTCTCGCCGCCGGAGCGCTCCTCGCCACCGCCGCCACCGCCACCCCGAGCCTGTTCAGCGGCACCGGGGCCAGCGCCGCCACCGTGGTTCAGGGCAAGACCTGGTACGACCTCAACCGCAACGGCGTCCAGGACACCACCACCAACGCCCAGACGAACGAAACCGCCATCGCCGGCGTGCCCGTCACCGTGACCGCAGTGAACGGCACCACCGGCACCGGTCAGTCCGACGCCAACGGACAGTGGACCGTCACGATGTCCGCCGACGGCCCCTACCGGGTCGAGTTCGGCCAGTTCCCCCAACCCTGCCCCGGCATCGCCCTCCCCTGCGTCGTCACCGGCCGCAGCGTCAGCGGCACCACCGTGCAGTTCCCCGGCACCGGACAAACCACCGTCAACCTCGGCGTCTTCGCCAAGTTCAACGGCCTCGGCTCCCTCGAAGCCCTCACCGAGAACGAGTTGGTCGAGATCGGTGACCGCGTCTGGGCCGACACCAACGCCAACGGCATCCAAGACCCCGGCGAACCCGGCATCCCCGGCGTCACCGTCAAGATCGACGACCAGTTCGGCAACACCGGATTCGACACCAAGACCACCGACGCCAACGGCAACTACCTCTTCACCGGCCTCCAGAACAACCTGACCTACCGGGTCACCATCGACTCCACCCAACCCGCCCTCGCCGGCTACACCCTCACCCAAGCCGGCCAAGGCAACCGGGCCATCGACTCCGACCCCACCGCCCTCGACACCAACGGCCTCGCCATCGCCAACGTCCCACTCCGCAAAGCCGCCGAAAACGACCACACCTTCGACTTCGGCTGGGTTCCACCGGTCCGCACCGGCGGCCTCGGTGACCGGGTCTGGCTCGACACCAACACCAACGGCATCCAAGACGACGGCGAACCCGGCATCGAAGGCGCCATCGTCAAACTCCTCGACACCAACGCCAACCCCCTCGCCGAACAAACCACCAACCAAAACGGCCTCTACCTCTTCACCAACCTCAACCCCACACTCCAATACATCATCGAGTGCCAAGCCCCACCGCAACTCGAAGGCATCGTCGTCCGCTCACCCGCCAACCAAGGCACCAACGACGAAACCGACTCCGACGCCGACCCCACCACCGGCCGCACCAACCCCAACACCATCCCCACCGCCACCAACAACCTCACCGCCGACTGCGGCTGGTTCGTCCACACCCCGCCGACCACGGAACCGCCCTCCACGCTGCCGCCGCCCACGGAACCGCCTTCGACGACACCGCCTTCCACCACCCCACCCACAACCACCACCCCACCCACAACCACCACCCCGCCGACGCTGCCGCCGCAGACCATCCCGCCGACCACGGCACCGCCCACCACCGCAGCGCCGACGACCACCACCCCCCCGACGACCACGCCTCCCACGACGGCCGCTCCGACCACGGCACCGCCAACGGTCATGAACACGGTTGTGACGGCACCGCCGCCAACACTCCCGCCGATTCCGCCGGAAACCCCGACCTACACCGGGTCGGAGTCCACCCAGCGGGCACTCCTCGCCCTCTCGATGCTGCTCGTCGGCATCGGTCTCCTCGGGCTGACCCGGCACCGCCGCCCCACCGCCGAGTAGTCCGGTAACACCCGCCCGGTCCGGTTACCTCAACCGGGCCGGGCGGTGAGTAACCGCAACCTCTCGGGCCCGCTCACCTCGTCAGAAGCGGGCCCGAACCGCGTCCCGGCACACAATCCCGCTGCCGCACACAATCCCGCTGCCGCACATTCCGCCCTCACCGCCGCACCTCACGCCCTCACCGCCGCACGCCGTCCGGATTCGTCACGAATCGGGCAGGATGGCGCTGATGTGCGGCGGGGGGCTAGAGCTCCCAGCCGCTGAATGCGTCGATCATCGCCTTCACGTCACCCAGCGGGTACAGGATCGGGCAGGTCGACCCGTGCGCGATGTACTCCGCGACCTTGGCCCTTGCCTCGGCCGGCGTGCCCGATGCGGTGAGCATCTGGACGATCTCGTCGGGAACGAGCTTCGACGCCGCTTCAACCTGCTCGTGCGTCGCCGGCCAGGTGAGCACCTCCCCGACCTTGTCGAGCAGCGACTGGGGAACACCCGATGCCTTCATGATGTGCGGCTGTTGGCCGAGGTACTGGGTCACCATCATTCGGGCCATGTCGAGGGCCGTCTTGCGGTCCTCGTGCACTGAGCACACCACGAGCTGGGGCCGATCGAGATCCATGGCGCTGCGGCCGGCTTTGGCCGCACCCTTCTCGAGTGCCTCCATCGCCCTCGCGTTGTAGTCGGGTGACACCAGGTAGTTGAGCACCACACCGTCGGCAATCTCACCCGTGAGCTCCATCATCTGCATGCCCGTCGCTCCGATGTAGATCGGCACGTCCTTGGGCCGTCGATCCTGATACACGTAGTCGAGCTCGATGCCGTCCACGTGCACGTACTGCCCGTTGAACGTCACCGTCTCGTTGGCAAGCAGCGCACGGCAGACCGTCACCACTTCCTTCATGACCGTGAGCGGACGAGCGCGCTCGATGCCGACCTTGGCAGCCAACGGATCCCACCACGCGCCGAGGCCGAGAATGATGCGACCCGGAGCCAGGTCGTCGAGGGTTGAGAACGTCGCCGCCAGTCGGGCCGGGTTCCGGCTCCAACAGTCTGCGACGCCGGATCCGACTTTGATGCGATCGGTCACGGCAGCAAATGCCGCCATAGGCGGGATGGCATCTCGCACGAGACGGCTCTCCGCCTGCCAGACCGCGTCGAAACCCTTCTCTTCGGCGTACCGGACGATGTCCATGCCCTCACGAATCGTGTGGGCGTCTTGGAGATACAGGGCGACGGGCTGGGCCATGGTTGGGGTCCTTGCGTTGAGCGGATGGATCTAGAGAAGAGCGAAGAGCCGTTGCGCGGCCTCTGCTGCCTTGGCCCGCACTTCGGCTGCGTCGACGGAGGTCACGACGCCGCCGTCGAGCACAACCCGACCGTCGATCACGACCTTGGTCGGGCGCACTCCGGGCGAAAAGGCGAGGTGCCATGGTTCCATGACCGGGTAGGTCCAGGTGACCTCGTCGGCCAAGGCCTCCGGGAACAGCTGCCAGGAGTTCGTCAACCACGACCAGGCAGTGTCGGGCGAGGCGCTCACGTCGCTCTCGCGATGACGCACATAGGCAAGGCGAAACTCGTCGAGCATGTCCGCACCGATGCCGTCGGTCCCAAGGACTACCCGGTTCGGACGCCGGGCCGGATCGGCATAACCGACCGCGTTGTTCATGTTGGATCGCGGGTTGTGAGCGATCGTTCCCTTGAGCACCCGATCGAGGTGGACACAATGAACGGTGAGCCAATCATCTGTGCACAGATGATCAATTCGGGATCCTGCGTCGGCATCGCCAGGGCCTTCGGCCACGTGCACATGGACGCCGACTCCGAGATCGGCGGCGAGCCCCGCCGCCGCCTCGAGCGTCTCGTCGGAACAGGTGAAGGCTGCGTGCACCCCGACCATGCCACGGCCTCCGGAATTGACGAAACGCTCGCACTCGGCGAGACCACGCCGGGCACCATCGGTCATCCGGGCAGGTCGCTCACCCGAAGCTGACGGCTGGGGGTTGATCGGTATGCGCGCAGATGGACCACCGAACGCCTGGGCGACGGCATGGCGGTCGGTCACGCCGTAGGTGGTGTTCACCCGAACACCGACTTCCGCACATGCAGCAGCGATCACGTCCAGCGAACCATCGATCGCGTTCGGTCCCTCGTGGTGATCGATGATGCAGGTCGTTCCCGACTCCAACGCTTCGAGAGCGCCGAGCTTCGCCGACCAGTGGAGGATGTCGAGGTCGAGCGCGCAATCGAGACGCCACCAGATCTGCTCGAGGATCTCTGAGAAAACGGTCGGAGCGGAGGGCGGCGCCGGCATGCCCCGGGCAAGCGCGGAGTACAGGTGATGATGCGCACACACCAACCCCGGCGTCGTGTTCATCTCTCTCCCACTCTCCGGCTCCTTGGCCGTTGCGGTGTCCTGTCGCCGGGGACCGGCCTTTCCATACCCGCTTCGGGGTGTCGCCGATCAACCCCACCCACTCCGGTACTCGCCCGATGTTCTCCTCCGTCGAACCGGGTCTCCGTTCCTCGGGGCGGCGGCCCCATCGGCGCCTCCCCTACGCTCGCGACCTGAGGGGCAGGGCGGATCCCAAACAGCGGAGGGGTGGCGCCGGGGAGGGGGTGGTCGGACATGGTCACTCGTCGGAGGACGCGGGGGCGGCGGGGACGCTCATGGGGAGTTTGTTGCGCCAGACACCGTCGACCATGTGCAGCGCGGCGGCGACGGCACCGCTGGTCGGGACGAGCCCGATCTCGCCGACCCCCTTGACCCCGTAGGGCGCCCGTGGCTGGGGCACTTCGAGGAGGATCGTCTCGATCTCGGGCATGTCCTTCGGCCGGATGATGCCGAGCGAACGGAGCGTCATGTTCGTCGGACGACCCAGCTCATCGGCCGGGAAATCCTCGCTGAGGGCGTACCCGAGGCCCATGTGGACCGAACCCTCCACCTGGCCCTCGCACAGCTGCGGGTTCACCGCACGACCGACGTCGTGGACGGCTATGACCTTCTCCACTTTGCCGGTGACACGGTCGGCGATGACGACCTGCGCGGCATAGCCGAAGGCGGAATGGATGGTCGGGTTCTCGACTCCCTCATAGAGCGACTGCGTCCAGTCGACGCGGTACTCGCCCTCGTAGTCGATCCCGATCTCGCAGCCACCGGCCAGCGCTGCTTCGCACGCCGCCTTGACCGAGCCCGCGCCCATCAGCGTCCCGCGCGAGCCGGTCGTCTGACCGAGCCCGAGATCGCGGGTCGTGTCGACGATGACGCGAATCCGCGTCGGATCGATGCCGAGCTCCTCGACGGCAACCTGGAGGGCAACCGTGTGGATGCCCTGGCCCATCTCCGTCCAGCAGTGACGGACCTCGACGATCCCGGATCCGAGACGACCGTCGGTCACCGAACCGGCAGCGCCGGCATCGTCCGGCAGGAACCGGACCACCGCCTTCGACACCTCCTTGAAACCGTTGCCGAGGCCTGAGTTCTTGAGACCCAGCCCGATGCCCACCGCCTTGCCTGCTGCGAGCGCGGCATCGTAAGCCTCCTTCGCACGGTCGAGGCAGGCCTCGGCTCCTGCGGATCCGTCGTCCATGATCTGGCCCGGACCCCACACCGCACCGGGTGTGATCACGTTTCGCTTTCGCATCTCCCAGCCGCTGATCCCGACCGCGGCGGCGAGCCGGTCCATGACCCCTTCCATGGCGAACTGCGCCTGGTTCGCTCCGAACCCGCGGAATGCGCCGCAGACCGGATTGTTGGTCCGCACCGCGTAGGCGAACACGTCGATCGTCGGGAGGTGGTACGGGCCGCTGGCATGGCCGGCTGCCCGTTCGACGACTTTCATACCGACGCTGGCATAGGGGCCAGAGTCCCCGATCATACGTACGCGTAGTGCTGTGAGCTTGCCGTTGGCGTCGCACCCGGCCTCGTACTCCATGCGAATCGGGTGGCGCTTGGCGTGCATCAGCAGCGACTGTTCGCGGGTGCTGGTGATCTTGACCGGACGGCGCAGCAACCAGGAGGCGAGTGCCGCATGCCCTTGGTTGGACAGATCTTCCTTACCGCCGAAGGCTCCTCCGTTCGAGACCAATTCGACGGTCACCTGGTTGGTGGGGATGGCGAGGATGGCCGCGATCGAGTCACGGTCATCCCACACTCCCTGGCCACCCGAATACACATGTAGATGGAGGTCCCCGGTTTCGTCGATCGACGGCACGGCGAGCGACGACTCCGGTTCGAGAAACGCCTGCTCGATGCGCTGTGTATGGAACGTCTCGGAAATCGTGTGGGCGCTCGTCGCCAGAGCGACGTCGACATCGCCACGGACGTACTTCGTCGTCGACAGCACGTTTCCTTCGAGACCCCATACGGCGTGTTCGGGATCACCGATGGCCGCGACCGCGTCGGTGATCGGGAGAAGGATGTCGTACCGGACGCGGACCGCGGCGCCCGCGCGCCGTGCGACCTCGCGATCCTCGGCGATGACCACGGCGAGCACGTCGCCGAGGAAGCTCGTACGTCCCCCCACGGGAATCATGAGCGGCCAGTCCTTGTGGATCAGACCGGTCTTGAGTGCTCCCGGCACATCGGCGGCCGTGAAGACGCCGACCACCCCCGGAATCGCTTCTGCCTCCGAGGTGTCGATGCTGATGATGTCGGCGCGGGCGTGCTCGGCGAGGACGAGCGCGCCGTGTGCCATGCCCTCCACCCTCATGTCATCGATATACGCGCGCATACCGATCGCAAGGTCGCGACCTTCGTACTTCACGCCGCTCGATCCGATCCCGCCGTTCACCGCAGGCGACCGGTGCTCGCCCTTGGCGAGCGCCTCGATGGCATCGAGGATCTTCACGTATCCCGTGCAGCGGCACAGATGTCCGCCGAGATGGCGCCGGGTCTCCTCTTCGGTGAGGGACTCGCCCTTCCTGTCGATCAGCGCCTTCGCGCGGACGACGATGCCAGGGGTGCAGAAGCCGCACTGCAGCGCGCCGCACGCCGCGAACGTGTCGGCGTAGCGATCCATCTCGCCGGCATCGAATCCCTCGATCGTGTCGATCGACTTCCCGGCAACCCGGTCCAGCGACATGGTGCACGACACGACCGGCTTGCCGTCGATCAGCACCGTGCAGCATCCACACTGGCCCTGTGGGGAACAGCCGTCCTTGGCCGAGGTGAGTCCGAGCTCCTCGCGGATCGCCGCAAGAAGATGGGGATGGCGTGCGGACACGGTCGTCGTGGTTCCGTTGACCGTGAGCGGGACTCGATCGGCGTCGCTGAGGTACGTGCTCATAGTGTCTCCGGTGGCAGGCCGTCAGCCGAGGGGCGTCGGACGGAATTTGACGGGGGTGTGGTCGGGGTGCGCCGGTGGTTCGACCACTCCCTTTTGCGACGTGATGCGGGTGTAGTGATGCGGCTCGCGATAGCGGTCCATCTGGAACAGCGTGTACTTGAACTTGGCGCAGAGGTCGAGATCGCACACGGCGCTGATGAGCTCGTCACCGGTGGTCAGGGCTCGCGCTGCGACCATGCCGGACGGTGCGTAGATCGCCGACTGACACAGCGACTCGACTCCCTCCTCGGTGCCGCCCTTTGCCACCCCGACGACCCAGGTACCGTTCTGATAGGCCCCCGACTGCATGCACAGATCGTTGTGGAACCCCTGCAAGGAGTTCTGGCCTGGGTCGGGGGCATAGAAGATCGGCGTGTTGTAGCCGATCAGGAGGAGCTCGACCCCCTGCAGCCCCATGACGCGATAGGTCTCCGGCCAGCGTCGGTCGTTGCAGGTCGCCATGCCGACGATTCCTCCGAACGATCGCCACACGTTGAACCCGTCGGGTCCGCTCTCGAAGTAGTGACGCTCGAGATGCTGGAACGGGCGCCACGGCTCGTGGTGCTCGTGGCCCGGGATGTGCACCTTGCGGTAGTTGCCGACGATCGAACCATCGCGCTCCACCAGCATCTGCGTGTTGTACCGATGAGTCACGCCATGGGAGCCGGTGACCAACTCTCCATAGCCGAGAGTGAAACCGATCTCGAGCCGACGGGCCTCGTCGAAGAGGGGTTGGGTGGCGTCGTTCGGCATCGAACGCTCGAACCAGCTTTCGATCTCCGCAGTGTCATCGCTCCACCATCTCGGGAAGAACGTCGTGAGGCAGAGCTCGGGGAAGGCGACGATGGCGCAACCGCGATCGGCCCCGGACCGGAGCAGGGTGATGCAGCGGTCGATCACCTCGAACCGCGTCTCGTCCCTCGCGATCGGTCCCATCTGGGCAGCCCCGACGTGAAGGTTCCGGGTCATCCGACAAGATCCGTTTCCGCAAGAACGAGAAGCGTCTGGAGCAGGATGTCGGCGCCCATGACGAGGTCGGCGTGATCGGTGTGCTCGGCCGGGTTGTGGCTGATGCCCTTCTCGCTGGGCGTGAAGATCATTGCGGCCGGGCAGATACGGGCAAACATCTGGGCATCGTGGCCGGCGCCGCTCGGCATGCGCTTCACCGAAGCACCGAGTTGGATGGCTGTTGCTTCGACCAGCGACACCACGCGGTCATCGAAGGTGACGGGCTCGAACCGGGCCAGCCGACGACTCGTGATGGCCACGCCTTCGGAGGTCTCGAGTTGCCGGATGAACTCGGCGAGGCGCTCTTCGGCACGCTTGAGCAATGCTTCGTCGGTGTTGCGCAGATCGACGGTCACAACCGCGGACCCGGCCACGACGTTCACGAGATTCGGATGCAAGGTAAGTGCACCTACTGTTGCGACCTGGGGCGGACCGAACTCGACAGCCAGGTCGCGGACGAAGGTGGAGATCCGGGCGGCGGCGTAGCCGGCGTCGTGTCGAAGCGCGATCGGGGTGGTGCCGGCGTGGTTCGACTGGCCGGTGATGGTGACCTCCTGCCAGGAGATGCCCTGCACACCAGTCACCGCTCCGAAGCGCACACCCTCGGCCTCCAGGACCGGTCCCTGCTCGATGTGAAGTTCGACAAAGGCATGGGGAGTGGTTCCCGGACACGGGGTCGTCCCGCGGTAGCCGATCCGATCGAGCTCGTCACCAACCCGCGCCCCATCGATTCCCACCACGTCATAGGCGGTCTCCGCCGTCAGCCCACCGACGTAGACAAGACTGCCCATCATGTCGGGGTTGAACCGGGCGCCTTCCTCATTGGTGAAGAAGCCGACTTCGAGCGGTCGACGGGTGACGACGCCCCGAGTGGCGAGTGTCTCGATCACCTCGAGCCCCGCGAGCACCCCCAGATTGCCGTCGTAGAGACCACCGGTCCGGACCGTGTCGATGTGGCTGCCCGTCATGACCGGGGCGAGCGTCGGATCGCTACCGGCGCGGCGCCCGATCACGTTGCCGATGGCGTCGACGCGGACATCGAGGTCGAGATCACGCATCCACGTCACCACGAGGTCACGGCCACGGCGGTCATCATCGGTGAGCGCAAGACGAGCACTTCCCGGCTCGCCGTTGGCACCGGTGATCGGACCGATCGCCCCGAGATCGTGGATGCGTCGCAACAGCCGCGTGCCATCGACGCGAAGCCCCGAAAGCGCCGCGGGAATCGATTGCTCCGACGGAATGGAGGTTGTGCCCACGACGCATTCTCGTCGCGAACTTTACAAAGTGTCAACGTTTCCGACCCAGCAGCGTGTGAAGACTGTGTTTCCCCTGCGCTGAACCGATTCCTGGGATCGAACGAAAACGGACCGGTCACCAGGGCTGGTCCGTCGTCGGTCTCAAGATGTCTTCCGGCCGAGCCGGTACGGAGTCAGCTGGCGCAGGAGGCCGGGGTGAAGGCGCTGAACACCGGCGCCGCCGTGGAACCGGTGGTCACGACGCTATCGGCAGCGCCGTAGGTCAGCGTGAAGGTCCAGCCCTTGCCCTTGACGACGGCGACCTGCGGAGTGCCCGAGGTCGTTGCGCTGGATCCGCCGGCGGCCTTCTGGTACTTCGGGATGATCTGGGCGTTCGTGATCGGATACATGCCGTCCGCGTCGTCGACGCGATAGGCCTCGAACGAGGTTTCGTAGGTGGTGCGGGCGGCGCGGCACGACTCCAGGGCACCCTTGTCCTTGAAACCTCCGGACGCGACGACGACCGTGGACGCAAGAGCGCCGAGGATCAACACGACGATCAGGAGTTCAACGAGCGTGAACCCACCTTCGTTCTTCTGGACTTTGAGTCGCTTCAACATGTTCGAGTTTCTGCCTTTCTGGGTATTCCCTCCCGGGAAGAACCGGTGGGCGTAGGAGTCGAACGGCTGACACGGCGTCGACCATTTCGTGGTCTACCTATCGACGGTTTCTCGGAAATCTGCGGAATACGCGTTCAGGAAAGGACACACGTTGCAGGATCGAACCGGGATGGGTCCCGATCGACTCGCCAGTTGTCGACATAGAGCGTTCGGCGACCGTCGTCGTACACGGTCGCCGATGCCACCGCGCAGAGCTCCGGCTCGAGAGAGCCGATCGGCGGGTTGGAACACGCGTTTCGGGTGATGACGTCCCGTCCCCCGGGGCAGCTCCGGGCGATCAGGACGAACTTCTTCGCGGTACCCGATCGGGCGAAGATGCCAATGTTGCCCGGCACTGCGGCCGACGGGTCGGAGACACCTTTGCTCGGCACGGAACGTTCGCCGTTGAGCTCGAGCCGGCCGACCACGACGGTGCCCCCGATCTTCTCGACGGCGCTCGAAGTCCCTGTCATCGAGACCGCTGAGTCCGGGGCGTAGATCCCCGAATGGAGGAGGAACTCCGGCGAGCCACCACCGACGATGACCAGGTTCCGTTCCAACGTGAACTCTGATGGGCGCGCCCATTCGGTCGTCTGCTTCTGCCCGCCCGACACGATGTTGGGGAGCTCGGCTTCCTTCGTCGCATAGGAGAACAGCTCGACCCTGGCGGTATCCATGATCCGCATGGTCGACCGGCCGCCGAACACGAACGTCACACCCCACGCTTCCATCGGCGGCGGAGCTCCAGCGCAGCGTGGGATCGATGTTGCCGATTGCGCGGCCTCGGCGACACCCGTCTCGGGGGCCGGATCACCGCCCCGGACGGCCGAAGCGATCCGCCACTCCTCGTCGAACTCGAAGTAGTACGTGCCCGGCACGAAGTAGTTGTTCCCGGCCAGCACGGGTGCTGTGCGGTAGTACCCCGGGAAGAAGACCTTGCAGGCCGGCGCGGACTTCGTCTCGTTGCCCTTCACGTCGAGGAGCCGGGGCTCGGGATCCGGACATTTCTCGTAGACCGCACAAGGCTGCGGAACCGGTTGTGGCGTCACCGTCGAAAGGTCAGTGCTGCAGTTGCGGGCGTTCGCATACAGCGCGGTCAAGTTCTCCGGCAGGTCGAGCGTCTCGTTCGGTTCGCAGCGGCCGTCTTCGGTTCCGACGAGCACATCGCCGTCGACCCGCAGCGGTGACTCGATCGACCAACCACCCTTCACGCCGAGGTACACCGGTCCGGCGATCTGGGTTGAGCCGTCGGGACCGAGGGTGCCGCTGGTTCGTAGCACGTTGAGCTCCGCCGGCGCCGAGCGGTTCAAGAACACGGCGACGTTGCTGTCCGCGTTGCGATCGGCGTCATCGGCGCGGCAGCGCACCTCGACCTCGCGTCCGCCGACGGTCAAAACGTCGCGGTCGTATCCTCCCTGACAGAAGCCGTCCTTGCCCTGCTTGAGGCTGTTGACCGCCCATTCCAGCCCCGTGTTCGCCCCCGCCTCCCTGGTCTGCACCCGCCGGGTGGAGAACGATTGCTTCGTGAGCGCGATCTCGTAGTTCATCAGTGCCGCACCGAGGAGCCCGATCGACGTGAGGAACACGAGGATGAGGAGCAGCGTCGAGCCGTTCTCGTCGGCGTCGTCCTTCACGATCGGCTCGTCCTCCCCCGGGTTCATCCGGCACCCCATTTGGCGCGGAGGTACGTCTCGACCTGGGTGAGCTCGGCCGGAGAGAGCGCCCGGTTGTAGATCAGCACCTCGCGGTAGCGGCCATTGCCAGGCCGGCCGAGGTTCCCGTCGCGTCCGAGGGTGACGAGGACGGAGCCGGCCACGCGAACGACGCCAGCGGCGGAGTAGTTCGTCGACGAGCCGTTCAAACCGTACGACCCGGTGACCGGGTTCGATCCACTCATCGTCATCCTGTACAGGGTCGGATTCGTCGGGTTGGGCGACGCGAGCGAGCCGACGTAGGTGTA
The DNA here is from genome assembly GCA_031423635.1 of Acidimicrobiia bacterium. Taxonomy (GTDB): domain Bacteria; phylum Actinomycetota; class Acidimicrobiia; order Acidimicrobiales; family JANYDT01; genus JANLQX01. The sequence continues at coordinate 26,539 of JANPFX010000239.1, read as the reverse complement.
GGAACCGCCGGAGTTGACCGGGTAGAAGTCGACATTCGTGGAACCGGCGGCGGGATGGACGATGAAGCCGTTGGGACCTCTCGCCGACGCCAGCCATCCGTAGTTGTTCCACGTGCTCGTGTTGCTCTGCGCGACCACGAGCACGGTTGCATCGGGGGAGAGCGTCGGGCTCGTCGTGACGAATCCGTTCAGCGAGAAGTTGAGGAAGCCTCCGACCGCATCGGTGCCGTAGGCCGGGCAGGAAGCAGTCGTCGGCTGCACCGCATGGTTGCCCGTTCCCGAGAGGTCGGTCCATCGGCACACCGGCTGGCCGGCAGCGGTCACCGGGGTCGTCCCCGCAGAGGTCTGGTACATCGACGACAGGTTGTTGGCGTCCAACGACGAGACAAGACCGGACGTGACCGGGTTGGCGATGGCAAGTCCCCACTTGGCAGCAAGCCCGGTCTCGACCCGGAATCGCTCGGCGTCGCTCAAGGCACGCGGGAACACCACGATCTCGGCTACCTCGGCGTCGGTGTTCTCGCCGCTGTTGTTGATGGTCAGGCCGTTTGGTCCCGCGACGCCGTTGGTGTTGGCGACCTTCACGATGCCGTCCATGGCGAAGTCGCTGTTGGCCGATCCGCCACGGATCACGGCCGACATCACGCGCCCGGCGGTGGTGTGGGTCGGACCCGGATAGGCCACCCAGCCGTTGAAGTAGGCGACTCCCTCCAGGTTGCCGTGCCATCCGAGGAGCCAGTTGTTCCCGATCGAGGAAAGGATGCGCCCGGAGGAGGCGGTGCGGGCGCGGGCCACGTAGATCACCGTTGACGGCGAGCCGAAGTCGTACGTCTGACGCATCCACTGGTTCGGGGTGAAGCCGAGCACTGGTTTCGAGAAACCCGATGAGGCAGTCATGGTGGGTTGGCTGCCGGGCTGCGAGGCGAAGGGGCGGTTGTTCCCCGACTTGTCGGCGAGTTGGAGAATGCTGCTTCCGAGCGCGGGCTCGTTCGACGAGACACCGTCACCGTCGGTGTCGGATGCATCGACCCACATCGCGGGAACGGTGCAGACGCCGTAGGCCGGACACGCGCCGGTGTCGGCCGTGAAGACCACGGGCGTCCTCGTCAGCGCAGACGTTGCGGTCAGTTCTTGATACCCGGCAGCCGACGAGAGCAGCCATGACGGCGAGGTCGCAATCCCGCTGGAGTTCGTGACTGCGTTGGCCGACGCGCCGCCGCCGACGGTTCCGCCGCCCCGGCTCACGGCGAAGGTGACGGTAGCTCCGGCGACGTTGGTTCCATCAGCGAGGGTCACTCTCACCTGAGGCGAAGCCGGGACGACCAGACCGCGCGTGCCGACTGGTGTGAGCGTTGTTGTCGCGCTGAGCGTCTGTCCGAGACCGACACCCCACTTCGCCGCGAGTCCGGATTCGACAGCGAGCCTCTCGGTGTTCGTCAGCGCACGCGGGAACACGAGGATCTCGCCGATCTCGGCGTCGGTCGCCTCCCCCGGGTACGCACCGCCACCATTGACGGCGAGACCGTTCGGACCGCTCACGCCGCCGGAGTTGCTCGAGGTCACGATCCCGTCGACGGCGAAGTCCGTCGCACCGCTGCCGCGGACGACCGCGCTCATGATCCGGGCCTTGGTCGTGGGCGCAACACCGGTCACCTGAACCCATCCGTCCATGTAGGCGCGCTCTTCCTGTCCGCTCCACCACCCGAGGAGCCAGTTGTTCCCGATGGCCTGCAAGATGCGGTTCGACGATGTCGTCCGGGCCCGAGCGACGTAGATGACCGTCGAGGGCGAACCGAAGTTCGCGCTCTGCTTCATCCACTGGCTCGGGGTGAAGCGAAGGACGTTCTTGGCGAAGGCCGGCGAGGAGACAAGGGTCGGCTGCGACCCGGCCATGGCATCGAAGTCTCGGATGTTCCCGCTCTTGTCGATCAGCGAAAGCACGCCAGCGTTCAATGCGGGCTCGTTCGCCGGATTCGCATCACCGTCGGTGTCAGAGGCGTCGACCCACATCGACGGCCCGGTCACGCCGTAGGGGACCGGGCAACCTCCCTTCGCGATCGAGAACTTGACCACGTCCGGAGTGCCCGGCGTCGACGCTGTCAGACGATCGGCGCACGTCGGCGAGCCGGGTATCCAGGCCGGGGCGGTGGCGATGCCATTGGCATCGGTGAGGACCGTCACCGATGACGCCCCGCCGACCGTGCCACCCGCACCGGCGGTGAAGGTGACAGTGACGCCGACGGCAGGCGCCGCAGCGAAGCCGGTGGCCCGCACCTTCGGTGGCGTTGCGGCTGGGGTGCCGTTGGCCCCGGTCTGCGATGTCGGTGTGGTCGCCGTCAGGGTGGTGATGGTCGCCGGGCCCCACTTCACCGACAGACCGACCTCGATGGCCGACCGCTCGGTGGTCGTGAGCGCGCGGGGGAACACGAGGATCTCTGCGACCTCGGCATCGGTGACCTCGCCCCCGGCGACATTGCCGGTGTTGACGGCAAGGCCGTTCGGACCGGTCTGGCCGCCGGTGTTCGAGGTGACGACGATGCCGTCGACGGAGATCTCCGTCGGTTGCCCACCGCCGCGGATGACGCTGGAGACCACCCGGGCATTCGTCGTGCCCGGCACCCCCGGATAGGAGATCCAGCCGTCGTGGTACGCGACCCGTTCCTGGCCGTTCCACCATCCGAGGAGCCAGTTGTTCGCCACACCCTGGAGGATGCGGCCGTTCCCCGTCGAACGCGAACGGGCGACGTAGATGACCGTCGACGGGCTTCCGAAGTCGTACGTCTGCTTCATCCACTGTGCCGCGGTGAACCGCAGGACGTTCTTCGAGAATGCCGACGAGGCGATAAGCGTCGGCTGCTTTCCGGCTGCGGAGTCGAAGTTGCGGTCATTGCCGGTCTTGTCGGTCAACTGCATGACACTCGTGTTGAGCGCCGGTTCGTTCGCGGCGTTGCCGTCGCCGTCGGTATCGGACGCGTCGACCCACATCGAGGCGCCGCTGACGCCATACGGCACGGGGCACCCGCCTTTGAGGGCGGTGAACTTGACCACATCGGTGCTCGCGGCGCTCGTCGCCGTCAGCCGGTCGATGCAGACGGAAGCGCCGGGTACCCAGGACGGCACGGTGGCGATACCGTCGGCGTCAGTGGGCACCGTCACCGTCGACGAGCCCCCGACGGTTCCGCCGGGGCCGGCGGTGAACGTCACGTAGACGCCCGGTACCGGCGCGGCTCCGAAGCCGGTGACGAGGACCTTGGGGCGCACGGAGACGGGCACCCCGTTGCTCCCCGATTGGCTCGTCACCGACGCCGCAGCGAGCCGCATGTTCGACGTCGAGATTCCCCACTTCGTGGCCAACCCGATTTCGATCGAGAGCCTTTCGGCCGGGTCAATCACCCGCGGGAAGACGAGGATCTCGGCGACCTCGGCGTCGGTGGTCTCGCTCGCGTAGCCACCGGCGTTCACGGCCAGACCGTTGGGACCGGTCTGCCCGGCGGTGGAGCTGGCCGCGGCGATGCCGTCGACGAACACGTCTGTCGGCTGCCCCGGGCCACGGATCACCGAGCTCATGACCCGAGGGGTTTGCGTGGCCGTGTAGCCGGGGTAGCTCACCCATCCGTCGTGATACGCGACACCTTCGAGATTGCCCCACCAGCCAAGGAGCCAGTTGTTCGCCACGCCCTGGAGGATCCGGCCACTTCCGGCGGTGCGGGCCCGCGCCACGTAGATGACCGTCGACGGGGCGGCGAAGTTGTAGCTCTGCCGCATCCATTGCGACGGTGAGAAGCGCAGCACCTTGCGGGGGAAGGACGGGGACGAGATCACCGTCGGTTGGCTGCCGGCTTGGGAGACGAAATGGCGGCCGTTCCCGCTCTTGTCGGTGAGTTGTCCGATGCTCGAGTTCACCGCCGGTTCGTTCCCATCGTTCCCGTCGCCGTCGATGTCGGATGCGTCCACCCACATCGACGCTCCCTGCCCGTTGGCGCCGACCGTGAAGTTCGTCCCGAACTCTGACGTGTTGCCGTTCGTGTCGGTCGCCGTTCCGGTGACCTTCGTCGTTCCTGTCGAGAGCGTGACACCTAGTGGGATGGTGATCGGCCCCTGGAAGTTGCCGTTCTTGTCGGTGGTGACGGAGCCGACGTAGGCCGCACCTTCACCATTGCCGGAAGCGTCGTTGTCGGCTTTGAACACTTCAACACGGTGGTTGGCGAATGTCGCCTGACCGGCTGCCGTCCCGACGTAGCCGCTCACGGTCAGGGTGCTCCCGGTGAGCGCCGCCGATGTGAACGTCGGGAAGTCGGTGAGCAGGTTCGGCTGGCCTGCGGTCTTGGCCGCATCGTTGGCGGTCGTGCCGTTGGCCCCGAGGTCGATGCCAAGTCCGGTGTTCGCGGTGATGGCGTTGCCGAGGATCGCGTTGGCGGTGCTGGTGCCCGAGACGATCACACCGCCCCCGGCGTTCGCCGTGATGAGGTTTCCCGCGCCGCCCACCGACCCGCCGACTGCGACGTTGCTCGAGTTGACGATCGACACCCCGGAACCGCTGTTGGCGAGTGGCGCCGTCGAGGCGGAGTTCGAGCCGATCGAGTTCCCCTGAACGGTCACCGCACCGGCGCCCTCGATGCGCAACCCGAACGAGTTGTTCCCACTGACGACGTTGCGGTCGGCGGCAGTTGTCCCACCGATGGTCACCGCGGCCCCTCCGCTCACGTAGATGCCGCCGTTGTTGGGGCGAGCGAGGAGGCCGGCGGCGTCGGTGCCGACGAAGTTGCCCTTCACGACATGCCCGGCGCCGGTCCCCAGCCAGATGCCGTACCGGCCTGACTGGGCGATGACGTTGTCGGAGACCGTGCAGTTGTCGCTGGTGCCGCCCCAGCAGACGACGCCGTCGGTCCCGTTGCCGCGAGGCGTTGTTCCGTCACCGGCGAGTCCGATCCAGTTGTTGCGGACGGTCACTCCGGCGCCGGCGTTGCTGTTGACGTACACGCCGTGGGAGGCATTTCCGGCAATCACGTTGCGGGACACGCTCGTCGCTCCGCCGACGGTCACGTTCGAGGAGCCGGTGATGAAGATCGCGTTCTTCGAATTTGCGATCACCGTCGTCCGGTCGGTCCCGAGGCCGATGGTGTTGCCGGCGATGGTCACGCCGCTGGCCGCGTTGTGCACATAGATGCCCGCAAGGTCCTCGGTCGACGTCCCGGTGACACCATTCCCCGAGATCGTGTTCCCGGCACCTGCTGTCACACCCCCGATCACGTGGCCGGTTCCGCCGTCGACCCGCACACCGCGGAGATTCGGAACGGCTGAGCCGCCGAGAGCGTTCAGGCCGATGAGGTTGCCCGTGACCGTGTTTCCGCTTCCGCCGAGAAGGTGGACTCCAGCGCCGGCGTTGCCCGATATGACATTGCCTTCGCCGGCGGCCGCCCCACCGATCATGTTTGTTGTTCCGGCCACCACGATTCCGAAGTTGTTGGCCGACGGGGCGCTGCCGGATGCGTCGGTCCCGATGTAGTTGCCCTGGACGAGGTTCTTGTTCGAGGCAACGGAGATACCGAAGCGGGGAGATCTGTTGATAATAAGTCCACGTACATTTGTTGCTCCTCCCGTCAGCGTGAGCGCACCATCCGAACCCGTTCCGATGGCCGCCGCATTGATCTCTACGATCGGAGCACCCGACCAGCCAGGCTGGGTTTGGGCGTCGACGATGAGCGGCGAGGCGACCGTGAGGCTCGCCGACGCGAGCGGGATGGTTGCTGCCAGGACCGTGCCGGCTGGCGTGGTGAACACGTTGAGGGTCGCACGGAGCCCACCGGAGAGTTTCAATGACCCACCGGAACCCGTCGTTGCGTTGGGGAGCATGAACACGACGTGCTCGACGCCTGCGCTGCGGCCGGTCACGGCCAAGGAGGCATCTCCTCCCAGCGCATTGGCGTTGGTGATCGCCTGTCGGAGAGATCCCGGCCCGGCGTCGTTGGTGTTCGTGACGGTGTCGAAGTTGAAGCCGAAATCGAACCCGGAGCCGTCGGCGATCGTGTCGTCGACCATCGTGAACGCCTGCGCCATACCTGTCGTGCCAGAACTGAAGGCACCGGAGGACACCGAGAATGCCGTGCCGATGGCACCGATGCCGCCGTCGGTGCCGGACGGGTTGGTGCCACCGACCACGTCGGACCGCAGGCCCGTCCCCGATCCCGCCTGCGACACGACGGAGGTCAGCACCGCCCGCAGTCCGCTCGTTGCGCCGAAGCGACCCGAAGTGACCGACGAGGTGACAACCCGGACCGCACAGCTCGTGCACTTGGGCGTCAGGAACGAGTACTTGCCGGAAGGATCGGTGCTCGTCCCCTCGAGGTACGACGCCGACCCCGCCGTCACTTCATACAGTTCGACCAGAACACCGGCCCGGCCGGTTCCTCCGGCCCCCAATGCCGCCGCCCTGGAGCGCCCGGCTCCTCCGCCGTAGTTGGGGTCTTCGAAAACGGTGCCCGAGATCACGAGGGGCGGCCACGGACGCCCGCTCGCCGACACGCCGGGACCGGTGCCGGCGCGGTTGACCGCTTGCACGGTGACCGTGTAATTCGTGCCGTTCGTGAGCCCCGTGAGTGTGCAGGTGAGCACCGCCGTCGTGCAGGTCGACGTACCCGGTGATGCCGTCACGAGATAGCTCGTGATCGGCGGGGTGTCGGGGGTGAGGACCGGTGCGATCCACGAGATCTGGAGCGACTTGTCCTTCGGTTTGATCACGAGTCCGGTCGGTGCCGTCGGCGGCACGAGCGTGCGGACGCTCAATGTCAGGTCACCGCCGGGGACGTCGATGTCGATCGGCGGGTCGGCCGGGTCTTTCGGCGTGCCCGGATGCACGCGGTCGAACACGAACGCGGCGAACGTCGACGGCGTCTTCGGCCACATTGTGCCGGTCTCCGCGCCGAAGCAGGAACCGGTCCACCCGTCCACTCCCTTGCGGGTGAGCTCGCATTGGGCACCGGCAACGGACGGGACCTTCAGGATGACTGCACGGCACTGCGCCCCGTTCGACTCGTTGGTTCGCACGACGACCGCGACAGGGGCATCGAGCGGGCCGGGATCCTTGCCGACTCGGGTGGGGGTCCCCATCGACGCCTCGACGAACTGGCAGGGCTCACGCGGCGACGGGGTCGTCACCGTGCCGGACACCAGTTCAGGCGCGCGTTCCGCGGTACGGATCGCAGCGCGGACCTTCACCTCGTAGGGGCAACGCGGCGACACGGTTGAAGTCGGTGTCGCGCCCTTGCACGCCGCCACCATCGAGGCCGAGGAGTCACTGGACCACACGCGAAACAGCACTTCCACCGATCGGTTCCCGTCCGCCAGGGTGGCGATCGGCGGATCGTTCGGATCGATGCCTTCGGCCACCTTCGAACGGCTGGACGCGACCTCGCCCGATCGACAGAACACCCGATACACCTCACCCTTGCCGGACCCGGCGGCCGACGGAACGAACCGATAGGAGGCCACGTAGGTGAGTGTGGGATCGGTTGCGCTACGCGACTCCACCCGCAGGATGTTCGTGCCGTCGTCGACACCGGCGCCGGAGCAACCACTCGCGGCCTTCGGATCCGTCGACAGCCAGGACCCGAGGTCGACCGGAACGGCCGACGACACGTCGGAGGAAAGGTACATGGCGATGGAGTTGGCCGCCCGAGCGCCCGGCAACATCTCGCGGACCTTCTCGGTGCTCTGCATGCTCACCGTGAACACGAGCCCGATCACACCGACGATGGACCCGAGGATCATGACCGACACCATCAGCTCGATGAGGGTGAAGCCGTGCTCGACGTGCCCCTGGGCCCGTCTGACCACGCCGGAGCGGGCCCGCGCCGAACGGACGAGGTCCCGAAAGCGAAGAACGCGCACTGCGTGTGGAGGACTCATGGGGCAGGGGACCGGTCAGTGCCCGGCACATCCCCGATCGGCACCATCACTGGCCACCTGATCGAAACGCCGACGACGAAGGAAACGGCCAGCAATCGTTGCGGCCAAGGCCACTCTCCGTGGCACCCGGGATCGTGCAAACACGCCTCAAGGGCGCTTGAGGAGCTCGACAGTCTGTTGACCACGGCTTCCGGGGGCCTTCACGAGGATCGTCATCTTCTGGGTGCGGAACACCGCGTCGTCCGCCGGTGCCGGACATCCATCCTCGAAAGATCGGGAACGGCCCCAGTGCGTCATTGCCGCGACGGTGATCGTCCAACTCGGCGTCGGCTTCAGCCGCCCGAGCACGATTCCGTAGCTGTCGGTCGGGTTGTCGAGACACTCCCACTCGGCCAGCTGGATCGCGTCGGCCGCCTGGGTGACGAGTTGGCTTGCACCGGCGCGTCCTTTGACGGCATCCGCGGCCACCAGCGAACCGGTCAGCGCGCTGTAGATGCCCATCACGCCGAACGACAGGATCATGATCGAGATCAGGATCTCGATCAGTGTGTCGCCGCGCTCCTCCACTTCCCGTGACGACGCCATTGCACGCACCTCTACGGGTTCACCTGATTGAACACGCCATGCTCGAGACTCACGGCCCGCCACCTCACGGGTTCACCTGATTGAACACGCCATACATGGCCGATACCAGCGCATACGCCACGAAACCCACCACGATTCCCATGAATGCAACAATGGCCGGTTCGAACAAATCGGTGAATCGCTTCAGCTTGTACTCCAGCTCACGACCGTAGAACTCGGCGGACGCGATCAACTGATCCTCGAGTGTGCCGGTGCTCTCACCGACGCGGATCATCTGCCGGGCCGCCGCTGGGAACAGCTTCGAATCATGGATCGGGCCGGCGAGTCCACTGCCTCGCATGATGGCCGAACGGATGCGGTTGATCGCCGTTCGGTACACCCGGTTCCCGGTGGTGTCGGAGGCGACCGCCAAGGCATCGGGCAACGGAACCCCGGATCGGACCAGCACCGAGAGAATGCGGCAGAAGCGTTCGATGCTGGCCGTGCGCAGAAGCACGCCGACTTTGGGGATGTTCAGGAACACCCGATCGCGTGCGAGCTTCCCACGCTCGCGACGGGTGAGCAGAGCGATGAAGAGGACGAACCACAACACCATGAGGGCAAGGAACACACCCCACGCCCCCATGAACCCCGACAGCGAGATGAGCGCCTTTGTCGACCATGGGAGCTCGGCGTCGAAGGAGTCGAAGAACTCGGTGAACTTCGGCAGCACGAAGACCGACAGGACCACGATCGTACCGATCGCCATCAGGAAGATGACCGACGGATAGGTCATCGCCGACTTCACTTTCCGACGCGTCTCGACATCGCGCTCGATGTACATCGAGACCTGGTCGAGCACTTCGTCGAGCCGACCTGTCAACTCGGCCGAGCGCACCATGCTGATGAAGTACTTCGGGAACGATGCGGCGTGCTTCTCCAGCGCAGACGTGAGGCTGGAACCACCTCGGAGGTTCGCGGTGACCTCCTCGAGCACCGCCTTGAGCTTCTTGTCCTCCGAGTCCTCGGCGATGATGCCGAGCGCGTCGATCACCGGAATCCCGGCCCTCACGAACGACGACATCTGCCGGGCGAAGATCATGACTTCTTCGCGCTTCACCTTCTTCGGAGTTAGCTCGATCTCGCTGAGCTTGCGCCGCCTCGGGGGTGCCCACCGGCGCGAAGAAGGACCCGCGGCTTCTTGCTCGGAACTCTTCTTCCGGCGGAGGGCGACCCGGCGGGGCGTCGGGTCCGACGACTCGACGCGGGCGACCAGCCTCGGCCTGCGGCGGCGGTTCCGGGAGGGTGCCTGGACCGACGGCTGCTCGGACTGGGCGGCGCCGACCCGGCCCGCTTCGTCAGCAGCCGCGGTGCGCTTGTCGGCGGAGCGACGCCCGCGGTTGGTCTGATCCTTCGGTGGGCCTGGCGGACGATGCGCGTCGAATGACGGATCGAGCGCGCCCGGCAAGGGTGGGGTGTCGCGCAACCCGCGACGACGAGAGGAAAGCATGCTCATGACATCACCGATCAGAGGGTGTAGATCGTCTGGGTGACTTCTTCGATGGTGGTCACGTCGCGGGCGACGAGCCGGATGGCCTCATCGCGGAGGGTCCGCATCCCCGACTTGACCGCGAGGTCGCGGATCTCCCGGGGCGACGCATCGTCCATGAGTGCGTGACGGATATCGTCATTCATCTTGAGGATTTCATACACACCGATTCGATCGCGATATCCCGTGTGTGCACAGTACGAACAGCCCACACCTTTCATGAATGCCGTCTTTGGAGCGCCACCGCTCTGGTTGTAGTACACCAGTTCCTGGGGAGGCGGCTCGTAGAACGACGCGCACGACGTGCAGGTGCGACGAAGGAGACGCTGCGCCACGACGCCCGTCATCGAAGACGCCACGAGGAAGCGCTCCACCCCCATGTCGAGAAGCCGGAACAGCGCCGAGGCCGCATCTGTCGCGTGGAGCGATGAGAGCACGAGGTGGCCGGTCAATGCTGCCTGTACGGCGATCGACGCCGTTTCCGCATCCCGGATCTCGCCGACCAGGATGATGTCGGGATCCTGGCGAAGAATCGAGCGGAGTCCCCCGGCAAACGTAACGCCGGCCTGTACGTTGATCTCGATCTGGTTGATCGACGGGAAGACGTATTCCACCGGATCCTCGATCGTGGTCACGTTCATCTCCGGCCGAGCGATGCGCGACAGCGTCGAATACAGCGTCGTGGTCTTTCCGCTACCCGTCGGGCCTGTCACCACGACCATGCCGAAGGGCGACTTCACGATGTCATCGAACTGCTCCTTGGTCTCGCTCGGCATGCCGAGGTCGACGAGGTCGAACATCGAGCGACTCTTGTCGAGAAGTCGCAAGACCACCTTCTCCCCGAAGATCGTGGCCGTCGTCGCGACGCGGACGTCGAGGTCCCGACCGTCGACCACGGTGCGGAACTGACCGTCCTGGGGCCGCCGCTTCTCCACGATGTTCATCGCCGCCATGATCTTCAGACGGCTGACGACCGCCGGACCGAACGACATGGGGAGCTGGATGACCTCGTTGAGCGAGCCGTCGATCCGATAGCGGACCCGGAGGAACTCGGGAGTCGGCTCCAGGTGCACATCCGACGCACGATCACGCAGCGCTTGGGCCACCAGTCGGTTCACGACCTCGCTGACCGGACCTTCGGCACCGTCTGCGTCGCCATCGCCGCGCTGCCAGTTGTTGGCGCCGGGCTCGCTCGCTTCTCGGACGAGTTCCTCGATCCCGGCGAGTGCGGTGTAGGACGAGTTGATCGACTCGCGGATCGCGGCCTGTGAAGCCAACCGCACCTCGACCCTGTCCACCGGGATCGCCGCCAGGACATCGGAGAGCCGTCGGTCGTGGGGGTCGGCGATGACCACCGTCAGGAGTCCCTCACGCAGCGAAAGCGGGATGATGTCGAGGCTACGGGCGACAGACTCGGCGACCAGTGCGAGCGCCTCATCGGTCGGTTCGAGCCGCCGGAGGTCGACCAGTGGGATGTTCGACTGCCGAGAGAGTGCTTCATCGAGCTGGTTCTGGGAGATCAGACCGTTCTCGAGGAGGACCGTGCCGAGGCGCCGTCCGTTCCCGGACTGGACCGCCAACGCGTTGCTCAGGGCACCCGCGTCGATTGCACCGGAGGACAGCAAGAGCGTCCCGATGGGCGGCGGGGCCTCGCCGTTTCGGTCGAGCGCGGGGTCGACGATCGCCGTCCCGACGAACTGCTCCTGCTCCTCGATGCGCTCGCGCCGGCGCTTCAACATGACGCATCGCGCTGCGAAAGAACCGGAACCGTCGCGACGGAAGGGGGGCGATTCGACGGTTGCATGGGTGGACGCTTCGGCGTTCTGACCCCCGTTCTTTAGATGGATAGCGCAGATCTCGTCCAGTTCTATTTTCGTTTTGAAAAGCGAGACACAACTGCGCAGATTGTCATCCATGCTGCCGATAAGGTGCTCTCCCCAACCCGTTGAGCGACCTCCGACGGGGGTCCACTACCCTCGTGGGTGATGCCTGCAGCCCCCGAAGGTGCCGAAGCGTTCCTCGCCGCCCTCGAACCGGTCGCCCATGCCATCGGGGCCCGCATCGTCGCCGCGGCAGACGCGCATCCATCCGACGTGCCGCTCCACTGGGGCGGCGTCGTCGTTGGAGCGTTGCAACTCCCGCAGCTCCACGATGCGCTCGATCGGCTCATCGAGGGCGTCGAACGTGAACTCGGAGGACGACTCGAGAACCTCAGCCGTGAGGACAAGCAGCAGGCCATCCGACTCCTCGACGAGCGAGGGGCGTTCGTGCTCCGCCGGTCCGTTGAAGACGTCGCCGACGCGTTCAACGTGAGCCGAATCACGATCTACAACTACCTCAATGCCGTGAAAGGCGACCGCCGATAGCGCACCGTCCGGCTCGTTTCACGGTCCGATCATGGACCGTCGGCCATCTTCCGCGCGTGGTCAGGTGCAGACGTAGAGGCAATTCGTGGGGTCGCCAGGCAGGTCGTGGATGGTCACCGACTCGAAGCCGGCGTCGTTGAGCATGCTCGTTGCCAGTTGCGTTCCCCAAACGGTCCCGAGCCCGGCCCCTCCGTTGTGCAGGCCCACCTGCATGCAGTGCAGCACGCTGGTGCCGTACAAGACGATCATCGCCGGGTCGGCGATGTTGTCGACCAGGTTCGACGACGCCTTGATGTCGAGCATGAAGAGCGTGCCGCCGGGACGGAGCGCTCTTCGCATCCGGCTGAGCACTCCTGCCGGGTCATGCTGGTCGTGAATCGCATCGAACGCGAAAAGCACGTCGAACGGGGGGTCGGTCGGCAGGCCGTGGCGCACGTCGACCGCGGCGAAGGTGGTGTTCACGAGTCCGAACGCCGTCGCCTCGGCCCGCCCGAGAGCGATCGCATCGTCGGCGATGTCGAATCCGACGAACGTCGACGCGGGGAACGCGGCGCCGAGCAGGTTCGCGCAATGGCCGGTGCCGCACCCGACGTCTGCCGCCCGCACACCTGCCGTGAGCGCCTCGACGAGGCCCGGAGCCTTGGGCAGGTAGGCGCGCACGAGCAGGGCGTCGTACTTGGCGCGTCCGAGCGCGTCCATGGCATGGGTGAAGTGCGGGCGGTACCGGTCATACGAGACACCGCCACCGTTGCGGAATGCCTCGATCACATCGTCGATACGCGGCGCCAGGCCCGTGAGCAGACCGGCCGTAGGAGCGAGGTTCGTGTAGCCCGATCCGGTCAGCCACATGGCGTGTTCTGGCGGAAGCGTGAAGATCTCGGTGTCGACGTCGAACTCCACGACCCCGCCGACAGCCATCGAGCCGAGCCATTCGCGCAGATGACGCTCGGACTGGCCCGTCCGCTCGGCCAACCCGCCAACAGTCGTCGGCCCGATCCGAAGCGCGCTGAACAACTCGGCCCGATGGCCGAGGTCGATCATCATCACCAGCATGGATCCCTGGAACGCGCCCTTCATCCGGTCGAGAAACGCGCCGGACCGTGCCGGGTCGAGATCTTGTCCGACGGCGCTCACCCGCCGGTCGCCGTCGCGCTCTCGCGGGCCACCCTCAGGGCCTTGGACGCGGCGACATCGAAGTAGTCGGCGTCGAAGGTGATTTGACCATTGCGAACGGTGTGGAGGGTCCACCCGGGAACCGAGCCGTTCGGGAAATGGCACCACCACTGGGACCACGCGACGTTCTGATCGCCGGCTGCGTCGACGAGTTCGAACGTGACGCCGCGAGCCGGCATTTCCGTCTTCATCGTCGCCATGAAGTCGGTGATGGCTTTACCACCCTCCATGCGCCCGTAGACGAGATCGACGAACACGGCATCGTCGGCAAACAAGGGTGCAAGGAGTCCATAGTCGCCGGTGTCCTGCAGTTCCCAGAAGCGACGAACGAGCGCCTCGGCCGGTCGGTCGCCGATCGAGGCGATCGGCGGGGCATACGGCACGGCGAGACCGTGTCCCGCCGTGCCGTTCGGCACCGGCCCGGCAGGACGTAAGCGCGCGTATGAAATGGGGTCGAGGTAGTCGGCGACGAAACAGACCTTGCCGTCCCGCAGTCGGTAAAGACTCTGACCAGGCATCACGATCGCCTCGGAGCCCGGGACACCGGCGATCATGTCCCACGTGGCCCATCCGCAGCTCTCGTCGGCCTCGACGGTCCAGTTCCGGAACGTCACATTGGCCAGCGGCACCACCTTCTCCATGTGCTCCATGAACGAGGTGATCGCGGCACGACCCACCTGGGCTCCGAGCATCGGGTCGTAGTACACGGCGTCGTCGGTGAAGAGTTCGAGCAACGAGGTGTACTTCTGGCCGTCGTCCTCGACGGAACCGAAGCGGCGGAGGGTTTCGACAGCGGGTCCGGGCATGTCCGAGCGTACGGTGCCTTCACCGGGCAATGCCAAGGCAACCGGTTCAGGGTGCCGGCGGGAGCCGGGTTGGGTTCAACGCCCGTCCGATCCGTACGATGAGGTGCACTGCACTGCACCGCGCAGCCGAGCGTGCCGGAGAGCCGGCCTCAGCAAGGAGTTCTTCGATGACGGTCACCTACCTCGATCCTTCGTCGGCTCCCGGGTTACGAATCGAGCCCTACGGCGTTGCGTCTCTACCGAAAGGCCGCGCCGCCGTGATCGGCCTTCTCGCGAACGGCTTTCCTGATTCGATCGTCTTCCTTGATCACGTCGAACGCGCCCTGCTCGCCGTTGCCCCGTCGGGCACCATCGTGCGGCGCTACGCGAAGCCGAACGCCTCCGCCGTGGTGTCCGATCAGGTTCTGGCCCGCATGACCGACGAATGCGAAGCGGTGGTGACGTCCTACGGTCATTGAGGAAGCTGCACCTCCGGCACCGTGCGTGACGGCATCCTCTTCGCCCGCAACAACCGGCCCGCCGTCGCCCTGCTGACCACGGCGTTCTGGCCGCAGGGCGACTTCGTCGCCCGTTCGGCCGGTATGCCCGACATCCCCCGCGTGGAACTCCCCCACCCGGTCGCCGGTACGGGCGCCGACCGCATGGCGGAGATCGCCGCGGCGATCGCACCGTCGATTCTCGACGCGCTGTGGGATCGACCGTGAGGCCCGCGTCCCACCGACCGGCCGCCACCTGTTCACCGGGGGCGCGTCCGTGAAGCTCGCCAGCCCGTTCCTCGACGCCGAGGATGAGGTGGCCGCTCTTGAAGCTCTTCATGCGGCCGGACAGACGGACGGTCTCCCCGTCGTCGTCCCGACGCCCGAGCGAGTGGGGCGGATGGTGATCGCCAGTGGCCTCGACCCCGACCTCAGCCTTGGTGCCGTGGGGCCGAACCAGGGCGTCGCGACCGTGGAGAAGGTTTGCATCGCCGCCGTCATGGCCGGATGCCTGCCGGATCATCTCCCCGTGGTCATCGCATCGGTGAAGGCGATCTGCGACGAGCGGTTCGACACCACCGAGTGGCAGAGCACCACGCATTCCATAAGTCCGCTGATCATCGTGAACGGCCCGGCCCGGGACTCGTGCGGCATCGCCGGCGGATTCGGTGCGCTCGGACCCGGTCACCGCGCCAACGCGTCGATCGGACGCGCGGTTCGCCTCGTACTCACGAACATCGGGGGCGCCCGTCCCGGCATCAGCGACATGGCGCTGCTCGGTCACGGAGCCAAGTTCGGCGCCGTCCTCGCCGAGAAGGAGGACGAGAGCCCCTGGGAGCCGTGGTCGGTGTCGCTCGGTTTCGCGGCCGACGCCTCCGTCGTCACCGTCGTCGGCACCGAGCCACCTCACTCCGTGATCTCGGTGGGAGACGCCGATGACCCGTCCGCCACCGACCGTCTTCTCGGCTCACTGGGAGCGACGATCGCCAATCTCGGATCGAACAACGCGTTCTTCCGGCAGGGCGCCGTGGTCGTCGCCCTCAACCCGGATCACGCCCAGGCCCTCGCCGGTGCGGGACACACCCGGCGTTCCATCCAGGAGGCGCTCCACGCCCGCGCCGCCAATCCGCGGTCGCGACTTCGAGCCCTCAACCCCCTCTACGCCGGACACGGCGCCGACGACACGCTCGTGCACGCCACGGCCCGACCCGACGACATCATCGTGATCGTCGCCGGCGGAGGTGGGATCTACTCGGCGGTGTTCCCCTCGTGGGGCGCCGGGCCCCACGCCAACCCGTTCGTCACCGTCGCGATCGACATCGACCAGGCCTGCGCGATACCGGGACGTTTGCCCGACGCCTGACCTACGGTGGAGGCATGTTCAGTGCCGACGGTGTGGCCGCTCGAGGGCGGGCCAAGGTCGCCCGCCTTCCGGCCACGGTGATCAGCCCGGAGGGCCGGGTCCGCGGCGAACAGCGGGTAGCCGGCGAGGAACCGCTCGAGATCCGGCTCGGCTCGCCGCTCGTCGAACCGACGGCGGTGAACGTCACCATGCGCACACCGGGCGACGACTTCGAGCTCGCCGTCGGATGGTGCGTGACCGAGGGACTGCTCCCCCAGCCGGTCGAACTGGCCGAGGTGAAGTACTGCGTCCGGATCGGGGAGGACGATCCTTCGGCCGAACGCGCCGTCCAGAACTACAACGTGGTCTCCGTCGTTGCCCGCCATCACCACGGCGGTCACTCACGACGCGCCCACGTGACCTCATCGAGCTGCGGCATCTGCGGCACGGAATCGCTCGATGCGCTCACCCTCCGGACACCAACGGTGCCGGGTGACCGGGGACCGACGATCGGACGCAGCGTTCTGGTCGCGCTACCCGATCGGCTCCGCACTCAGCAGCGCACGTTCGAGGCCACGGGCGGCAGCCACGCGGCCGGTGTCTTCCGGCCAGACGGAACTGCCGTCGTCGTCCGCGAAGACGTCGGCCGCCACAACGCCGTCGACAAGGTGATCGGCCACGCTGCCATCAACCGCCGCCTTCCTTTGTCCGACCACGTGCTGATGGTGAGCGGCCGGGTGTCGTTCGAGATCGTCCAGAAGGCGGCGATGGCCGGTATCGCCGTCATCGCCGCCGTCAGCGCGCCGACCGACCTCGCCATCGATGCGGCCGACCGGATGGGCCTGACGCTCGCCACCTTCGTGCGCGGCGACTCGGCGACGGTGTGGACTCACGCCCACCGAGTCACCGATTGACGCGCCTCGGCACTACTTCACCTTCACCTCGCCCACTGCACCGCTGCCCGCCAGGACCTCCGGCGCTACTACTTGACCTTCACCTCGCCCACCATTCCTGGGTGGAGTGTGCACTTGAACTTGTAGGTTCCCGCCTTGTCGAAGCTCGTGGTCCAACTCCCCTTGTTCTGCGTCGGGCTCTTGTGGGTCTTGTCGAACACGATGTTGTGGGCGACGTTCTCCCGCCACACGAAGTTGATCTTCTGCTTGGCCTTGGCGTCGAACTTTTTCGGAGCGAACGACAGCGACCGGACGGCGACCGTCACCGGCTTGGCGGCCCCGATCTGGGCCTGCGCCGCCGGTACCCCGGTCGAGTACCCCAACCCGAGCGCCGCGGCCACGAGAATCCCGAACGCACGCCCCCGCCGACGACGGGAAGCCCGAGGCGTACGTTCCACTGAAGACCCGACAACATCACATTCGTTCATGTCCACGATGTTTCCACGACTCCCCGAACTACTTCCGCCGCGAGAGGGTGATCCTCGTCACCGATCGATTGCACCGTGTTCATCTCCCGGAGCGAACACCCCGCTTCGGGAGACCCGTCCGGGCGCGAGACGACCCCGTTGGACCGGGGTCCGACGGGGCCGTCGTGTGCACTTCTTCACGCGGCGGGACGCGGCAACCCGGTCAGGTCGTGATCTGCCAGAGGATCAGGATGACGAGGGCGATCGGCACGCCGATATGGACGATGTTCTTGTGCGACGCCAGGGGCTTGGTCAACGGGCCCTCCATTCCTCCGATGTAGCCGAGCGCACTCAATTCCAGCACGACGATCACGGCGAGCACCACGATCCACAACAAGGGGATCGATGGCTTTCCCGTGGTGTTGAAGTACCCGTTCGTGCCGGTCATGAACATCAGCATCGAGATGGAGAAGATGGCGTTGGTCCGACTGGCCAGCAGGGCGCGGCGGCCGGCGCCTGCTGCGGCCGGGTCAGCGGGGTTGCCGGCCAGGAGACCGCGGGCGTTCTCGATGACGATCTTCTGGTTCGGCCAGATCACCAGCCAGACGTTGCCCAGCATGACCAAACCGAAGAGCGCGCCCATGGTGATCGCATGGCCGACTTCCTCGGCACCGTCGGTGAAGTAGCCGCTGGCGTTCCAGCCGAGCATTGCCAAACCGGTGACCGCAGTCGCAAGTGCCGACCAGCGGAAGTACCACAGTGCCCGGGGGACGAGCTTGTCGATCGCCCCGTTGCGGTGGGCCGCCTCCATCGTCGGGAACGACGGAACCTGCACGAAGTTGAAGTAGTAGAGCAGACCGATCCAGCACACGCCGAAGATCACGTGCCACCAGCTGAGGAACCACAGCCCCCCGCTCTTCGAGAACAGTGCGTTTGCGATGACCATTGTGGCTCTCCCTGACGTTTCCGATCCGCGGTGGTGGATCACTGACCGTCGTGAACGTAGCAGCCGGAGCCCCGGCCCGCCGAACTTCGTCGACGGCGGCGGACCCGCCCCGAACGCGCCGGAGCGGCTACGCGAGCGTCGAGAGGATGTCGCGCAGGTCTTCTGCGGTCGTGCGGGGGTTGACCACACAGAAGCGCAGCACGGTCTCCGGCGAGCCGTCGGCCCCCGTGACGGACGTCGGGACGCAGAACGCGCGTTGTTCGGTCAGCATCCGGCCGGACCACGAGTAGTACTGCTCGGCCGTCCAGCCGCGCCGCCGGAACACCACGACGGAGAGCTCGGGCTCGAAGAGGAGGTCGAGGTACGGGGTGGCCCGGATCTCCTCGGCGATCTCGTGGGTGACGGCGATGGCGGCCTCGATCGCATCGGTGTACGCCAAGGTCCCGTGCGTGGCGAGCGAGTACCACAGCGGGAGCCCGCGGGCCCGTCTCGTGAGGTGCATCGCATAGTCCGACGGATTCCAGTCACCGTCGTCTTGCAGCACGTCGAGGTACTCGGCGTGCTGCGTGTGCGCACGCGCAGCCGTGACCGGGTCGCGGTAGAGGAGGGCACAGCAGTCGAAAGGAGCGAAGAGCCACTTGTGCGGATCGACGATGAACGAGTCGGCCGATTCGATCCCGTCGAAGAGGTGGCGGACGCTCGGCGCGGCGAGGGCCGCCCCGCCGTACGCCCCGTCGACGTGCAGCCACACATCCTCGGCTCGAGCGATTGCGGCGATACCGGCGAGCGCGTCGACGAGCCCGAGGTTCGTCGTCCCTCCGGTCGCCGCAATGGCGAACACGATCCCTTTCGGGGTGACCGGCACGTCGGCGGCAAACCCGGCATTGCGGTCGACGTCGCCGACAGCGATTCCCTCGGCACGCGCCTCAAGGATCGACGCCCGAAGATCATCGGCGCGCAGGCGACCGGTCGAGTCCGACGGAACCTTGATGACCCCGACGTCCATCACGCGAGCAGCCGACGCGATCGAGCTGTGCGCCCCGGCGGCGACCATCACGTACCACCGCGTCGGCGGCTTGCCCCACCGCCGCTGGGCGACATCGCGCGCTGTGACGAGCGCACTGAGATTTCCGGCCGTACCACCGCTGACGAAGACTCCACCCGCCGTCGCCGGAAATCCGGCAAGATCGGCGATCCACCGCATCGCCTGGTTCTCCGCCCAGACCGCTCCGGCACCCTCCATCCACGAGCCGGCATAGATCGACGACGCGCCGACCACCAGATCGAAGAGCACGGCCGCTTCCGTCGGAGCCGTCGGCACGAACGACACCGCCCTCGGATGGTCCTGGCTGATCGTGGCCGGCGCGAGATGCTCGCAGAACACCCGCAGCGCCTCCATCCCCCCGAGCCCTTCAGCAGTGATCGTGGGTCCGAGCCGGTCCAGGTCGGCCGCCGAACGCGGACCGTCGAGCGGGGGCGGGTCGAGACGGACGCGGTCGAGCGCATAATGGACGACGGCCTGCGCCAGTGCCTCGGTGTTCGGGTCGTATCGGTGCATCCGTGTCGGATCACGGGGATCCGGATCGGCGTCCTCGCTCGGATGGTGTTGGCCGCGCACGCTCACCGGTTCTGCCAGACCGGCGGGCGCTTCTCCAGGAAGCTGGCGATGCCTTCCTGCCCGTCGGGGCCGGCCGCGTTGGCCGCCATGACCTCAATGGCATAGGAGTAGGCCTTCGGTTGATCCAGGTCCACCTGGGCGTAATAGGCCGCCTTGCCGACCCCTTTTGCGAAGGCGGACCCGCGTGTGGCCCGGCGCAGGAGATCGGCGCACGCATCGTCCAGGGCGGCAGCGGGCACGGCACGGTTGACGAGCCCCCAATCGGCGGCCGTGGCGGCATCGATCGGATCCCCCGTCATCGCCAACTCCAACGCACGCTTACGACCGATGTTGCGGGCTACGGCAACGAGCGGGGTGGTGCAGAACAACCCGCCCTTTCCGCCGGGGAGGGCGAAGTGCGCCGTGTCGGCGCTGATCGCGAGGTCGCAGCTGGCAACCAGTTGGCAGCCGGCGGCCGTGGCCAGGGAATGCACCTTGGCGAGAACGGGCTGGGGCAGCTGCTGCAACAGGGTCATCAGCTCGGTGCAGGTGAACAGCAGCTTGCGCAGGAACGGAAGGTCGGCGCCGGCCATGTCCGAGAAATCGTGCCCGGCGGAGAACACCGGCCCGTTGGCAGCCAGGATGACGCCCCGGACACCTTCCGCCTCACTCACGGTTCGGAGCGAGCCGATCAACGCACCCATCATCTCGAGCGAGAGAGCGTTTCGCTTCTCTGGGTTGTTGAGTGTCACAGTCGCGATCGACTCGCCCTCGGCCGGCAGGTCGACGAGCACGAGCGGGTGGGCGGTCATGGACTCGATCGTATGCCCGGGCCAACCCGACCACACCTCCACCGTGGGCAACCGCTGCCGGTCGGCGCGAGCGGTGGGGCGTCGACCGAGGTGGTCACGCTCCTCACCGCCGAGCAGGTGGACGCGGCCGCCAAGATGACGGTCGGCTACACCCCTCCTGGTGGCTGAGGAACCTCGGCTCTTTCCCCTCGCCTGACCGTTCCCAAAGGACCGGTCAAACGAGGGCGAGGTCGAGGCGGCTCACACCGCGGATGGTGAGGCGGTCTCGCCATTCCGGCGTGCCGAGAACCGACCAGTCCTCGAACCGGCGGACCATCGTGCCCAGTGCAACCTGCGCTTCGAGCCGGGCCAGCGCGGCGCCGAGGCAGTAGTGGATGCCCGAGGCGAACGCGAGATGGCGCGGCGCTCCCGCTCGATCGAGCCGCAACTCGTCCGGCGCGTCGAAGACCGCGTCGTCACGATTGGCCGCGCCAAGAAGCGTGAGCACCCGATGCCCCGCTGGGATCACGCCACCGCTCAACTCCATGTCGACGAGGGGCACACGGATCGTCTGCTGGACGGGACCGTCGTAGCGGAGGATCTCGTCGATCGCGTTGGCGTCCAACGCGTCGCCGGACCGACGCCATAGAGCCCGTTGGGCCGGGTTGGAGGCGAGGGCGAGGGCTCCGTTCCCGATCAAGTTGACGGTCGTCTCGTGGCCGGCGATGTAGAGCAGGACCACGGTGGCGATGAGTTCCGGTAGGGAAAGCCGCTCGCCGCTCTCTTCCGCGACGATGAGCGCGCTGAGCACATCGTCACCGAGGTTCTGGCGGCGATCCTCGATGACCGGAATGAGGAACGCAATCACCTGCTGCACGGCGGCTGTGGCCGCCTCGAGATCGGCGTCGGTCGCAGTCGGCTCGAGCGACAGCGTGATGACCTGGCTCCACTCGCGTAACTCCTCGGACCGCTCTGTGGGCATGTCGAGAAGATCGGAGATCACCTGAAACGGGATCGGAAACGCCAGCGAATCGATGAGCTCGATCGCACCCGTGTCGAATGCGGGAGCGAGGGCATCGTCAACCAACTGCTGCACGCGGGGACGAAGTTGGGCGATCGCCCGAGGCGTGAACGCCTTCGTCACCAGCCCGCGGAGCCGCGTGTGGTCGGGCGGGTCGAGATTCAACATCGACTTGGCGCTGCGATTCGTGCGACGGAGATCACGCCGAGCGCGCTCATCACCGGCGAGATCGATTGCTGATTCATCGATGTCGCGGCTCACGTCTGGTGATCGCAGAACCGTCGACACGTCGGCATGACGCGAGACCACGCGCAGACCGGTTGCGGAGAGGACGATCGGCGCCTCAGATCGAAAGCGCGCATACGTCGGATAGGGGTCGGCTCGAAACGACGCGCTGCTCGGGTCGTAGAGAAGCTCGTCGACGGCCATGGCTCTAGGCAACCATGTCCGCACACGGAACGTGAAGTCGCCGCTCGCCGGGGACACGCGCGAAACGCGGGGGCCACCGGCCCCCACGTCTTCACGTTCATCACTTCTCACCGAGAATCGTTGTTCTGCGCCGGACGAGGACATGCCCGCCATGTTGGCGGCGCCTGCGCTCAGCTGGCCTTGGCGGTGGCCTTCATGACGAGCTTCTTGCCGAACTCCGGCGTCCACGTGACCGAATTGCCCGAGATCTTGCCGCCCTTGCTGGCGGTCGCGACCTTGCCGGGGAACGTGAACTTCACCCGGAGCTCCGGCTTGCCGCCGGCCATGAGTCCCGACATGTCCATGCCGGCATCTGAGCCGTCACCCGTCCCGCCGCCCATGTCGAGCACGCCATCGAGAACCAGCAGGTCGCCCTTCTTGGTGATCGCCAACTTGCTGGTATCGCTCGATGGGTCACCCGTGGCTCCGGCGTTGAGGCCGGCCCCGAGGACGAGCGACGCGTCGACGCCCTTGAACGAGATCTCCTGACCGAGCCAGCCATCCTTCTTGTACAGCTTGACCGATGAGCCCTTCGGCAGCTTGGCCTGCGCCTCCTTCACACCGTCCTTCGTCTGCTGTTCGAAGCTCTTGGCCTTGGTCGTCGGCGTCTTCGACTTGGTGTTGCTGGTGGTCATGCCGTCGGCCATCCCCTCGAAGGACTTCATGACCTGTTCGTTGAACGCAACGATCATCGTGCCGTCGAGCTTCGTGTCCGACTTGACCTTCATGTCGATGTCGAGCTTGATGCAACCGGAGAGCGCGAACGCCGAAGCGACGGTCACGGCGACTGCCGCGAGCGAGCGCCTCGACGAGCGGAAGGTGAACAACATGGTGGGACTCCTTTTTCACGTGTGCGCGCAGCCTGTCTGGCTGCGCCGTCTGACGCAGTGGTGAGTAACCATTCTCGGTTTCCGGACGAGATTTCTAAAGGAAGTGACCAACGTCACTTGCCGAGCTGCACCGCTTCGCGCACTCCATGCTCGCCCGATGGGTCACCCGCCATGCATGTCTCCGTACCTCAGCTCCACCCTCTGGCGCTGCGCCGCTCCGCTGCGCTCCACTGCTCGCAACACCCACCGCCCGTCCACCCATGTCTCCGAACCTCAGCCAGACTGGAGCCGATGACGACGCCGGTGCTGCGCACGATGACGTGGGCGAACATGCCACCCGAGGATCGGGCCCAGCTGCTCCAGCGGGGCATCCACGACATCTTCGAACCCTCGCTGCGGCGCTCGATCGAGCGGATCATCGACGACGTCCGTGTCAACGGCGACGAAGCAGTGTGCCGGGCGCTCCGCGATTTCGACGGTGTCGACATCACCCCGGATCGCCTTCGGGTGTCCGACGACGAGTTCGCGAAGGCCGCAGATGACGTCGACCGGGCCCTGAGCGACGCCATCGATCACATGATCGCCAACGTCCGCCGTTTCAACGACGAGGTGATGGCGCGCCACGCCCAGGATTGGTGGTGCGAGAGCGAGCCGGGGCTCTTCATCGGCGAGAAGGTCACGCCGATCGCGTCAGCGGCGCTGTTCTGCCCCGCCGGCAAGGCGTCGTACCCGAGCGTTCTGGCCCAGCTCGGCGGGCCCGCCGTTGTCGCCGGCGTGCCGCGAACGGTGGTCATCACACCCCCCCTTCCACGATCGACGTCGGCCACGGTCGACCCGGCCACGCTCGTCGTGGCCGAGCGGCTCGGGCTTCGCGACGTGTTCCGCGTGAATGGCCCGGCGGGCGTTGCTGCGGTTGCGTTCGGAACCGAGACCATCCCGAAGGTCGTCAAGGTGGTGGGCCCCGGTTCCCCAGCCGTCGTGTGCGCTCAGGTCGAGGTCCAGCGATACGGCTGCTCGACGATGATGCTCCTGGGACCGACCGAGTCGCTGATCATCGCCGACGAATCCGCCGACCCGGCACGCCTCGCCGCTGATCTGCTCATCGAGGCCGAGCATGGAACGGATTCGACCGTGGTGCTCGTGGCCCTCACCGGTGCCGTCGCTGCTGCCGTCGAAGCAGAACTCTCGCGGCAGATCGCGGCGCTGCCGTCCGTCCGCGCCGAAGCGGCCCGCTCGTCGCTGTCGGTCAACGGTGGATGTGTGCTCGTGGACTCCCTCGAGGAGGCGTGCACCGTGGCCAACGAATTCGCGCCCGAGCACCTCCAGGTCGCGGTCGCCGATCCCTCGCAGGCGCTCGCGCTTCTCCGCAACGCCGGCGAGATCCTTCTCGGCCAGGACACACCGTTCTCGGCGGCGAACTTCGTGATCGGGTGCCCGGCCTCGCTGCCGACAAGCGGCTTTGCCGCGGTTTCCTCCGGCATCACCGCAGAGTCGTTCCTCAAGCGAACCGCGCTCGCACAGGCGTCCATGGAGGCTCTCCGCCACATGGCACCGTCGATCCTCGCCCTCGCGGATCACGAGGGCTTCCCGGCACACGGCAACGCCCTGCGCCTCCGATTTCGGTGAACCAACTGTTACGCGCGCTTCTCGATGCCGCGGAAGGCCACTTTCCTCCGGTCGACGGTCGCGTCACCGTTCTCCCACCTCTCGCGGCACCGCCCGATTCAGCGGCCGCCGGTTACGAGATCAACGCCGTGATGGCGTTCACCGGACATGCGTTCATTGCCACGTCCGTCGCCGAGTCATCGCTGATCGCGGCCGGTGCCGACGGCTACGGGGGTGCGTCGTCCCCTGATGTGCTGCGGCTCATCGCCGGCACGCCATCGGCCGATGGACGAAAGGCGCAGATCGGGGTGCTCGACGCAACGCTCGTCGGCCGAGGACTGGGCGGAGGGTCGGCATCACTCGAAGAGCGCACCGACTTCGATGATCATCGACGAGTCCGCCATGCTCGTGCGATCCGCCACGACGTCCGCGTACTGGGGGACGAACGCGGCCTCGTGACGATCGCTTCGGGGCTCGCCGGCCGACCCGAGATCAGCGTCGAGGCGGACCCCGAGGGGCAGGGCCGTGGGTGGGGCCGTTCGCTGGTCGTCGACGCGCTCCGCCTGTTCCCCGAAGGCGCGACCGTGTTCGCGGCCGTCGCTCCGGGGAACGCCAGATCGTTCCGGATGTTCGCGTCGCTCGGCTTCGTCGTCGTCGGAGGCGAGGTCGTGATCCTGCGACCGTCCTCGAGCGGAGCGAGCACCGCGTGAGTGCAGCCGTGCGACTCGACCGACTGCTGGCCAACCTCGGCTACGGGTCGCGTCGCGAAGTCACACCGATCATCAAGGGAGGCCACGTCACTGTTGCCGGCGCGACCGTCCGCGACCCGAACGCGAAGGTCTTGGCACACGACGTCCTGCTCGACGGCGAGGAGCTCGATCACCCGAACGGCATCCTGGTGATGCTGAACAAGCCGAACGGCGTCGTCTGTTCCCACGAACCGTCAGAAGGAATGCGCGCATACGACCTCCTTCCGCCGCACTGGGAGTACCGAAACCCTCGCGTCGAATCGGTGGGCCGCCTCGACAAGGTCACGTCCGGTCTGCTCGTGCTCACCGACGATCATCAGCTGCTGCACCGGCTCACCTCACCGAAGCACCACGTGGTGAAACGCTACGAGGCGACGCTGATGCTGCCTTACGACGCCGCTCTCGGCGAGCGACTGGCGAGTGGGACGATCGTTCTCGACGGCGAATCGACGCCGTGCCTTCCGGCCTCCGTCGAAGTCATCGACGAGCATCGGCCGAGCATCGCCATCAGCCTCACCGAGGGCCGCTACCACCAGGTCCGCCGGATGGTTGCCGCGTCCGGCAACCATGTCGACACGCTCCGTCGGACCCACTTCGGTCCCTGGTCCCTCGACGCCCTCCCCGAGGGCACCTGGACCGACATCACCCTGTCGTAGGTGCGTTGAGAGAGAGCTTGCCCCCAACAATGGGGTCAACCTCTCTCTAGTCCTACGCGACGACTGTGTTGCGAGCAGTTGAGCGGAGCGAGCGGCGCAGCGCCCGGACAAGCGCTGGGGGCAGAACACCTCCCAACGCCTTTGGGGGGTGTTCTGCAGCATCACCGTTCCCGGACCCCGGCGACGCTTCGGGGCGAACGCGCCGGTCGGACCTACGCGCTCGCCTTCGCTCCCGGCTTCGGCTCCTTCGGAAGGCCGAGCACTCGCTCCCCGACGATGTTGCGCTGGATCTCGGCCGTGCCACCCCAGATCGTCTCCGAGCGACTGAAGAAGAA
>JANPFX010000238.1:0-20843 GCA_031423635.1 Acidimicrobiia bacterium | reverse complement strand
GCGTTCCTGTCGGCGCGGTGGGCCCTCGGCTCGACCTTTCTGGGCCGACGTCTGTGGGCAGAGGTCGACCATCCCCCGTGGCGACTCCACCGCGCTGAGCTGCTGCGCCTCGATCAGTCGGTGATCGCCGCAGCGGGGCTGCCCGCGCCGATCGGGGAGCCAGTGGTCCTGTGGTCTCCGGGTGTTGAGGTTCGGATCGGCCGTCCCCGGTTCGACTGATCGGTCGGCCCCTCGCTCGGAGATGAGGTCGGGGAGGTGGCAGGATCGCCGACGATGGAAACCTCGAACGAGCCGACCGACCACCCCCTCTGGACGCCCACGGCCGAACGGGTCGCGGCGGCGAACCTCACGCGTTTCGCCGCCTCGGCAGGGCACTTCGGTGCGTCGTACGAGGAGCTGCATCGGTGGTCGATCGACGCGCCCGACGAGTTCTGGCAGGCCATCTGGGATTTCACCGGCGTCGTCGGCTACCCGGGCGATACGGTCCTCGAACGGGGCGAGTCGATGCGGTTCGATCGATATTTCCCCGGGGCCTCGCTCAACATCGTGGACACGTTCCTGCGGTGGCGGGGAGACGACGAGGCGATCGTGGCGATCGACGAGCGGGGAATCCGCCGGGCCATCTCCCGCGACGAGTTACGCGAAATGGTTGCGGCGACAGCATCGGCCCTGAAGGCCGAGGGGGTCGGCGTGGGCGATCGGGTTGCGGCATGGATGCCCAACGTTCCCGAGACCATCATCGTGATGCTCGCGACGGCTTCGATCGGTGCGGTGTTCTCGTCGACATCTCCCGACTTCGGCGTGGCCGGGGTGGTCGATCGGTTCGGGCAGATCGAGCCTTCGGTCCTTGTTGCCTGCGACGGCTATCTCTACGGCGGCAAGCGGTTCGAGGTAGCTGACCGGCTCGGCGAAATCGTACGCGCGCTTCCGACCTTGCGAAGGGTCGTGGTCTGCGCTCATCTCGGCGATGTCGACCTCCCCGGCGAAGCTGTCGTGTTCGCCGATTGGATCGGTCCGCACTCGGGAGCCGCGCTCGAGACCGTGCCGCTTCCCTTCGACCACCCGTGGCACGTGCTGTACTCGTCGGGGACCACCGGTAAACCGAAGTGCATCGTGCACCGCGCCGGAGGCGTCTTCCTGAAGCACCTGACGGAGCACCAACTGCTCTGCGATGTTTGCCCGGATGACCGCGTCCTGTATTTCACGACCGCCGGGTGGATGATGTGGAACTGGCTGGCGTCCGTGCTGGCAAGTGGCGCCACCGCGGTGCTCTACGACGGTTCGCCGTTCTATCCGGATGGCGACGTGCTCTTCGGCATCGCGGAGTCGGAGCGCTTGACGCTCCTGGGCGTCTCGGCGAAGTTCATCGACTCCTGTGCCAAGGCCGGACTCGACCCTGGGGCGGATCACCGGTTGGAGCACCTCCGCACGGTCTGCTCTACCGGCTCACCACTGTCGCCCGACGGCTTCCGCTACGTCTATGAGCACGTGAAGGCCGACGTCCACCTTGCGTCCATCTCGGGGGGCACGGATCTCTGCGGCTGCTTCGTCGGAGGCGACCCGACTGGCTCCGTCTGGGCGGGTGAGATCCAGCGTCCGGCTCTCGGCATGGCCGTTGACGTCTGGGGGGCGAAGGGGGAGTCCCTCCCATCCGAGGACGGTGCAGGTGAACTCGTCTGCACACGTAGTTTCCCCTCGATGCCCCTCGGGTTCTGGAACGACGACGACGGATCCCGGTATCGCGCGGCGTATTACCAGCGGTTCGACGACGTGTGGGCCCAGGGCGACTTTGCGTCCTGGACCGGCCACGGCGGCATCGTCGTCCATGGTCGCTCCGACGCCACGCTCAATCCCGGTGGGGTCCGCATCGGCACGGCCGAGATCTACCGGGTGGTCGAACAACTACCCGAAATCGTCGAGTCACTCGTCTTCGGTCAGCAGTGGGAGGGCGATACGCGCATCGTGCTTCTCGTGAGGTTGTCCGCCGATGTCACGCTCGACGACGCCCTGCGCGCCGAGATCCGCGCCAGGATTCGTTCCGCAGCGACTCCCCGGCACGTTCCCGAGGTCATCGTTGCGGTGGGGGACCTTCCCCGGACGAGGTCGAACAAGCTTGTCGAACTGGCCGTTGCCGACGTCGTCCATGGTCGTCCGGTGCGCAACACCGAGGCACTCGCCAACCCCGAGGCGCTCGATGCCATCGCCGCCCTCCCGGAACTCATGGGTAAATAGCCTGTAATTCGAGCTGGCTACGCGCCGTATGAACGGTGATACATCACCGTCTGGGCAAGATCGGGTAATGTCGCGTTCGATTGACGGGAACCCGAAAGAGCTGCGACGCACAGCGTCACTTCGCTGGACCCCGCCAAGAGGAACTGATGTCTGCTCCCAAACCCGTGGACGAGGTGAGTCGGCTCGAAGCACTGCGCTATTACGACATTCTCGATTCCGCTCCTGACGCTGCGTTCGACGACATCACCCGCCTTGCTGCCTTCATTTGCGAAACGCCGATCGCGCTGGTGTCGTTCGTCGACGAGGACCGGCAGTGGTTCAAGGCGCGGGTCGGACTCGACGTCTCGGAGACGGATCGCTGTTTGTCGATGTGCGCCTGGGCGATCCTCGACGAAGAGTTGTTCGAGGTCGGCGACACCTGGCTCGACGATCGGTTCGCGAACACCGGCCTCGTCATCGGCGAACCGTTCATCCGTTTCTACGCCGGAGTGCCGCTGCGTTCGGCCGAAGGAATGAACCTCGGCACGCTTTGCGTCATCGACCGGGTGCCGCGGAAAATGTCGGATCCCCAGCGCGGCGCGTTGCGGGCCCTGGGGAACCAGGTCAGCCGACTTCTCGAAGGAAACGTCGTGCGACGGTTGCTCGCCGAGTCATTGGCGACCTTCGACGTGTTCGATCGCTCGTTCCCGTCTTGCGTGTTGTGCGGCGACGTCGTGCTCCGCGATTCCCAGATGTCGCTGCGCGACTTCGTGAGGGAGCACACCCCGGCCCGCTTTCACGACACGGTGTGCCGAACGTGTCCTCCGACCTACGACCCGGAACCGTCGGTGTCGGTCGAAGCCTTCCGCGAAGCAAATCAGTAGGACGCACCCAGTCTCCGTCGCGCCGTCGAGCGGCGGACGCGGACGTGGGCGGTGACGGGGAGCGTCAGCCGAGGGTGTTGGTGTTTCCGAGTTCGGCGAACGCCTGCTCCAGTCGGGCCACGAAGCTCACCTCGGCCGCCCGCAGCCAGACGCGCGGGTCGTAGAACTTCTTGTTCGGGGAGTCGGGCCCGGCGGGGTTGCCCAGTTGGCCCTGCAGGTAGTCGTGCTTGTCGATGTCGAAACGGCGGATTCCGTCCCACAACGCCCACTGCAGGTCAGTGTCGATGTTCATTTTGATGACGCCGTAGCTGATCGCTTCAGCGATCTCCGCGGCCGATGAACCGGAACCGCCATGGAACACGAAGTTCACCGGGTTCGGACCTGTCGAGAACTTCTGGGCGATGTAGGCCTGCGCATCCCGGAGGATGGTCGGGGTGAGCTTCACGTTGCCCGGCTTGTAGACGCCGTGCACGTTGCCGAAGGCCGCCGCGATGGTGAATCGGTCGCTCACGTTCATCAGGCGTTCGTAGGCGTAGGCGACCTCTTCGGGCTTCGAGTACAGGTCGGCCTGGTCCTTGTCGGAGTTGTCGACCCCGTCCTCCTCACCACCGGTGATGCCGAGTTCGATCTCGAGGGTCATGCCCATCTTCGACATGCGCTCGAGATACTTCACACAGATGTCGAGGTTCTCGGCGATCGGCTCTTCGGAGAGATCGAGCATGTGGGAGCTGTAGAGCGGCTTCCCGGTGGCCTTGAAGTGCGCTTCCCCGGCGTCGAGCACCCCGTCGATCCACCCGAGCTTGTCCTTCGCACAATGGTCGGTGTGAAGGATGACGCGGGCACCGTAGGCCTCTGCCAGCGTGTGGACCGCCTGGGCGCCGACGATCGATCCGAGCACGGACGCCCGGTCGCCTTTCACGCCGATCCCCTTCCCCGCCACGAACGCGCCGCCGCCGTGCGAGAACTGGATGATGACGGGCGAATTGGCCTTCGCGGCAGTTTCCATCACCGCGTTGACGGTGTTGGAACCTGTGCAGTTTGCCGCGGGAAGGGCGAAATGGTTGGCCTTCGCCAACGCAAAGATCTGGGAAACAGCGTCCCCGGTCAGGACGCCGGCAGGGAATTGGTCTGAGAGGCTCACGCCGCCCAGGCTATGGCATGCCCACCCATCAGCGGCCGAACATCGTCATCTTCATGGCGGACCAACTGCGTGCTGACGCACTCTCCCCGTTCGCTCCCGGTCGGAAGACGGCACACACCCCCGTGTTCGACGAATTGGCGTCGCGCTCGACGGTGTTCGAGGACGCGTTCGTGCAGCATCCGGTCTGCGGCCCATCCCGCGTGTCGATGATGACGGGGTGGTACCCACATGTACATGGGCATCGGACGCTGACCAACCTGCTCAAACCGTGGCAGCCCAACCTTCTTCGCCTGGCCAAGGACTCGGGCTACAACGTGTGCTTCGCAGGTCGGAGAGGTGACGTGTTCGCCCCCGGAGTAACTGAGGCGTCGACGGACGTTTGCGGCTGGCTCGTGCGGCCGCGTCACGGGTTCTCGCCCTCGCCGTTCCCAGAGCACAGCCCGCAGTGGAATGCGATGTTCGTGGGCCGACGCGATCACGACCCCACTGAAGGTCCGGTCCTGGATTTCGACGAAGCGTGTATCCGCACGGCCGAGCAATGGCTCGCCGATGCGCCACGGGGACCGTGGCTGCTCTTCGTCCCGCTGATCTTTCCCCATCCGCCCTTCGAGGTGGAAGATCCGTGGTTCTCGCTCCACACGGCGAGCGACGTTCCCGATCGGATCGCGCCGCAGACGGACAAGCCGGCGTTTCATCGTGCTCTGCGCGACGTCAAGCACTTCGACGAACTCGAGCAGAGCCAGTGGGTCGATATTCAGCGCACGTATTTCGGAATGGTGTCGCGGGTCGACGACCAGCTCGGGCGCGTGTTGCGGGCCGTTGAACGAACGGGAGCCGACGAGAACACGGTGACCCTCTTCTGTTCCGACCACGGTGAGTTCGCCGGTGACTACGACCTGGTGGAGAAGTGGCCGAGCGGTCTCGACCGTTCGCTGACCCGAACCCCGCTGCTGATCCATGACCCCCGCCTGTCGCGCAGCGTCGTTCGCTCTCCGGTCGAGTTGGTCGACATCCTGCCGACTCTCGCTCAGCTCGGTGACATGACGATCGGGCACACCCACTTCGGCCGCTCCCTGGTCCCGCTGCTCAATGACCCGTCCCATGCTCATCGGTCGTTCGCCGTCACCGAGGGAGGCTTCCGTCCGACCGACGTGGACCTCCTCGAGGAGCCGATTCCCGGTCCGTATGAGGCGAAGGCGCGCCTCCAACGGGAACGACCGGAACTCGTCGGCCTTGCCGTTGCCCTCCGAACCGCCACCCACACCTACGTGCACCGGCAGGAGGAATCGGGCGAGCTCTACGACCGGCAGGCCGACCTCGAGGAGATCGTCAACGTGATCGGCGACCCTGCTCACGCCGAGGTGCAGCGCTCGTTGGAGCGGGCGTTGACACGCTGGCTGGTCGAGACGACTGACGTCATCGGCTGGGACCTCGACCCACGGTTCCCCTCCGTGCCCGATGGCTACCGGACCTGAGGCGGACCGTCCGTTTCGCGCCGGCGATCCGCAACCTGTGGGAAGGACCGACTCCTGCACCGGACCGTGCCGCCGAGCGGCCATCATGGGCCGGGTGCTCCGGAGGGAGTTCCCCCGTCGCAAAGGATCGTCATGACCACCCCGCCCGTCCCCATGCCCACCGTGATCGGAACTCGAGCGTGGGATGAGGTCGGCCGCCATGCTGATCGGCTGCGCCTGATGCATCTCCGGGAGTTGTTCGCCGGCGACCCGCTACGTGGGGAACGGTACACAGCGTCGGGTGCGGATCTGTTCGTCGACTACAGCAAGCACCTTGTCGACGCTGAGGCGTTGTCGGCCCTCCTTGCCCTCACCGGAGCTGCGGGTCTGCGTGAGCAGATCGACGCGATGTTCGCCGGGCGACGCATCAACGTCACCGAGGACCGCGCCGTCCTGCACACGGCCCTGCGGGCACCGCGTGGAGCTTCGCTCATGCTTGAAGGCGTCGATGTCGTGGCCGACGTGCACGACGTGCTCGACCAGATGGCGGCGTTCTCGGACCGGGTCCGGCAGGGACGCTGGCTCGGGGCGACCGGGCTGCGCATCTCGACCATCGTCAACATCGGCATCGGTGGTTCCGACCTCGGCCCGGCGATGGCCTACGACGCGTTGGCCGCCTTGGTTCAACAGGACCTCGCCTGCCGATTCGTCTCCAACGTCGACGGTGCCGACCTCTGGGGGGCGGTGCGCGACCTCGATCCCGCCACGACCCTGTTCGTCATCAGCTCCAAGACGTTCACGACGATCGAGACGCTCACCAACGCCCGCTCGGCCCGGGCGTGGTTGGTCGATGCGCTCGGTGAGGAAGCCGTGGCGAAACACTTCGTCGCCGTCTCGACCAACACCGCAAAGGTGGCCGAGTTCGGGATCGACACGGCGAACATGTTCCGGTTCTGGGACTGGGTGGGCGGTCGCTACTCGTTCGACTCCGCCATCGGGCTGTCGCTCATGATCGCCGTCGGCCCAGAGAACTTCCGGTCGATGCTCGCCGGCTTCCATGCGATGGACGAGCACTTCCGCACGGCACCGTTCGACCAAAATCTCCCCGTCCTCCTCGGTCTTCTTGGCGTCTGGTATCGGAACTTCCACGGCACCCAGACGCACGCAGTGCTTCCGTACAGTCACGAGCTGGGGAAGTTCGCGGCCTACCTGCAGCAGCTCGACATGGAGAGCAACGGGAAATCGGTGGACCGCAACGGCGTGCCCGTCACCGCCCAGACCGGTCCCGTGGTGTGGGGTACACCGGGCACTAATGGTCAGCACGCGTACTATCAGCTGATCCACCAGGGAACCATCCGCATTCCGTGCGATTTCATCGGGTTCGCCCGGCCGAATCACGGACTCGACATCCACCACGATCTGCTGATGGCGAACTTCTTCGCCCAGACCGAAGCGCTGGCCTTCGGGAAGACGTCGGACGAAGTGCGGGCCGAGGGGATGGCGGAGCACCTCGTGTCGCACAAGACCTTCGCCGGCAACCACCCCTCGACCACGATCATCGCTCCACAGCTGACGCCTCATGTGCTGGGCCAGTTGGTCGCGCTCTACGAGCACAAGGTGTTCACCCAGGGAGTGATCTGGAACGTGAATTCGTTCGACCAGTGGGGCGTGGAGCTCGGCAAGGTGCTGGCCACACGTATCGCCGCCGAGCTCGAAGCGGCCGACGACGCGGGCCTTGGACACGACTCGTCGACGAACGCCCTCCTTCGCCGTTACCGATCGATGCGGTAGCACGCACGCCAAGGCGCTCGGTACCGACGAAAGGCCCTACCTTGCACGAGTCGTGCTGGGCAGAATGGTGATCATGGGCATCGCGAACTCCTTCGTTTCAGCGGTCTTGAAATCTCCACTGCATCCGGTCCTGTCGGGCTCGACGGGAATCGTCCGCTACGCGGGTCGGGTGACGAACCGTACGGTCACGACGCCCGTGCAGTACGCAAGGCACGGAGACGGGTTGGTCATCCTCGTTGCCAATCCGGAGGCAAAGAAGTGGTGGCGGAACTTTCGTGCCCCGCACGCCATTGATGTGCTCGTGGCAGGGGAGTGGCTCCCGATGATCGGCCGGGTCGTCGACGGACGAGTCCAGCCTGAACACGCTGCCGTGTTCATCGAGGTGTACCTACAACGATTCCCGAAGGTGGCGCGACGCTTTCCGGGTGGAACGCCTCTGGAGCGGGCCGGACAGGCGCTCCTCGTTACGTGCGAACCGCGGCTTGCCCACCTTCCGTCCGCTCAAGGAGTGCACCTTCCGCATCTGCACCTGCCTCAACTGGTGCCGAATCCGGAGCCGGATCTGCTCTGAGGTGGGCTGACCGGGCGGAACCGTCCGGTCAACGTACGAAGACGGGGCGATCGGCGGTGGAGCGGACCGGGTCGAACGCGTAGCCGGCTTCGGCGAAGTTCACGATGTCGTTGGCCGAAGTAATACGTTCGCGTATCAACCAGCCGGACATGACGCCGCGGGCCTTCTTGGCGAAGAAGCTGATGATCTTCGGTTCGCCGCCGTCCTTGCGATCGAGGAACACCGGAGCCACGATCGGCGCGTCGAGCTTCGTCGGCCGGACCGAACCGAAGTACTCCTGGGATGCCAGGTTGATGAGCACTCGCTCGCCCGGGCTCTTCTTCACTGCGTCGCGTAGGGCGACGGTGATCTCGTCACCCCAGAAGTCGTAGAGGTCACGGCCCTTCGCCGTGGTGAGCTTCG
The DNA here is from genome assembly GCA_031423635.1 of Acidimicrobiia bacterium. Taxonomy (GTDB): domain Bacteria; phylum Actinomycetota; class Acidimicrobiia; order Acidimicrobiales; family JANYDT01; genus JANLQX01. Next base: position 12,389 of record JANPFX010000238.1, on the reverse strand, counting down.
TTCCCATCTCGAGGCGGTACGGCATCATCAGGTCGAGCGGGCGGAGGACGCCGTAGAGCCCGGAGAGAATTCGGAACGTCTTCTGTGCGTGGGCGAAGTCGTCCTCGGTGAACGTCGCTCGGGCCGCCATGCCGTCGTACACATCGCCGTTGAAGGCGAGGAGGGCCTGCCGGGAGTTCCGTTTGGTGAACGGCACCTCGAAATCACGGTACCGGTCGACGTTCAACTGGGCGAGCGATGGGGAGATCGACATGAGTCGGGCAACGTCGGCGGGGCTCTTCGTCCGCATCACCTCGATGAGTTCCTTCGACCGCTCCAGCATCTGCGGACGGGTGGCTGTGGTGGTGGCGAGGGGTGATTCGTAGTCCAGTGATTTGGCGGGCGAGACGACGATCAGCACCCGACCATTCAAGCGCTGCCGGACGCACTTTGTGGCGCCGCGCAGCGGTCGGGTCAAATCCCGGCGGTGTCGAGGCTGCCGTAGGTGCGAAAGGCGATCGACGTGCGGGTCTCCCGCACCCCGGGAAGTCGGCAGATCCGCTCGGTCACGATGGTGGCGACGTCTTCGTGACTGCGGACCCACAAGATGGCGAGGAGATCGTGGTCGCCGGTGGTGGAATGCACCTCACGTACCCCCTCCAGGTCGGCGATGGCGGCGCCGAGCTTGGCGATGTCGGCCGGGGCTGCAGAGATGGAGACGAACGCGGTGATCATTTTCGGGGCCCTCTGGTTCGGATGGAACTCGCGCCCGTCACCTTACGCGTGCGTCGTCTGGCACGAGTGGTGCTCGGAGGTCCAGACTTGGCCCCATGGCATTCGAACTGACTGACGAGATGCGTGCAGCGATCGGGGTGGAGAGCGCGCCGTGGCCGGTCGAGTTCACCTCGACGGGGATCCGGGGCTTCGCTCGCGGCGTCGGTTTCACCGATCCCGAGTACTACGACGTTGCTGCCGCGCAGGCGGCCGGCTACGCCAATCTCCCGGCGCCGCCGACGTACGGCGGGATCCCGGTCTTCATCCCGGGAAAGACCGACGACCGCTACGGCGGACCTTCGAACACCGGCCAGCCGCCCCTTCGGCACGGGCTGAAGAACGTCCTCGACGGAGGCACCGAGCACCACTACGTGCGGGTCCCTGTCGCCGGGGAAACGCTCAGCTTCACCTCCAAGGTCGCCAACCTCGAGGTGAAGGAATCCCGGGCGCTCGGCACGATGCTCGTCATCACGAGTGAGTCGACCTACCGGGACAGCGCGGGGGACATCGTGTTCACCACCCGCGGCCAAGGCATCTTCTACTAAGCACGACGGGACAGAGAACAGTGGCTCTTTCGTTTGACTCCATCACCATCGGCGACGCGTTGCCGACCATCGAGAAGACCCCCGGCCGCGAGCAACTCGTGAAGTACGCCGCCGGCTCGGGCGACTTCAACCCACTCCACTACGACGCCGACTTCCCCCAGGCCAAGGTCATCGGCGACAACATCGTGCACGGACGGATGAAGTACGCCTCGCTCGGCCAGTGCGTGTCCGACTGGGTCGGCCATGCCGGCATCGTGCAATCGATCTCGTGCCAGTACCGCGGCATGGATCTCCAGGGCAAGACCTTCACGGTCGGCGGCACCGTCACCGGCAAGGACGATGCGGCGCGCACCGTCGAGGTCGAACTCTGGACCAAGGACGCAGGCGGCGCCACCACCACGCCAGGCAAGGCGACGGTCCTCTTCCGTTAGTCCGCGGGCGGCTCTTCGTCGAGCGGCTCGGACGGGAACTGCCCAGCCAGGGCCGTCTGGATCTCGATGTGGCGCACGAGGAAGACGCGCTCGTCCAGTCGTTTGCGCCGCAGCCAGCCGGTGACCTCGTCGTTGCACTTGCTGGCGTTGCACGAGCGACACGCCGGAGCGATGTTGTCGAGCGTGTACCGGCCACCTCGGGAGAGGGCCTGGACACAATCCTTTTGCAGCGGCGTGTCGGTCTCTCCGCAGTAGGCACAGCCGCCCCAGGCCGCCTGCAGGGCCGCCCACTGCTGGCCGGTGAGGTCGTGGGCGACGGCGTCCATCCGCTTCTTCCGCTTGCGGGTCGCCCGGGCCTTCCGGGTGCGGCTGACGGCCATGACCCGACCCTACGCTGACGACCTCGGAGGGGTTCCGTGACGCACGGCACACGCCCGTTTCCAGTGTGCTACGTTGCCGAAAGCGTTTGCAGAGTGTGCTTTCGCGACTCGGAATGACCAAGGGGAGACTCAATGAAATTGTCTAAGTCGGTAGCCGCTGTCGCGGCACTCGCCGTGTTTGCTGCGCCAGTCGCAGCGGGCGCCGCTTCAAAAACTGCCGGGCCGAAGTCCATCGCCGGCGGCAAGATTCTCTGCAAGAACCAGTACAAGGGGAAGACGGTCACCCAGCTGACACCGAAGCGCAACAGCGCTACGGATCAGGTCCTGGTCGACTACACCAACGCGTACTCGGCCTTCGAGAAGTGCACCGGTGCCAAGGTGAAGATGGAAGGCACCGACCAGTTCGAGGCCCAGGTGAAGGTCCGTGTCGAGGGTGGCAACGCCCCCGACATCATCGACTTCCCGCAGCCCGGACTCCTCGCTTCGCTCGCCGCCAAGGGCAAGCTCGCGCCGCTCACCGGCAACACGCTCAAGTCTGCGCAGAAAGATTTCATCGGCGGCTGGCTCGACTACGGCACCGTCGGCGGAAAGGTCTACGGCATCCCGCAGGAAGTAAACATCAAGTCCCTCATTTGGTACAGCCCGAAGGCGTTCGCCGCCAAGGGGTACAAGATCCCAGCGACGCTTGACGAGATGAAGACCCTCTCCGACAAGATCGTCGCCGACGGTGGCACCCCGTGGTGCGTCGGTATCGAGTCCGGTGTCGCCACCGGATGGGTGCTGACCGACTGGATGGAGGACTTCATGCTCCGTCTCAACGGCGAGAAGGTCTACGACCAGTGGGTCAACCACACCATTGCGTTCAACGACCCGAAGATCAAGGCCGTCATGGATGCGGTCGGCGCCTACGTGAAGAATCCGAAGTACATCGGTAGCGAGTCCGCCGTGAAGAACATCGCCACAACGAAGTTCCAGGAGGGCGGCTTCCCGATCCTTCAGGGCAAGTGCTACATGCACCGCCAGGCCTCGTTCTACAAGGACCTGTGGCCGGCAGGCACCAAGGTCGGCGACGATGGTGACATCTCGGTGTTCTACCTCCCGAGCCCGGCCGGTGGCCCGAAGTACATGCTCGGCGCCGGCGACATCCTCGCGGCAGGCAACAACAAGCCGGTCACCATGGACGCGATCCTGTTCAGCACCTCGCTGGACTACGCCAACGCCATCCTCGTGACCCGCAAGTCGAACCTGTTCCCCCGCAAGGACATCGACGTGGCGAAATACACCGACCCGGTCGGCGCCAAGTTCGCAGGGCTTCTGAAGACTGCTGACGTCTTCCGCTTCGACGCTTCCGACCTCATGCCCGGCGCCGTCGGTGCCGGCACGTTCTGGACGGAGATCACGAAGTGGGTCACCGGTCAGTCAACCGACGACACCGTCAACAACATCGAGAAGAGCTGGCCCAAGGCCTGATCGACTCCGGTCGGCGACAACAAGAGCTTCACGTTCTGACAGTGCCCGTGCGCGTTTGCGCACGGGCACTTCGTCTTCGGTCTGCGGTCGTCATTCTCCACACGGACTGTGATTGACTTCCGCTGGTCGGCAAACCTGCGAGAGGGATAGCGAACAGCGAACATCATGGAAGACCTCCTCCGAAACATCGGGCTGATCACTGGTGGCGTTGTGGGCTTCGCCGCCATCTTCCTGATCATCTACGCGCTCATCAATCGACTCCCCCGGGGCATCCGGGAGAAGCTCCAAGCGGTCCCGTTCATCATCTTCGCGCTCATCTTCGCGATCGGTGGATTGATGGTTTCCGCCGTGCGCACAGCGATTGCCAGCGTGCTCGACGACACCGGCAAGAAGTTTGTCGGCCTTGGCAACTACCGAGAAATCTGGGATCAGCTCGATAGCCGACTCGCTGTCGTCAACAGCTTCGTCTGGGTGTTCGTCGGGACCACCGTCACGGTCGCGATCGGGCTCATGATCGCCCGCTTCGCCGACGGCATGCGAGGCGAGCGAATCGCCAAGACGTTGATCTTTCTCCCCGTGGCGATCTCGCTCGTCGGCGCCGGTATCACGTGGCGGTTCATCTATGCCGAGAAGGGGTTCTCCTTCGACGCCGGGCTGCTGAACGCCGTGACCAAGGCCGCCCACCTTCCGGATTCCATGGGCGGAGGACCCGATGGCCGGAATTGGCTTCTCGAACGCGGCTTCGGCGGCCTCACACCGCCTAGTTGGGGCCCTGGGTTCAACACGCTTCTTCTGATCGTGATCTTCATCTGGGCCCAAATCGGCATTGCCACCGTCGTGCTCTCCGCGGCGATCAAGGGTGTACCCCAGGAACTGCTCGAAGCAGCGATCGTCGACGGCGCGACGAGCAACGAGACGTTCTTCAAGGTGACGATTCCCTACATCAAGGGGACGATCGCCACGGTCACCTCGCTTGTTGCCCTCGGCTCGCTCAAGGCGTTCGACACGGTGGCGGCGGCGACCGGCGGACGATTCGGAACCAGCACGATCGCCAACGAGTTCTTTGTGAAGTTCTTCGTCCAGGACCGAAACGGCGTGGCGGCAGCGCTCGCCATGGTGCTGTTCGTCTTGTGCTTCCCGATCGTCGTTTGGAACCGGCGCGTGCAGCGTCGCATTGAGGAGACGAATTGATGGCTGAGACCACTGTTGTGAAGCCGGCCCGTCCTCGGCGGGTCAAGGAGTCGATGGGCACGTCAATTGCGGCGAGTGCACACACTCGAGGCGGCCGAATCCTCGTGTGGATGGTCGCACTCCTTTGGACGGTGCCGACCTTCGGTGTGTTCGTGTCGTCGTTCCGGCCGGAGGCGGACGTTAAGTCGACGGGCTGGTGGACCTTCTTCCTCCACCCGACGCACTTCACCTTCTCCAACTACAACAGCGTTCTGTCCACCGGTCCCGGGAGCGAAGGACTGAGCCACTTCCTGCTCAATTCCTTTCGCATCACGATTCCCTCGGTCATCATCTCGGTCGGGGTAGCGGCGCTTGCCGCCTACGGCTTTTCATGGATCGAGTTCAAGGGTCGCGACTGGCTCTACTCGCTCATTCTCGCCATGCTGATCGTGCCGTTGCAGATGTGTCTGATCCCGATCCTTCGGTTCTTCACCGGTGGCATGCACATTGGAAACACGACGATCTTTCCCTACCTGCACCTCGACAGTTCGGTTGTCGCTGTGTGGATCGCGCACAGCATTTTCGGACTCCCCTTTGCCATCTTCCTCATGAAGAACTTCATCGGTGGCCTACCGAGAGAGATCATCGAGGCCGCGCGTGTAGATGGTGCGTCCCACCTCGTCACGTTCACACGGTTGGTCATACCTCTTTCGGTGCCATCGATCGCTTCCGTCGCAATCTTTCAGTTCGTCTACATCTGGAACGACTACCTCGTGGGTGTCGTCTTCGGTGGATCGAAGAACACGCCGATCATCGCGAAGATGGTCGAAGTCACCGGATCGCGAGGGCAGTCATGGCACTTGCTCACGGCTGCAGGCTTCGTGTCGATGGTGGTACCCGTCGTGGTGTTCCTCGCACTGCAGCGATTCTTCGTGCGAGGTCTGCTCGCCGGGTCGGTCAAGGGCTGAACCGACTTCCGCTCCTCGGTCCGGCTGCTCAGCGAAGTAGGGACCGGGCGAGCGTGAGCGGGTTGCCCGTTGCGAGGCGACGCTGCAGGTGGGGGCCGGCGTTGCGGAACACCTTCCACATCACCGACGCCATCTCCGCCGACCCGGCCTCGCCGCCGAGATAGCTGGCGGTGACAGCCGGGCTCAGTCGGAAGAACGAGTCGAAAAACGAACGGAGGTCGCTCTGGTTCATCGTGAGCACGCGATCCAGTCCGTACGTCTCCAGCCTTCTCGCCTTCACCCGATCGTCAGTCCACTGCGACTTCCAGATCACCGGGGCTGCCTTCTCGAGGTCCACACCCGGGCGCTCGAGTTGGGCCGCGATCGCCGCTGCGACCCTTGGCGCCGATCGCAGGGATGCGGCCACGGAGTAGCCGGTTGCGGGATGGACCAGCGAGGCCGCGGCTCCCAGCCCAATGGTGCGCTGAGCCCGGTCGGGGAGCGGAACATCCATGGGGAACGAGACACGCTCGACCTCGTGGACGTGCTTGATGACAAGACCATCAGTGCGCAGACGATCGTGTAAGCGCCGTTCGAGTTCATCGAACCCAAGCGCAGGACGACTGGCGAGGGCGGTCTCCTCGATCAGCCAGCGTCCACCGATCGGCAGGGTGTACCCGAATGTCGGGACGGTGCGCTCGGGTCCACGCCAATCCATGAGGGTGCATTCGCCGTCCGGAAGCGGGGGTCGTTCGAAGTCGGCGATGATCCCGTACGCCACCTGGAACGCTGCAGGTTCCGTCCGCGCCTCGCGGGAGATGAAAGGCGACGCCGCGCCGGACCCGTCAAGGACAAGGGAGGATCGGAGCGCCTTCCCCCCGGTGAGCTCAACGTTCGTTCCGGAGCGGTCATGAGTGACCCGCGATGCCGCGCCTCGCCGTACGGTGAATGACCCAGCCTCGGCTGTTGCACGCAGCGACGACGCGAGCGCGGCGTTGTCGATCCGGCCGTACGCCCGGCCGGCGACCTGATCTCGTGCGCCGACGATCTTGACCGTGTCGAACACCTGCGCCCAGATATCGGCGTCGGAGACGAGCCTCGCGACGGCAGCGTCGATCTGGTCGACAAACGTTCCGTACGTGTTCGTCCAGACGCGATCAGGGTCCGGCGCGACGAGGGTGACGCTCAGTCCGGTCGGCGCCAGGGCAGCCGCCGCGGCCAACGCCGCAGGGCCCGATCCGAGGATGACGATGTCGGTCGCCGTGGCCACCCGACCATCTTGGCCGCTTCTCGGAGCTTGTCGATCGGGTCAGGTCGGCGTTCTGATGAGGTTGAGCTGACTCAGCGCTGTGTTCGTTGTGCTGTCAGGTCGGCGTTCTGATGAGGTTGAGCTGACTGAGCGCGATCAGATCACGGAACTGCTTCTCCATGCCCTGCGGTGATCCGTCAAGGAACAACACGTTGCCCTGCCCGTTCTCGGCCACATGGCGGATCGCTTCGGTCCACATGGCGAAGAGGATGAGCGCGGTGTCGACGTTCTCGGCCTCGAGCTGCTTGGCGGATTCGGCGAGGCCCTCGGCGACCTCTTGGGTCGTTCGGGTGAGTCGCTACTCGGGCGCTAGTAGAAGCCTTCACGGCGCGCGTAACGCGCCGCACGTTCGGTGTCGTAGACCGCGGCATCGAACTCCGGATCGATCGTTGCGTGAATGACCTTCAGAATCTCTCCGTTGCTTGGGAGGCTCGCCCGATCCTGAAAGGTCGAGGGGTCCCACAGCTGCGAGCGAATGAACGCCTTCGAACACTGGGTGAACGCTTCTTCGATCTCGACGACGATGCCGAGGCGCGGCACGCGGCCTTCGTGCTCACTCGGCGCAAGAAGCTCGCAGTCGTCGGTAATCCACGCTCGGCCATTGACGCGGAACGTATCGGTGATGCCCGGGAGGACGAAGAGCAGGCCGACGTAGGGGTTCGAAATGATGTTGCGGAGGGTGTCGGCAAGACGGTTGCCGGGGCGGTCCGGTATCACGAGGGTCCGGTCGTCGAGGATTCTGACGAAGCCCGCCGGATCCCCGCGCGGGCTGACGTCGCAGTCTCCAGCCGGGCTCGATGTCGCAATGCACAAGAACGGCGAGCGCTCGATGAAGCCACGGGTGAGCTCGTTCAAGCGGTCCGTCAGCTTCATGCAGACGATCGCTGCGGGTTCGCCGATCACGCTTCGGAGCTCGGCGACGCTCGTCAATCGGCGAACCGGGCGGCCCAGAACCGACCCGCTCGTCGGTTCGTCGACTGTGACATCGGTCGTCGTATCCACCGTTTCAGGGTATCGGGACGACGGCGGTGGCCAGGCGAATTACTCTTACGTGGTGAGTACGACCGAAGAACCGTCCAGATTTGCCGATCTCGGACTCCGCCCAGAGCTTCTCAGCTCCGTGGAATCGCTGGGATACGAGGAGCCAACTCCCATTCAGCGGGAGGCGATCCCGCTGATGCTGAGCGGTCGAGATCTCCTCGGGCAGGCGGCAACCGGCACCGGGAAGACAGCGGCGTTCGCGCTCCCGATCCTCCAGCACATTCCCGAAAGCCGGGGAAAACCGGAGCCCTTCGCGCTCGTTCTCGTTCCTACCCGTGAGCTTGCCGTGCAGGTCTCCGAAGCTATGTACAAGTACGGTCGCGTGCTGGGGGCGCGCGTCCTCCCGGTCTACGGGGGCCAGCCGATCGGTCGTCAGCTGCAGGCGCTCTCCGGCGGCGTCCATGTCGTCGTCGCCACTCCGGGTCGCGCCATGGACCACATCGCCCGCGGCACCCTCGCCCTCGACAAGATCAGGATCGTGGTGCTCGACGAGGCGGATGAGATGCTCGACATGGGCTTCGCCGAAGACATCGAAGAGATCCTCAAGTCCACCCCATCGGATCGTCAGACCGTCATGTTCTCGGCAACGCTTCCCCCTCGGATCATGGGGATCGCCAAGCGTCATCTCAACGACCCGCTGAAAGTGCAGATCGGGCTCGGTGACGCGAAGCCGGGCAAGGCCCTCATCCGGCAGGCCGTCTACGTCGTGCAGCGGTCCCATAAGGCTGCCGCGCTCGGTCGAGTGCTCGACGTCGAAGCTCCTCGAGCGGCTCTCGTCTTCTGCCGGACGCGTACCGAGGTGGAGCAGTTGACCGAGACGATGAACGGCCGCGGCTATCGCGCCGAGGCCCTGCACGGCGGTCTCGGCCAGGAGTCCCGCGATCGGGTGATGGGCCGCATCCGTACGGGCGCCACCGAGCTCGTCATCGCCACCGACGTGGCCGCCCGCGGTCTGGACATCGACTCGCTCACCCATGTCGTGAACTACGACGTCCCGTCGGCTCCGGAGGCCTATGTCCACCGCATCGGTCGTGTCGGACGCGCCGGTCGGGAAGGTACTGCGATCACGCTCGCCGAGCCGCGAGAGCAGCGTCTGCTCGAGAACATCGAGCGGCTGACCAAGCAGAAGATCGCTATCGAGAAGGTCCCGTCGGTCGCCGACCTCCGGGCCAAGCAGATGGAGCTCACCGTCGAGACGATTCGTACGGCGTTGACCGCCGACGACCTCGAGAACTACGCGGGCATCCTCGACCAGTTCTCCGAGACGGAGCTCCGCGACGTTGCGCTCGCGGCAATCCGTCTGGCCCACCTCGCGAATGGCGCGACGGTCGACGACAAGGAGATTCCCGACGCGTCCTCGCGCATGCAGCGTGGCGCCGGTGAGACCAAGGGCCGATTCGACCGAGGCGGCACTGACCGGTGGAACGACGACGGTCCACGCAAGCGGCCGCCGAGCAAGGGCGGAAGCGGTGAGTGGGCCGAGCGTCCGACCCGACCCGCAGGTGCCCCCAAGGGCGGGTCCGGCGGTCCCACAGCCAAGCTCTACATCGGGCTCGGCCACAAGGACGGTGTGCGAGCAGGCGACCTTGTCGGCTCCATCGCCAACGAGAGCGGTCTTACCGGCCGCGACATCGGCCCGATCAAGATCGCCGAGCACTTCTCCGTCGTCGGTGTGCCGGATGGCTCGGCGGAGGACGTGATCGCCGTGATGCGCAAGGTCATGCTCCGCGGCAAGAAGGTCACCGTCCGCCGGTTCGTCGAAGACTGATCAGCGAACTGCACCCCGCGGCTGAGCCTCACCCGTTGACGACCACCTCGGCGAGGTAGCCGTCGGGGTCGCGGAACGCGAAGAAGCGCTGCGTGCCGAACTCGCGGACATCTCCGGTCGACGCGCCCGCGGCGACGAGACGGGCCAGCAGTTCGTCGAACGCCTCGACGTCCGTGGCCCGGAAGGAGGCGTGGTCGAATCGGGCCGTCCCATAGAACACGGCGGCCGGCGGCGTGAGGAGCTCCGGGGCGTCGCCGAGAGCGACCTCGGTGGCCTGCAGGGTCGTCCCGCTGCTGAGGGGGATGAGGACGATCTTTCGCCCGTCGCCGCCCATTCGGGGGAACCCCGGCATCGGTTCGATGCCGAAGATGCTCCGGTAGAACTCGGTGAGTCGATCCACGTCCCTTGACGACGTGGAAACGTGGTCAAATCCGCTGACAAGTGCTCGACTCATGGTTCGTCTCCGTTCGGGTCGGCTCGGTCTGGAGCCACGAGAAGAGGCAACCTACTTGCCCCGGTAGCGTCTTGGCGTCGACCTGAGCAGTCTTCGACAGTCCGGCCGCGCGGCGAAGGGGAACGCTGTAGCTTCGCCCCCGTGAATGACGCCGAACTCGACGCCTTGGTTGATGCTCTGACCCTGGAGGAGCAGGTGTCGTTGCTAGCCGGGACCGACAACTGGCACACCGCCGAGCTTCCGCGCCACGGCATCCCGGCGATGCGGGTCACCGACGGTCCGGCGGGAGCACGCGGAACGACCTTCACCGGTCCGGCTTCGGTCAACGTGCCGTCAGGGACGTCGCTGGCGGCGACGTTCGATCCTGCGCTGGTCGAACGCATCGGCGCGCTCCTCGGCCGCGAGGCGCGGGCCAAGGGGGCTCGCGTTCTGCTCGCGCCGACCGTGAACCTCCATCGCACACCCGTCGGCGGCCGCAACTTCGAGTGCCAGAGCGAAGACCCCTATCTCAGTGCCCGGATCACGGTTGGGTACGTCAAGGGTGTCCAGAGCGAAGGAGTTGCCGCATGCGTCAAGCACTTTGTCGGCAACGACACCGAGCACGAGCGGATGACCATCGACAACCGCATCGATGAGCGAACCCTGCGGGAGCTGTACCTCCAGCCCTTCGAAGCGGCCGTACGTGAGGCAGACGCCCAGGCGATCATGTCGGCGTACAACCGGATCAACGGACCCTGGGCGGCGGATGCGAAAGAGCTCATCACCGATGTACTTCGCGGAGAGTGGGGCTTCACCGGCATCGTGATGAGTGACTGGTTCGGCTTGCACTCGACGGTTGAGGGCATCGAGGCGGGGCTCGACCTCGAGATGCCGGGGCCGACGCGCGACCGCGGCGCCAAGCTCGTCGCCGCCGTCGAGTCGGGAACCGTTGACGCCTCGCTCGTACGGGCCGCGGCTCGTCGAATGCTTTCGTTCATGGATCGAATCGGCGCCATCTCCGATGGTGGACCGGGACCGGAGGCGACCCGTGACGTACCCGAGGATCGATCGCTCATCCGCTCGGCGGGCGCCGCCGGCATAGTGCTGTTGCGCAACGAAAGCAATGCTCTTCCCCTCGACACCACTTCCGTTCGCCGCGTCGCCGTCATCGGTCCCAACGCCGCCAAGGGGCGGATCATGGGCGGCGGTTCGGCCATGGTCAATCCCGTGCACGAGGTCCATCCGCTGAGCTGTCTCCGGGATCGACTCGGCGGTGTCGGCGTCGAGGTGCGCGACGCCGTCGGGTGCACGATCCACCGGACGCTTCCGCCTCCGCGGCGCGACTGGATCTCGGATGCCACCATCGACTACTTCGTCACAGCAGATGACCTGAACAACGGGACGCCGCCACTGCGATCGGACGTCCTCCCACGCTTCAACCTGATCTGGCCGGATGACCCGAGTGAGGGTCTGACGCGCGAACTCTTTGCGTGTCGCGTCAGCTTCGGGTTCACACCTGACGTTTCCGGGGTCTGGACCTTCGGTCTCACATCGATCGGCCGGGCCCGGCTCTTCGTCGACGGAGAGCTCGTCGCCGACGATGAGCCCGCTGCGCCGGGCGGATCGTTCTTCGGCATCGGCAAAGCGCAGTTCGTGGCATCGCACGATCTCGTCGCCGGCCGGAAGGTCACGGTCACGGTCGAATACACGAACCACGGACTCGGCATGATGCGTGGGTTGATCATGGGCTTCGACGCGCCGGTCGTCGACGACTTGGTGGCTGCCGCGGCGAGGCTGGCGGCCACGACCGACGCGGCGATCGTGGTCGTCGGGACGAACGATGACTGGGAAGCCGAGGGCTATGACCGAACGACGATCGCCCTGCCCGGTCGCCAGGATGAGCTCGTCAGCGAGGTGGCGAAGGTAAGCGCGCGGACAATCGTTGTTGTGAACGCCGGTTCGCCTGTTGCCATGCCGTGGATCGACGAGGTCGACGCCGTGCTCTTCGTCTGGTTCCCCGGGCAAGAGTTCGGCGATGCGCTCACCGATGTACTCCTCGGTGACGTCGACCCCGGTGGTCGGCTCCCGGTTACCCTGCCCCGTCGCCTCGAGGACACACCGGCCTTCGAGCACCACCCCGGG
>JANPFX010000237.1:0-36528 GCA_031423635.1 Acidimicrobiia bacterium | reverse complement strand
TGGGCGATGCCGGTGGCCACCTTGATGGTCTCGGTGTGGGCGAGGAGGTGGCCCGCGGTCACGTAGACCTCGCGTCCGAACACGTCGGTCACCCACATCGACGAATAGCCAAGGGATTCGAGACGCCGTGCGTGGGCGACGAGCCCGACGGGCTTCATGGAATCGGCGGCGGTCATGACGCCGTAGACGAGTGACATCGGTGGTTCCTCGGTGTGCGGTCGGTTGGGCGACGGTGCCGGTCGGTGCTCAGCTGCCGGCTGGCGTGGTGCTGTTTCGGAGGCTGCGTTCGAACAGATCGAACAGGGCGCGCCAGTGGCGCGCCTCGGCCGTTGCATCGTGGGCGGGACGATCGCTGAACGCGAAGCCGTGGTGGGTTCCCCAGTAGCGCTCCAGACGCCCACGGACACCCGATGCCTGCATAGCCGCCTCGAACCGGTCGACCATGTCGAGCGGCACCCATTCGTCGTGTTCGGCGCAGGCAACGTAGAGCTCACCGCTGATGTCGCCGAGGCGCAGGTGCGGCGACCCTTTGGTGTCGGTGACGAGGCGCGCCCCGTAGAACGACGCCGCGGCCCGAACGCGTTCACCCAAGGCCGCGCCGAGGCAGATGGCAAACGGTCCGCTCATGCAGTAGCCGACGCAACCCACGACCATCGCGTCTGCGGCAGGGTCGGTGGCGACAGCGTCGAGCATTGCGGCTGCGTCGCGCTCCACCATCCGGGCGCCGATGCCATGCATCAGTTCACTCATGCGCGCATACGATTCGCGGCTCGAGAAGTCGAGCTCGAAGGCTGGGGTGGACCGGTAGTAGAGGTTCGGCAACATCACGTAGTAGCCGCGCTCGGCGATGGTGCGGGCCATGGCGTGGAGCAGCGGCCGCTTGCCGGGTGCGTCCATGAGGAAGAGCACCACCGGATGCGCATGACCGTCATCCGGGTGGACGACGAACGTGGTCATCGATCCGTCCTCGGTTCGGATCTCGATGTCGCGCTCCATCATTTCCTCACCCTACGGTGGATTCGACATCGATGTCGAATTACCGTACGGTGACCTCGTGACGTCAAACGGTGTGATGACTGCGGGGGTGCACCTCTCGCAAGAAGGCCCCGCCGCGTCCGGTGAGGCCATGACGCATGCCGCGCCGACGTGGCAACCGCGCGTACCGGAACCACGACCGCGCACTCTCGACGCGTACCTTCGTTCGATCGAGAGAATCCCCGAACTGATGGTGCGCGCCGACGTGTCGATGGTGCGCTGATGGCCTCCCGGAAGTCTGCGACGCCTTGGGAGACGACCCGTGGGGGATGGATCCCGACCGGCACATCGGCAGACCGGCGGGCGAATGTCGTGGCCGCGCCCGGGGTGAAGGCCACCCGAACCCGCGAGCGGCTGCTCGACGCCGCACGTGTCGTCTTTGCCCGACACGGCTACCTCGATACGACCGTCGAGCACATCATCACGGAGGCGGGTGTGTCGCGGGGCAGCTTCTACACGTACTTCGAGTCCAGGACCGAGCTCTTCCGCCATCTCGCGTCGACCATCGATCGCAGCGTCGAGCGCAACGTCGTCGGCTTCGAGCGGCCTCGCGGCGGTGACCCGATTGCCAACCTGGCGACGTCCACCCGGAACTACCTCGCCGTCGTACGTGAGAACGCCGACCTGTATCGACTGGTTGATCAGGTGGCCGCGTCTGACGACGAGGTCCGCAAAGCCCGACTCGCGTCGCACCAGAAGCATGTGAGCCGAGTGGCGGCGTCGATCCGCCGCTGGCAGGCGCGCGGGTGGGCCGACCATGCCGTCGACGTCGAGACCACAGCAGCGATCCTGGTGTCCATGCTTTCGTCCACCGCCCGGTGGATGTATGTGGACGGAGACGCCATGGACGACGAGCGCGCCGCTTCGACCCTCACCGCCCTCTGGTCCGCCGCGTGTGGGCTCGCTCGTCCCGGAGAGGAAGCACGATGATCACCGTCGACGAACTACGCGCCGAGGTTCGGGCATGGCTTCGCTACGACTGGGACCCCGACGTGGGATTGCGGGAATGGCGCGAGCGACTCGTCGAGGCACGATGGGCGGTCCCGTCGTGGCCGACCCGCTGGCATGGGCGGGGTCTGCCGACCTGGGCCGATCGCGTGGTCGCTGACGAGATTCGGTCCCACGGCGCCGTCGGCACGCCATTGGGAGGAGGCACGACTCTTGCGGCGCCTACGGTGCTCGAACACGGGAGCGATGAGTTGCGGGACCGCGTGCTGCGCCCGACCCTCACCGGCGAACTGCGGTGGTGCCAGTTGTTCAGCGAGCCGGGCGCCGGTTCAGACCTGGCCGGGCTGTCGACCAGCGCGGTCCTCGACGGCGACGAGTGGGTCGTCAACGGGCAGAAGGTGTGGACCACGAGCGCCCATCACGCCGATGTCGCCATGCTGCTCGCCCGCACCGATCACGCGGTGCCAAAACATGACGGACTTTCGTACTTCGTGCTGCCGATGCATCAGGCGGGTGTCGAGGTGCGGCCGATCCGTCAGATGAACCGCCATGCGTCGTTCAACGAGGTATTCCTCACCGACGCCCGGATACCTGCCGCCAGCCTCGTCGGGGCCCTCGGCGATGGCTGGCGCATCGCCCGCACGACCCTCGCACACGAGCGTTCCTTCGCCACCCTCCGGCCGCAGCGATATGCGAACGTAGGGTCTGCCGGACGCACCATCGCCGAGGCGGACACAGAAGCGGCCGAGCACTTCGCCACCTACGTCTGGTACCCACAGCGCGCGGGGCGGGCCGATCTGGTGATCGATCGCGCCCGGGCGCGGGGACTCAGCGACGACCCAATGGTGCGTCAGGAGATTGCCCGACTGCTCTCGTTCGTCCGAGCGAACGAGTGGACGGCAGCGCGTGCCGCAGCAGCGCGTGCCATGGGTCGTCCACCGGGCCCCGAGGGTTCGCTCGGCAAGCTCGCGGCGTCCGAGGTCGCCCGGCGTTCCGCCCGTGTGCACTCGCTCATCAGCGGCGCGTCAGCGATGCTCGCCGTCGGGAACGACCCCCTCGACGCGGTGATCGCCGAGGTCCTGCTGTCCACCCCCGCGCAGTCGATTGCCGGCGGCACCGACGAGATCCAGCGCAACATCATCGGCGAGAAGATCCTCGGCCTTCCGCGCGAGCCGGACGTCTCCGGTAGCCGGGCGGACCGGTCCACGATGGGCCGGGAGACCACGGAAAAACGCGGCAATCCTGGCCCGAGATAGCCAGCTGGCCCACGATTCTGGGGTCGGGAGACGGAAGTTGTGGGTCAGGCGTGGCGGTACTTGTTCGCTGCGGCGAGGGCCCGGCTCATCTCCAGCTTGGAGTCGCGTTCGGCCAGGGCCTGGCGCTTGTCGTAGCGCTTGCGGCCGCGGGCGATGGCGAGCTCCACCTTGGCTTTGCCGTTCGTGAAATAGATGCTGAGCGGGATGAGCGAGAGCCCGTCCTTGTCGGTGGCCTCGGCCAGGTCAGCGATCTCACGCTTGTTGAGCAACAGCTTGCGGGTGCGTTTCGGATCATGGGCACCGAATCCCACTGCATAGGAGTACGGCGAGATCGAGATGCCGTGGAGATACACCTGCCCTCGGTCGACACGAGCGAATGCGTCGATCATCTGGACCTGGGCGTCGCGCAGCGACTTGACCTCGCTGCCATAGAGGACGATCCCGCACTCGTAGGTGTCGATGATCTCGTATTCATGACGCGCCTTGCGGTTGGACGCGACAACCTTCTTCGCTCCACCCGTCGCTCCCGCTTCGGGCCCCTTGATCTTCCCTTTTCCAACCATGACCCGTCCATCTTCTCGCACCTGGTGGGCGCGGCCGCACAACGGGGAGTGCGTACAGTTCTCGGGCGTGAGCTTGCTGTTGACCTCCGAGGTGCTCGACGCGATGATCGTCCACGCACTGGACGGCTACCCCCTCGAAGCGTGTGCACTCCTCGTCGGGACCAGCACCGAGGACGGGAACACCAGGGTGGTGCGGTTCGTGCGGTCGCCGAACCTGGCGGCATCAGCGCTCGTCTACACGATCGATCCGAAGGTGCACCTCCGAGCCGAGCGTGATGCCGACGACGAAGGTCTCGCTGTTGTCGGTGTGATGCACAGCCATACCCACACCGACCCGTTCCCGTCGCCCACCGACGTGTCGTCGGCGCCCGACCCCACCTGGCAGTACGTCATCGTGAGCTTGCGCGACGCCTCACCGGCGCTGCGCAGCTATCGCATTGTGGACGGAATCGTCACCGAGGAACCGGTCATCGTGGTGGCATGACACCCGGCGGAGCGGGCCCACTGGCGTGACGAGATTCCCTACCGGTTCAGTCGGGAATTAGACTGGTCGGAGCCCGGTTGGACCGGGTGTCATCCCGACCGGTATCCGAGGTTCTCTCCACATGTCTGACGTCATCGAAACCACCGCCGCTCCAACGGTGAGCATCCGGATCCCGATGATCCTGCGTCCCCATGTCGGGGGTGCCAGCAAGGTGGAGGCGACCGGTGCCACGCTTGGCGCTCTGTTCGACGATCTGACCACCCGGTTCCCGGGCATCGCCAGTCAGGTCCTCACCGTCGACGGCACGCTCCACAAGTTCGTCAACGTCTACGTGAACGACGACGATGTCCGCTACCTGGGCAAACTCGACACCCCGATCAAGGCGGGCGACGAGGTCACGATCCTTCCCGCCGTCGCCGGCGGGTCGCTCTAGTCCCGACGGGTCGAGCCGATGACCGTCTTCCACAGCGTTCTCGACCTGATCGGCAACACGCCGATCGTCGACGTCTCCGTGCTGAGCCCGAACCCGCGCGTGCGAATCCTGGCCAAGCTCGAGGGCCAGAACCCGGGCGGTTCGGTCAAGGACCGGATCGCGCTCTCGATGATCGAGCAGGCCGAGAAGGACGGGCGTCTCGTCCCGGGATCGGTCCTCATCGAGCCTTCGTCGGGCAACACCGGCATCGGTCTGGCCATGGTGTGCGGACAGCGCGGCTACCACATCAAGATCGTCCTGCCCACGAACGTGACCCCGGAGCGCCGTCAGATGCTCGAGGCGTTCGGTGCGGAGATCATCGATTCACCCGGGTCGGAGGGGTCCAACGGTGCCGTCAAGTTGGCCCGTGAGTTGGCCGAGCAGCATCCCGAATGGGTGTTCCTCTACCAATACGCGAACCCGGCGAACCCGCAGGCCCATTTCGAAGGGACCGGCCCGGAGATCCTCGCCGACGTCCCCGACATCACGCATTTCATCGCCGGTCTCGGCACCAGCGGCACCCTGATCGGTGTCGGTTCGTTCTTGAAGAAGATGAAGCCGGACGTGCAGATCTGGGCGGTCGAGCCGCCCAGCGGCGAGATGGTCGACGGACTGCGCAACCTCGACGACGGCTACATCCCGCCGATCTTCACCGACAACAACGGCTTCGAGCTCCTCGACCGCAAGAAGGTCATCGGACCTCGGGAGTCCCTCGAGGCGACCCGCCGGATGGTGCGGGAATGCGGCGTCTTCGCCGGCATCTCGTCCGGAGCCATCATGGCGGCGGCCATCAAGTGCGCGGCCGAGATCGACGACGGGGTCATCGTCACCATCGTCTGCGATGCCGGATGGAAGTACCTCTCGACCGGCGCGTACTCCGACGACCTCGACGTGGTCACCGAACGCGCCAAGAAAGTCATCTACTTCTGAGCGCGTTGGGAGAGAGGTTGCCCCCAACGTTAGGGGCAAAACACCTCCCAACGACGATCGGAGGTGTTCCGCCCCCACATATGGGGGCAACCTCTCTCCCGATGGACCTGGCGACGTTCGTGCTGCGAGCAGTCGAGCGCAGCCCCGGGCCAGCCTGGGGGCAACCTCTCTCCCGATGGACCCGATCGGGTGCCGGGCATCCTCTAGCCTCGACGGCCGTGTTCACCGTGCGTAGCTACGACCGTTCTCCTGCTGATCCCCGACCGGTCAGCTTCGTGCGCGACTACACCGAGTTCGCCGCCGGGTCTGTGCTCGTGACGTTCGGACGCACCCGGGTGCTGTGCACCGCGTCTATCGACGAGGACGTCCCGCGCTGGATGAAGAACAGCGGCAAGGGCTGGGTCACGGCCGAATACTCGATGCTCCCCGGCGCCACCCCCGAGCGCAACAATCGTGAAGCGGCGAAGGGCAAGCAGTCGGGACGCACCCAGGAGATCCAGCGCCTCATCGGACGCGCGCTGCGTGGAGTCACCGACATGAGGGCGCTCGGAGAGCGACAGATCGTGCTCGACTGCGACGTCCTCCAGGCCGATGGCGGCACACGCACGGCCAGCATCTGCGGGGCCTACGTTGCGCTCCACGACGCCTGCACCCGATTGGTGCAGAGCGGCGCGATCAAGACCCATCCGCTGGTCACGTCCTGCGCAGCGATCTCCGTCGGCATGGTTCGCGGTATCCCGATGTGCGACCTCGACTACAGCGAGGATTCGACTGCGGAGGTCGACATGAACGTGGTCATGACCGGTGACGGCCGCTTCGCCGAGGTGCAGGGTACGGCGGAGGGCAAGACCTTCACCCGGGCCGAGCTCGATGCCTTGATGAACCTGGCCGAAGGCGGAATCACCGTGATCAGTGCGCTGCAGGCTGAGGTGCTCGCCACGCCACCGGCGCCGAGGACGTGACGGTGGCCCATCTCCTTCGGTTCGATCGTCGCCGGGCAACGGCTGGCGCGCTCCTGGCCGTGCTGAGCCTCGCCGGCTGTACCGGGACGAATGCCGAGACGAGCCCGGCGTCGTCCAGCGCCATCGTCGCTGCGTCGACCACCGTGGCTGTGGCGACCACCGCCACGGTGCCGACGACGACGGTCGCCCCCACCACGACATCGTCGACCACCACCACGACGATCGCTCCCGTCACCACGATTGCCCACGGCGCCGGGCCCATCCTGACGACTGTGGACGGGTCGAGCGTCGATCCCGATGCCGCCGAAACGGCCAAGGCGATCTACGACGCGGCGATCGTGCGTGACTACGCGGCCATCAAGGCGATCATCGGCGAACGGCGGTTCCGGTGGGGTTTTGTCGGCCAACGGCGCCCGGCGGACGAGTGGCAGAAGGAGTTCGACGAAGGCGGCGCCGACGCGCTTGCCCAAATGGTCGCCCTCCTTGACCTCGCGCCCACCGTGGACAAGCGGGGCAACACCGTATGGCCGTATCTGGCCACGAAGGATCCGGCCGAGTGGAACGAGCAGGACCTCCTGGTCCTCGCCACGCTCGGCTTTCGTCCGGAGGACGTCGAAGCCACTCGCTTCAAGGGCATCTACAAGGACTTCCGGCTGATCATCGGCCCCGACGGGATCTGGACGGCGTTCGGTGTCGGCTACTGAGCGCCCCGGCCGATGACGCTACGCCTGGTCACGGCGACGGCGAACCCGTCGAAGGTCGCCGAGATCAAGGCGATATTGGGCCGCTCCCTCGACATCGAATTGCTTCCCCGACCGGGCGATGTTCCGGAGATCGTGGAGGATGCTGACACCCTCCTCGAGAACGCCCGGCTCAAATCCCGTGCGCTCTGCATGGCGACGGGTACCGCGGCCGTGGCCGACGACACCGGGCTGTTCGTCGACGCGCTCGGCGGCCTTCCCGGCGTCCACTCCGCGAGGTACAGCGGCGAAGGGGCGACGGCCGAGGCCAACAGCGCCAAGCTCCTGATGGAACTGGATCGGTGCGATGCGCGGTTGCCCGAAGAACGTTCTGCGTCGTTTCGCACGGTTGCCATGGTGTCGTTTCCCGACGGAACCGATTTGTGGGCCGAAGGAGTGATCGAGGGCACGATCGTGACGGAAGCGCGTGGAGCGAACGGGTTCGGCTACGACCCGCTGTTCGCTCCGGACGATTCGTCCGTGGCCCCGGGCGGCACGTTCGGGGAGCTCGACGCCCAGACGAAGAACCGAATCTCCCACCGAGCGCGGGCTTTCGTGGCCCTCGCTGAGCTGTTGCGGAACCTTCCAGTACGGTAAGTGTGCGTAGTAACTGTGCCTACCAACCGCGCAGATCGATCGGCCAGACATCGATGACATGAGCCGCCTCTTCGTCGATCGACGCGATCAAGTGGTAGCGCTCGTGGTACGCAACCGTCGGATCGCAGTGGGCCGGGATCAGCCTCACCCGGTCACCCACCCTCACCCCGGCGAGCGGTCCGTCGGGGTGAGGCGCGAAGGTGACGTGCTCGTCCGAGCAAAGCCATACATCGGCGTAGGGGAGTGAAGGGTTGCCGTGGTCCATGCCGAACGCCTTGAGTCCGGCGTCGGCAACGGCATAGGAACGCCGACCCGAACGGTTGGTGCTGACCACGGTCGCCTCGACGAACAGCGCCTGACGGAATCCCTGCCCGAGCGTCGCATACTGGGAATCCAAGAGCACATACGACCCGGCCTGGATCTCGTCAACGTGGTGGTTGGCGAGGTGTGTGCCGGTGCCTCCAGACGAACTCAGCGGCCCGCCCACCTGGCGGTGCGCCGCGAGAAGGATCTCCATCGCGGCATCCACTCTCGACTGCTTCTCGGAGTCGTCGACCATCATGAGGTGTCCCTCGTAGCCCATGACACCCCGGACGCGCAGACCGAGTGATCGGGCGAGTTCGGCCAACGACCCCGACTCTTCGACCGAGCAGCCGCAACGCGGGAGCCCGACGTTGATGTCGATCACCACCTCGCGCACGCCGCCCGCCACGGCCGCGCGGACGGTTGCTTCGGAGTCGACGGCGACGGTCACCCGAGCACCCGTGGCCACGACCGCTCCGAGTCGTCGGGCATCAATGACCTCGTTGGCCAGCAGCAGGTCATGACCGAGGCCAGCCGCCGCCATGCCTTCGATCTCGCGGATCGTTGCGCACGTGAACCCGAGGTGGCCGGCTTCCGCCTGCCGCAGCGCCAATGCTGTGCTCTTGTGGGCTTTGACGTGCGGCCGGAGCCGTGGCCCTGGGTGCCTGCTCGCCATCAGGGCGATGTTGTGGGTGAGCGAGCCGTGGTCGAGCAGCAATGCCGGTGTGGTCAGGTCCGTGGTGCGCACGAACGGACCGTAGCCTGACATCATGCCGCTGTCCGTCGACGCTCTCGAACGCGCCATCAACCACGCCGATCTCGACGCCCTCACCGAGACCGTTGACTCTCTGTGTCTCGACGAACGCTTCGACGAAGTCGTTGCGCTCCGCCATCGTTGCCGGGCCGCCCTGGCTCGTGGGCTCCAACTCTGGCCCGTCGCCGCGTACTGCGATTACCGACTTGCGCTCGACGCGCCCGACGCCCGCGCACTCACCGGTCTGGGTGAACTGAGCGAGCGGTTCATGCTCGGTCCCTTCGCCGAAGTGTTGGCCAGCACGCATACCTTCTCGTCGCTCTCGGAAGCTTTGCCGATCAGCCCAGACAGCGCGGCGTTCGCCCACGAACGTGTTCTGCGCGGCGAGACGCTGTCCGGAGACCCGGTGGCTCGCCGACTGCCCGACGTGCTCGGTCTTCCCCTTGCTCTGCAGCGTTGGGAGCCGGACTACGCCCTCGCCGAGTATCGACCGGGTCGCGTTCGATGCGACCCTCCCACAGCCCCTCGCGTGTGGTCCACCGCCTCGTTGACGATGGTGCCGCGAATCGTCGACCGTGCTGCGGAGGATGCACTCCGAGACCTGGTCGCTCCGTGGCTGACCGGGTCGAACGGGCGGGTGGAGGTTGCAGCAGTCGAAGGAACAGCTCAGGACGCGGTTGGTGCGCTCGGTCTTCGGCGTGCCTCGTTTGCCGAGGTCGCTCTGCCCGAGGCTCTCGCGTTCATGGCGTGGGCGGCGTCCACGGGCGGGGCCAACGGACGGCGTCGAGGAGCGGCAACCGGGCGCATGCGCTCATGGTGGGCCCTACGCGCGCTTACCGGTCTCGACGAGGACGATGTGCACCCTGACGAACTCGGTGAGGCTGCCGGGGAACTGCTCTTCTTCTCGTGGAACGACGGATCGCCGGAGACCGGGTGGTCGCTTCGCCTTGCTGTTGAAGACAGCGAAGATGGTCTCGCCTGGGCGATCGCCGCGGTCGACGCCGCCTGAGCGTGGGCGACGGCACCTCCGGGCTGTGGACGAGCCTTACTTCTGCAGTCGATCGATCAGCGCCGGGAGCTCTCGAAAAGAGGAAAGCTCCCAGAACGAAGCCCCGTCCACGTTGCGAGTGTGCGAGCCGAGATCACTCTCGTGAACCGTTTCGTGGGCCCACGTGAAGTGATACGGGATGTGCACCCCGACGGCCCCAAGCTCCACCGCCGGCAGGACGTCTGATTTCACCGAGTTCCCGACCATCACGAATTCGTTCGCGCGCAGATCATGTCGCTTCAACACGCCCGCGTATGTGGCGACGTCCTTCTCCCGGACGACTTCGACGCTGCGGAACCAGTGGTGGATCTCGCTTTCCTCCACCTTGCGATGTTGATGGTGCAGATCACCCTTGGTGATCACGATGAGCGGGTGCGAGGACGCGAGTTCCTCGAGGGTGTCGGCCACCCCGGGCAGAAGGTGCGCAGGGCGCTCCAGCATCTCTTTGCCCCGTTCGAGGAGGATGGCGAGGTCGGACGAGCTGATGTCGCCGTCGGAAAGCGTCATGGCCGCCTCGATCATCGACAGCGTGAAGCTCTTCACGCCGTAGCCGAACAGCGCAAGGTTGTTGGTCTCGGTGCGGAGCAGTTCGGCCCGCGCGACCTCAGGGCTCACCCAAGCACTGACAAGATCAGCGAAGGCATCTTCCGTCGCGGCGAAATGATCCTCGTTGTGCCAGAGCGTGTCGTCGGCGTCGATGCCGATGGCCGCAATCTTCATGAACCGATTGTCGGCCATCGCCGATGAGAAGATGAGGATGAATACGCCCGGGCATGGGGCGCCCGCCTGGGCGCAGTCCGGCGACTCCCGCCCCTCATCTTTGATGAGCGGCTCGGGCGGCCAGTTCCTGGGGTCCGTTCGACGGGTAACCGTGACCCGAGCGGACGACGGTCGCCCAGGATTTCAGGATCGATGTGACGGTCGCCGCGTCGTCGCCCATCGCCCGCATGAACGGGGCGGTTTGGTCGTCCGTGGCCTGTTCGATCCGCTCTCGGAGTTCCCGTCCGGCCGCAGTCATCGAGGTCTGGTCGATAAACCCGCCGCCCCGCAGCCGCTCCAGACCCTCGTCGAGTTGGTCGTCCGTCCAGGCCCTCGTGCGCACATACGACTTGAACGGCAGACCCCAAAAACGCTCGGTCAGCAGGCCGATCTCCACGGCATCGAGCCCGGCGGAGATCCACGCGGCGGTGTGGGAGTCCCCGCGGAACTCACGCAGCGCGTCGCCCGAGGAGAAGACCCGTCCGAGGGCGTCGCTCGGCGCCGGCACGCTGATCGTTCCGGCGAACAGCGGCCGTCCCTCCGGGCGGCACGCGTCGACCGCGCGGGCCAACGCGGTCGCAACGATGCGGGTCCCGTCGGGTTCGGGACCAAGCAGCCGGCGGAGTTGCGCGACGGCGCCCTCATGGCGGGCCTCACGGATCGTTGCGGCGTCGGTTTTCGTCCAACCGAAGGAGACAGATGCGATCACAGCGTCCGGGTTGAACACCCCGAAGGCCGACGCAACCACTTGTCCGGAAACCTGGCCGAGGAGTGATCCGCGACTCGTGAAGTACGCCGGGCCATCGGGAAGCGCCACGCCGTTCATGACCCGCGCCGACGGGGCGAACCCGAGGGCGGCGTAGTTCGTGTGGCACTCGGGGGAGAAGTAGACCTGACCGATCACCGGCTCCAAAGCGCCGGACATCGCCCGTGAGGCGACGCGCAGGGCTTCGGAGGTAGCGGAAGGCACGAGGCAGAGTGTGGCCGCCCCGGCCGTCCTGCGACAACCCGGCGGGAGGACACGGGGTTCTGGACCGGCTGACGATCACTTCAGACCGGCCGGCGAACTCGCCACCGGTGCCCGCGTGTCGTCAACCGGCCCAGGTGCGCGGCCAGCTGCACGATCGTTCCCCAGGCGTCAAGCGACCTGTGCGGCTGCTTCCCGGTCTGCGGCCACGGCATCGAGGGAGGCATACTCGTCGCCGGTGTCGGCCCAGTGCTCGTATTCGATGACGCCCATTTCGGTCCATTTCTGGCGCAGCCAGCCGTCGCCGGCATCGAGGAGCCCGAGCTTGCGGCAGTTCGGGACGATCTTGGAGAACAGGAGCTTCTGGAAGTCCTTGTACTCGTTGGGGATCTCGAGCTGGATCTTCACCATTTTGCGCACATCGACGCCCATCCGCTCCCAGACCTCCTGCTGGAGGAAGCGGTCGCGCATCCGGATGCCGGCTTCGAACGCGAACTCCTGGCGCTCGCGGATCTCCGCTGCGCCCATGCCGTCGTAGGCCTCTTTCAGCGAGATCACCCCGAACGCAACGTGTCGGGCCTCGTCGCTCATCACGTAGCGCAGCAGCTGCCTGAGCAGCGGCTCTTCGATGAGCAGGTGCATGAACCCGAAGGCGGCAAGCGCGAGGCCCTCGACCATGATCTGCATGCCGAGGTACGTCATGTCCCAACGGCTGTCGCGGATGATGTCGCTGAGCAGGGCCTCGAGGTGCGCATTGATCGGGTACGTGCCGCTGAGCTTGGTCAGCAGGTACTTGGCGAACACCTCGACGTGGCGGGCTTCGTCGACGACCTGCGTGGCGGCGAACAGCTTGGCGTCGTACCACGGCACGGTCTCGGTGATGCGGGCGGTGCAGATCAGCGCGCCCTGCTCACCGTGGAGAAACTGCGAGAGTCTCCAGCGCTGTCCCTCCATGGCGAGCTCGGTCCACTGCTTGTCGGTCCACCCCTTGAACAGGCCTTCCTCCTGGGCCCGTTCACGGATCCAGCCGTCGCCCGGTGCTGCGGTGAGCAACTGGCGCGCTGTCTTCTCCTCGTCGACGTCGATCGACCAGTCGAGGTCCTTCTCGCCGTCCCACTGGCTTCCCTTGGCCTTCTCGTAGAGCTTGTTGAGCGCAGGGCGCTCCGCTTTGCGGTAGTCCCACGTGAACAGCGCGTCGTAGTGCGACTGCACCGAGCTGAGCTCGGCTTCCATGTCCCGGTTGGTGAGGGCCATGATCGACTCGACGTCGTTGACGTCGCCACGGAGGCGCTCCCGGTCGGTGAGATACGTTTCGATGTCGAGGGCCATCGCCGCCTCTTTCGGGAGGAAGAAATCCGAGTGATTGCTCAGGTTAGTCTGCCGGGGTGACCTGGATCACGTCAACCGCCTTGTGCGTTGGTCATCGGCTCCCCCCTGTCGACCTTGACAGCGCCTGGCACTCTGGAAGGGTGAGTTCCGAGCCCCCGGTGCGTCGACACGCTGGCACCGCCAGGCCCGTAGGCGGAGGGATTGACGGTGCGCTGCGGCGACGACCACGTCAGGTGAGGGCTCAGGAACGGGTGGAGCGGATCCTCGACGCCGCCGAGCAGGTGTTCGCCGAGGTGGGCTTCGGCTCGGCCACGACGAACCAGATCGCCCTGCAGGCGGGGACGAGCATCGGTTCGCTCTACGAGTTCTTCCCGAACAAGGAGGCGCTCGCCCGATCCTTGGCGGATCGGTACGTGGCCCAGATCGCCCCGGTCTACGAGACGCTCCTCGTCGATGAACCGACGCTCCTGGGCTCGGAGCTGGTCATCGGCATCATCGAGTCCTTTGACCGGTACTTTCGCGAGCACCCCGGGGCTGTCCCGCTGCTCAATGGTCGTCTGACGTCTGCGGAACTCCTCGCCGCCGGCGAGCAACTCCAGGCCGCCATGGTCTCCGGAATCGACCGCCTCCTGGCCGTGCGTCGGCCCGACGTGCAGGCCGAGCACCGGGTCACCGTCGCCGCCATCATCGCCGACGTCATCAGGTCGATGCTGGTGATGGCTGATTCGGTTCCCCTCAGCCGACGACGGGTGATCGTCCGCGAGACCGAGCGGATGATCATCGGGTACCTCACGGAAACGCTCGGTGAGCCGCCTGGCGAGTTGGCCGCCAAGCCGCGCCGTCAGCCGAGCGCGGCGGCGAGGAGCTCGAAGACCTGATCCCCGCAAAGAGCCCGCAGTTCGGGTTCGAGCTCCTGCCAGGCGGGCCGGGTGCCGACGTTCGACGGATCCCGACGTGAGGCGTCGTCCTCCCCGAAGCCTTCGGTGCACCACCACTGCAGCGGATCGCCGTCACTACCGAAGTCGAGACGCTCCCAGCGTCGGACGGTGGTGGTGCGGCGATCGTCGCTGAAGTCCTCGTCGATCCGCAGAGGTAGTTGCCAGCACACGTTGGGCTTGCGATGCAGGGCATTCACGCCGTCGGTGATCGCCCGGGCATGGAGCGCGCACCCCGGACCGGTGGAAAATCCGGGTCGATTGAGAAAAATGCAGCCACCGTTGACCACTCGGGTGAATATTTCCCCATTCGGCTTTCGTTTCCACCAGTTCTTCCGTTTGGCGTGACGGGCGAACTGCCATTCATCGTCGGTGAGTTCTTTCGCTGCGCCGGCCACAACGCCAAAGTCCTCGGCGTCGGTGATCCCGGCGCCGTAGGTGCAGCAACCGTCGAAACGACTCGGGTCCTGGGTCGGATGGATACCACGGCAACCTGAACCGAACGAGCAGCGCCAGGCGCTTCGGAGGAAGGCACCGTCGAAGCGCCAGAGTCGGTCATCGCCGGGGACCAGGACCCATTTCGCCTGCAGAACGACGGGAACCGCGGTCACTTGCGGCGCTCGAGCACCTTGAGGCCAAGGCACAGCACACATGCGCCGACGAACGCGACGAACGCCGATCCGAGGTTGAAGCGGAGTATCGGCTTTGATCCCACGAAGGAGAACAAGGCACCCCCGACGAATGCACCGATGATGCCAACCACCATCGAGAACAGACATCCACGTTTCTGGAATCCGGTGACGGTTTGTGCAAAAGATCCCGCAATGAGTCCGAGAATGACCCAACCCAATACGTTCATGAGTAGTCGTTTCCTCTTGCTGGTAGGATTGGTGGAATGTCCGACACTACGCAATCCGTCGATCTCGCAGAGCAGGCCGTACGTCGGTACCTGGAGTTCCTAGCCGATCCGTCGTCGGCCGTTGACGGTGGCCGCGTGGCCGAGCTCGAAGCGGCCCTTGCGTCGTCTCACGATGTCATTGCCAAACTGAAGCTCCACGGGGAACTCGAACGGGCCCGGCAGGGTGACGTCGCCGAACTCCGTTCGGCGTTCGCCCGCCATGCGCGTGCCTGGGCACAGCGCAACGACGTCAGCGTGGAGGCGTTCCGTGCGCTCGGCGTCAGCGACATCGCCCTCGCCGAGTCCGGGTTCGACCTCGGCCGAAGCGTCGCGAGCCGGGCCAAGAGTGCCCCGGTCGCACGAGCCGCGCGCGCCCAACGATCGAGCAACGTCTCGGCGAAGACGATCCGTGAGGCCATCCTCGGCCGCACCGGGACCTTCACGCTGGCCCGGGTGATGGCCGAGGCCGGTGGCTCGCCCGGCACGATCCGCAAGGTTGTCGACGAACTCGAGGCCAACGGTCTCGTCCGCAACGAGGGTGCCGACCCGCACCACTCCGGGCGCGGCCGCTCCCCGCATCTCTTCCGCGTGCTCTAGCCGCGTCGGCGACGTCCCAGTCGTGCTTCCTCGGCGACGGCGCCCGAGCGAGCAGTGGTCGAGCCGGTCGCCGTTTCTCGGCACAACCGCGGCTCTGCGCTGCGCGGCCGGATCCCGGCGGCGGCGGATCGGCGCGGAGACAGCGTTCTTCGATGAGCTGGAGCGACTCGAGCGTCAGTTCACGCTTTTCGACGAGCAATCGGAGCTCTCGCGCTGGCGACGCGGCGAGATCGACACGCCCTCGGGACACCTTCTTTCGCTGCTGCGTCACGGCGAGTTCTGGTTGGCCCGGAGCAGCGGAACAGTGAACTCCGCCGTGGGTGTGATCGCCGCCCGGTGGGCCGCCGCCGCTGCGGAGCAGAGAGTCCCCGATCGGTCGGAACTCGCGGAGCTCGCGTCCACGATTTCGCAGTCGCGCTATCACGTCGATGCCGACGGTTCCGTCGTGCGGCGGGGTAGTTGCGCCGAGCTGACGTTTCACTCCTTCGCCAAAGGATTCCTCGTCGATCTCGCGACTGATGCCGCCATTGCGGCCGGAGCCTCGTCGGTGGTCGCAAATGTCGGCGGTGATCTGCTTCATCGGGGTAGTGGCGATGTCGTCGTCCACGTCGAGGATCCTCTGCGCGCGTACGACAATGCCGACCCCGTTGCGGCGGTCCGTCTCACCAACCGGGCCTTGGCCACGAGCGGCGGCTCGCGACGTGGGGTCATGATCGCCGGCCGGTGGTTCAGTCACGTGCTCGACCCACGGACGGGATGGCCCTCGGAAGCCGTCGCCTCGGCCAGTGTCGTGGCAGACAGTTGTCTCCAAGCGGACACCATCGCGACGGTGCTGAGCGTCCTTCCGCCCGATGAGGGACTCGTATTCGCCGCACGCCAAGGCGTCGCCGCACTCATCATCGACCAAGTCGGCGATCAATTCGCCAACCGGGAGTGGACTGCGATCGCGGTCGATCACCGTTCCGCACAGGCATGACCCGCGGAAGTCGCCGCTACTGGATGGCCATCAGCAGGATCACCAGCATCAAAGCCCCTCCGACACCAGCGGTGACAAAGGCGCTGCGACGACGACGACGAAGGAAGAACTGCAGCGTCAACCCGGTGAACGAGACGAAGGCGAGGAACGCCCCCGAAACGTCGATCAGCCACTTCCACGACGACCGGGTGTCGCGGCCCTTGTGGAGGTCGTTCATCATTCCGACGAACCCCTGCGACTCCGTCGTGAGTGTGTACGACCTGTCGGCGATCCGGAACCTTGCGTCCGCTTCGTATGCAGGACCCTTGAAGACGATGCTGCCCTCGAGGTCATCCGCGCGCTTATCGCTCACACTCCCGCGGACATCCTCCTTCGATCGGAGGTACTCGGACACGGTGAACCAGTCGACCACCCCGTTGCGAACCGCCGTCGAAGGCAGCGTGCCGACCTTTGTTGTTCGAGTGGGTGACGTACCGAACGTCCACTCCGGGTGGTTCAACGTGATGCCGGTGAGGGCGAAGAACAGAACGACCGCAAACGCGATCATCGAGAGATAGACATGCAGCAGCCGACTCCACCGCTGTGCCTTCGCCGACGAAGTCGAGCGCGTCCGCCGACGAGGGGGGCCGACCTTGGTGGAGGGCCGGACAAGGGGTTCGTCCAGTTCGTCGGTGTCGTCGAGGTTGTCGGCTTCGTCGGACTCGCCCGGTCGTTGCGTTCCGAGTTCGGTGATCCCCTTCATACGCGCACCTAGTTCTTCGACTTCAGCGCAGCCGAGACCGAGGTGAGTTCGCTGCTGTCCGGCAGCTTCACCGCGGCCATGTCTGCGTTGACGTTCAGCTTCCCCTTCACGAGCGAGTAGGGCCCGTGTTCACGCGCCGCTTCGACGCAGAGCACGTAGTCGCCGGGAGCCAACGGCGATCCATCGTCAGTGAGTCCGTTCCAGGCGACGGTGTACGCCCCGGGAAGGCGCGTCGCCGACGAGACCGTTGCCAGCAGGTCCACGCCACCGGTGATCTGGCGGACCTGGTCGGCCTGGTACCAACGCCGGAGCTCGGGCAGCCATCGAAGACCTTTGCCCGGAAGGAACGAGAGGTAGAGAGTCCGGAGCGCGGCTCCCTGCAGATCCTCGATCCACACGCCGACGAACGGATTGCGAGCACGGCCACCGTCCTCGGGGGCGAACGTGAATGCCACGACGAGCTCCTTTCCGCCGGGGATCGCTGCGGTGCCGGAGGCCGTCTTGGTCGCCGCGGGTGCCGTCGTGGCCGGCGTCGTCGTCGCTGGCCGCTTCGTGGTCTTCTTCGTGGTCTTCTTGGCGGTCTTGGTGGCGGCCGCGTGGGCAGTGAGCGGCGACGAGCCGAGCAGCGCAACCGCCCCGGCGGTGGAAAGAGCAGACCGAAGGAACCAACGGCGGTTCCTCGGCGGACCTTCGGCACCTATGGGGGCGGGTGCGGGATCAGCGGACTGATTCGACATCGGGAGACTTTCGGGGCGAGGCAACCCCGACAGTCTCTTGGGACGAGGTGAGCGTTTCGTAAGACTGCGGCCGGCTTCGGCGCCGGTTCGACTCAATCATCGTTCCGCGGACGGACGCGCCTCCTCCCGGAGGACGACGACAGCTCGACCGATGCCCCGTACGCTGGGGCGATGCGAAGGTGGATGTGCCGGCACGAGACCCTCGTCGACGCGGCCATCGCCGCCGTGTTCATCGTCATCGCGCTTGTCGTCGTTCGCCGCATTCCCGTTTCGGCCGACACGAGACCCCCGAACGGCTGGAATGACGTCCTGCTCGTGGCCGTGCTGGGTCCGATCGCGCTACGACGGCGGTACCCGATCGGTGCCTACATCGTCACGGCCCTTGCGGCTGTTGCGCTGTGGTCGATGAACAGCATCGACGGAGGGAGCGCCGTCGGCGGGGTCTTCGTGACGTATGGCCTCGGCTTCTACGCCGACCGCAAGCGGGCTCTTCGGGTCTTCATCGTCGCCGCCACTGGTCTTTCGGCCGCCGCTGTGCTCCTCGCCTTGATCTACGACACCGAAGGACGGTGGTTCCAGTGCGTGTCGCGCGTCGCCGTCGTGTTCGGGCCGTACTTCTTCGGCGACGCCAAGCGCACGCGCAACGATCTCGTCGATTCATTGCGTGAACGGGCGCTGCGGGCCGAGGAGGACCGGGCCCGCGAGGCGAGTCAGGCGGTCACCGAGGAGCGTGCGCGGATCGCCCATGAACTGCACGATGTGGTGGCCCACTCGCTGAGTGTGATGGTGGTGCAGGCCACCGCCGGGGAGCGCCTCATCTCCCGGGATCCCGCACGGGCGGCGGAGTCGATTGCCAGCGTTGCCGAAACGGGGCGGGAGGCTCTCGCCGAAATGCGCCGGATCCTCGGCGTGCTCGACAACCGGCCCGAGCGTGAACACCCTACGAACGAACTCGTCCCGCAACCGGGGCTGAGTGACATCGACGCGTTGATCGAACGCTGCCGCGGCGCCGGCATGCAGATCGATGTGCACCGCAGCGGAGCCGATGTGTCGCTCGGCGCCGGGGTGGAGCTGGCCATCTACCGGATCATCCAGGAAGCGCTCACCAACGTGCTCAAGCACGCCGGAACCGCCCGCGTGAAGCTGCAATTGCTGGTGGATGACCCCGTGGTGATCGAAGTTGCTGACGACGGTCTCGGCCTTGCCGCTCCGAAGTCGCCCGACGGCCGCGGGCGAGGTGTCATCGGTATGCGCGCCCGTGTCGAGTCGGTCGGGGGCGAGTTTCACGCCGGTCCCCGTTCGGGAGGCGGTTTCGTCGTCCGGGCGGTGATCCCGCGAAGCACTGATGCGATGCGGGAAGCCTCGGCGTCGAGTGGATCGGCCCGCCCATGACGGCAGTCATCCGTGTCGTGGTCGTCGACGACCAACGCCTGGTCCGGACCGGCTTCGCCGCAATCCTGTCGACCGAAGAAGGCATCGAAGTCGTCGGCGAAGCGTCGAATGGCGAGGAAGCACTTGCGTTGGTCGATCGGACGCGGCCCGACGTCGTGCTCATGGACATCCGCATGCCGGTCATGGACGGGGTAGAGGCGACCACGCGCCTTGCCGGTCCTACGGTGGCGCGCCCGACGAAGGTGCTCATCCTGACCACGTTCGACATCGATGAACTCGTCCACAAAGCCCTGCAGGCGGGCGCGTCCGGCTTCCTGCTCAAGGACGCTCCGCCGGAGGAGTTGGTTCGCGCGATACGGGTGATTGCGGCGGGCGAAGCTCTGCTCGCTCCTTCGGTGACCCGTCGGCTGCTCGACACGTTCGCCGGGCAGCGTGCGGCGAACGAGACATCGCCGATCGCACGTGAAGCCGTCGCCCGCCTCACCGATCGTGAACGCGAAGTTCTCCTGCACATGGCGCGAGGCCTCTCCAACAGCGAAGTGGCAACGGCCATGTTCCTCGGCGAGACGACGGTGAAGACCTACGTTGGCCGCATCCTCTCGAAACTTGCCGCGCGTGACCGGGTGCAGGCGGTCGTGACGGCGTTCGACGCCGGACTTGTCGTCCCCGGGAAGGACTGAGACCGACCCGGGTTCCGCCCAGGAGACGATGCCGAATCCGCCTCGGGCAAGACGACGGAGAGGGCCGAGTTGCTCACGATGGAGACATCAACGGCGCAACCGCCATCCACGAGTCTCGGAGGTCTCACCATGTCACTTGCCACACTTCCAATGTCGTCTTCCACCCTTCCCACCAACCCCCCGGAAGTCGCCGTGCAGGCGATCAATGCGACGAAGATCTACGGTCGGGGTGATACCGAGGTCCGGGCGCTCGACGGCGTGAACGTCGCATTCCAGCGCGGTGAGCTCACCGCCATCATGGGGCCGTCCGGTTCGGGCAAGTCGACCCTCATGCACTGCCTGGCCGGGCTCGACACCCTGAGCGATGGCGAAGTGTTCCTGGGCGATGCCGCCGTCGGGTCGCTGTCGGAGAAGGCGCTGACGGCGTTGCGTCGTGACCGTATCGGGTTCGTGTTCCAGGCCTTCAATCTGATCCCGACGCTGAGCGCGATCGAGAACATCACGCTGCCGCTCGACCTGGCCGGCCGGACCGCCGACAAGGCGTGGCTGCAGCGGGTGATCGCCACGGTGGGTCTCGAGGACCGATTGACCCATCGTCCGAGCGAACTCTCCGGGGGCCAGCAGCAGCGGGTCGCCGTCGCCCGCGCGTTGGCGGCCCGGCCCGACGTGGTGTTTGCCGATGAACCGACCGGAAACCTCGACAGCCGTGCCGGCAGCGAAGTGCTGAGCTTTCTCCGCTGGGCCGTGCGTGAGCACGGTCAGACGATCATCATGGTCACCCACGACCCGGTTGCCGCGTCGTACGCCGACCGCGTCGTGTTCCTCGCCGACGGCCATCTCGTGGACGAGCTCCGCGACCCGACCGCCGAAGTCGTGCTGAGCCGCATGGCTCGCCTCGGAAAGTGAGAGGCGCCATGTCTGCCGTTTCCTCCACTGTTGCTCCTCCCGTGTCGCGCCGGAGCGCTGGTCGCTCAGTGCTCCGCCTGGTGCGGAAGAACCTCGCCGCCACGAAGCTGCGCCTTGTCCTCACCGCCTTGTCCATCATCCTCGGCGTCAGCTTCGTCACCTCGTCGTTCATGTTGGCCGATGGACTTCGGGCCAGCTTCCGCACACTCAGCGGTTCGATCAACGAAGGCACCGACCTCTCGCTTCGTTCGATTGACGGACTCGGTGAGCCCCAGCCGATCAGCGACGAACTGATCGCCAAGGTCAAGGCCGTTCCGGGTGTTGCCGCAGTTGCCGGCCAGCTCCAGACCGACGGCGTCCAGCCGGTGAAGGCGAACGGTGATCCGGTGATCGCCCAGGGCCCACCTCAGTTCGGGTTCGCATGGGTGCCGGATACGAAACTCAATGCCTTCACGATCGTCGAAGGCCGTGAGCCGCGAGCCGGCGCCGAGTTCACCCTCGACCTCGACAGTGCCGCGAAGAACGA
Organism: Acidimicrobiia bacterium; assembly: GCA_031423635.1. Taxonomy (GTDB): domain Bacteria; phylum Actinomycetota; class Acidimicrobiia; order Acidimicrobiales; family JANYDT01; genus JANLQX01. The sequence continues at coordinate 14,992 of JANPFX010000237.1, read as the reverse complement.
CTTCGTCGTGGGCGGGTCCTACGACATCCTGACGCCGACGGGCCGCCACCGAGCCGATCTTGTCGGACTCGTCCGGTTCGGACCGGAGAACGCAACCCTTGGTGCGACGCTCACGCAGTTCCCGCTGGCGACGGCCCAGCAGTGGCTCGGTCTGCCTGGCAAGGTCCGAGTGGTCGATGTGCGCGTCGAGGACCGGGAGAACGTCGCCCGGGTGCAGCAGGCCATCGAGTCCTTCGCTCCGGCCGGCACCGAAGTGGTGAATCAGCGGACGCTGACGAAGGAGACCGAGGACGAATACATCACCAACGTGAATCTGATCGGGAACGTGCTGCTCGGCTTCGCCGTTGTCTCGCTGTTCGTGTCGAGCTTCATCATCGCCAACACGTTCGCCATCGTGGTCGGCCAGCGGACGAGCGAACTTGCGTTGCTACGCGCGCTCGGTGGTTCTCGCACCCAGGTACGTCGGATGGTTCTGGGTGAGGCCGCGGTCGTCGGCGTCGGCGCTTCGCTCGCCGGCATCGGTGTCGGCGTCCTGGTTACCATCGGCCTGCGTTCGGCGTTCAGCGGCCTCGGCATCACCCTGCCGGACGCCGACCTCGTCGTGTCGCCTCGAACGTGGGCCATCGGTTTGGTGCTCGGACTCGGCGTGACGTTGCTCGCCGCCATCCGTCCGGCGATGCGCGCCGCCAAGGTTGCGCCGGTCACGGCGATGTCGGCCAGCGTTGCCGGCGCCGAAGCGGCGGTCTCGCCTCGATCTGCCGGCGTCGGTCTCGGTGTGGTCGGGGCCGGAGCGGCCCTCATTGCGTTCGGCCAGCAGCAGTCAGGGGCCGCTGAACTGCTCAGCGTCGGCATCGGTGTGGTCGCGCTGGTCGCCGGAGTGCTTCGTCTTGCGCCTCTGCTCGTCCGACCGGTGTTGCGGGTGGTCGGCGCACCGGTTCGCCGTTTGCTCGGTCACAGCGGCAAGCTCGCTTCGGTCAACTCGATGCGCAACCCCCGCCGAACGGCGAACACGGGAGCGGCGCTGATGATCGGTCTGTCGGTCGTCGCCGGCTCGTTGGTCATCGGTGAGTCGATCAAGGCCCATCTCTCGAAGGCCGTGGCGAGCACGGTTGCGGCCGACGTGCTCCTCACGTCGAAGACCGACACCGGCGTACCGCTGGTGCTGAGCGATTCGATGCGAGCCACGGGCGCGTTCGCCGCGATCGGCGAGATTCGACCCGGTGAGGTTCGCCTCGACGGCAACAAGACGGCTGTCCAAGGCATGGCGTTCTCGACGTCGTCGCAGCTCTTCAACCTCGACGTTGCCGAAGGCCGTTTGACCAGCGACCGCAACACCATCGCCCTCTCGGTCGACAAGGCCGAACGCCTCGGCGTCGGTATCGGTGACACCGTGGAGACGGAGTTCCCGATCGGCGCGACGCGCCGGTTGAAGGTGACGGCGACCTATCGTGCCGACACCCTCCTCGGTGACGCCGTGTTGGACCTGGCGAACTGGGATCAGGTCTCGACAGCATCGACGGCCAACGTCATCGCCGGCAGGTTCCTGCGATCGGTGACTGCAGCGCAGCGATCCCAGGTGCTCACCGGACTCGCCGACGCCCTACCGCAGATGAACGTCGAGACCGGCGACCAGTTCACCGAACGCATCAGCGGCCAGGTCGATCAGCTGCTGGCGGTCGTCAACCTCATGGTCGTGCTCACGATCATCATTGCGCTGCTCGGCATCACCAACACCCTCGCCCTCGCCGTGATCGAACGAACACGGGAGCTCGGTCTGCTCCGGGCTGTCGGCATGAGCCGTCGGGCCATGCGCCGCACGGTCCGTTGGGAGGCGGCGCTCATCGCGGCCTTCGGTGCGCTGCTCGGCGTCGGCCTCGGTCTGGTGCTCGGCTGGATCGGCGTCCAGGCTCTCCCTGACAACATCGCAACGGCCATGAACGTGCCGTCCGGATCGCTTGCCGTGCTCACGACGGCTGCCGTTGCGGCGGCGATCCTGGCGGCGCAGTTCCCGGCCCGCCGTGCCGCTCGCCTCGACGTGTTGAAGGCAATCGGACGGTAACCCTCTCGGGTTCGGCGAGTTTGGGGTTTCGGTGGCTCTGGGAGCAACCGAGACCCCGAACTCCTTGCGATTGGGCGGCGACAGGCACGACCACACTACGTTCGGCCCATGACGATTCCGCAATCCGTTGATGACCTCACGCCGGCGTGGCTGACCGTGGCGCTGGCCGCGTTGCTCGAAGGTGGCTCCGTGACCGGTGTCCGGGCCGACGACATCGGTACCGGGGTCGGCGTGTTCGGCATCATCGCCCGACTCCACCTCACGTACGAAGCTGCGCCCGCCACGGCGCCCGCCACGGTTATCGCCAAGCTGCCAACGGACGCGGAGGCGAATCGCAACGTCGGGATGGCCCTCGGCCTCTACGCCCGGGAGAACAATTTCTACGACACCATTGCGCACAGCGTTCCATTCCCCGTTCCGACCTGTCACGTGTCGCTCAGCAACCATGACACCGGCGAGTTCCTGCTCATCATGGAGGACCTCGGCCACCTCGAGGCCGGTGACCAGCTCGCCGGCATCACCCCGGCCCGCGCGGCCAGCATCATCGACGCGCTCGCCGGATTCCATGCGGCATGGTGGGAGGCCCCAGCCCTCGATGAGCTCGACTGGCTGCCGTTGCAGAACGATCCGGTGTATCTCGCTGCCGTGCCTCCGATCGTCACCGCCGGTGTCGCTGCGCTTCCAGCCCTCGTGGCCGACATCCCCGAAGGGTCGATCGAGTTGGCGTCGCGTCTCGACGCGGGCTTCGTCAGCATCATCCACAAGTGCGCCGCCGGCCCGCGCACCCTCGTCCATGGCGACGCCCGCCTCGACAATCTCTTCTTCACTCCGGGCACCAACGACTTCACGCTGATCGACTGGCAGCTGTCACTTCGGTGTCGCGGCGTCTACGACGTGGTCTGGCTGCTGGCCACATCGATGGACGTCGAAGTGCAGAACGAGCATGCCGAATCCCTGTTGGTCCGCTATCAGGCGGCTCTCGAACGTAACGGCGTCTCATGGCCGATGGCAGACCTCCGGGTGGCCGCAGCGGAACAGGCGGCTTATCTGCTGAGCGGTCCGCTGTCGTTGATCGGCACGTTCGACTTCTCCGAGGCCGGCGACGGACGTGCGGCGCAGCTCACCCGCAAATGGGTCGCCCGCGGTTTCAACCTCGCCCTGCTCTACGGCGTCGGGGACGTGCTCTGACGACCGGTCGACACATCAGTCGCGGTCCTGCCAGGTGCACACGCAGGCCTCGTTGCCTTCGGGGTCGGCGAGGACCCAGAACGCTCTGGCGTATTCGTCCGTGAGGAGCCGCCCGCCGGCGTCGATGGCGCGGGCGATCAGGGCCTCAGCTTCGTCGTGGGCAACGCGGACGTCGACGTGAATGCGACTGCGCTGCGGACGAGGAGCGTCCATCTGCTGGAACCACACCGGAGGACCTCGATGTCCCGGGTCGACCAGCGCATCCACCGGGTCCCCGACATTCGCCGGCGGCTCGTCCACATAGCCGAGGAGGGCCTTCCAGAACGGCAACACCAAGGGGATGTCCATCGCGTCGATGGCGATCTCGACGGTGGCGACCTTCGACGGATCCCCCCTGAGGTCTTTCGTCCAGGCGAACTCGTCGATGACGGACGCGAGTGACGCGTCGCGTTGCGTCAGGCCGTTGGCGTCGTGGCTGGTGATCGACACCCGCACCGTGCCGGGATAGCGCAGATCGAGATCGGGATGGTGGTCGGCCTCATCCGCCAACGCCGCGACCTGGCGCACGAACTCGGCGCCGCCAGCGAAGTCGCCGCACGCGAAATCGGTGACGAGCGCGTGGTTGATGATCCGCCAGTTCGGGAGGTCATACCGACGATTGAATGCGGATCGAGGGATACGGGTCGCCATGGCCTCGTTTCTACTCCGTCAGTCGCCCCGGCCGCTCCTCCGGGCCGGGCTTCTAGTCGGCGCAGTGCAATGCGCGCATACGGTTACGCCGTGCCGTAGGGCGACATATCCATCCTTGGGTAGCGCCGCCCGACGTCGCGAAGGGTTTGCGCGTTCCAGTACGGATCACCAGGTTTCGGAAATCCGAACAGATCGCGCTCGCGAACCGTGGCGACCTCCATCAGCTCCACCCAGTGCGGACTGAGGGCGGTGTTCGGCCACGACATCTTCCCGGCCCAGGAAGGACCGCGCACCTGGAAATCGGTGAGCATGGCGAATCGGGAACGGCCGGGAGCACCGAAGTTCGAACCGCGGTGGAACACGTCGGTCCGGTACATGAACAGCGTGCCCGCCGGGCCGGTCACGCTGACCTCGACATCGGCAAATCGTCCCGGGGGTACCGAGAACGACAATCCGGCGACCGAGTCGTCGGGGACAAAAGGAACGTCGCGGGTGTGCTCGAGGGGCACGACCTTCGTCGGACCGTCGAGCTCGGTGACGTCAGAGAGGAGGAGGAAGGTGGTGAGCTGGCGGCCGACGCCGTCTTCTCTCGGCACCACCATCGAATGATTGCCGTAGTCGCGGTGATGGGTCTGGTCGTAGTCGACGGCGCCCGCGTACTTCGCCCACACCTCGACCTTGTAGAGCTCGAGATCCACCGAGCCGAGAAATCGCTCGGCGGCGTCGACGAGGTCGGGATGCGTCGCCAGGCGGTTCAACTCCCACCCCGGCACCGGGAAGAACTTCAGCCCGGCGAACTGGCCCTTGGCGAGATGAGGGAAGGCGGAAGGGTCGGCGAAGAACTCTTCCGGTCGGGGAAACGTGTGCCACATCTGGTCCCGGGCGGCGGCGAGCTCGTCTGCGCCGAGGAAACCCTCGACGACGGTGAAACCCTGCGTTCGCAGTTCTTCGAGACGGACATCGCTGACTCGCATGGCGCCACGGTAGGGGACACGCTCCGAGGGTGTCGACGATTGCCGGTGCCGCAGGTTCAGAGACCTCCTGGAGACGCAAAGAGATCGCCGAGCTCGTGGTCGCGATGCGCGGGGAACGACTCCGGTGCGTCGATCCACATGCGAAGGAGATGGCGTCGACGACCCGGCTCGGGCCAGTCGGTGTAGTCCGTCCGCGCATGCAGCACCGAGCGGTTGTGGAGCACGAGGGACTGGCCCGGACGGAGAACGAAGCGCAGCGTGAGGTCGTCGTCGAACGAGCATGCTTCGAACAGGTCGAGCGCAGCCGTCTGTGCGGGACGAAGCGGAACGCCGAGGGCATCGGCAGCACGTTCGATGAAGGGTCGGTAGAGGACGCAGCTCAGGGTGCCGCCATGCCACGACAGAACGGGCCGCGGTCGCGGCGACGGTCCGGCCACGGCAGCACCGTCCTGTCCAGCGATGACCCAGTCCGGGAACGGCCGCAGCAACTCGTCGACGAAGGTCGGGTCGATTGCCGTCATGCGATGCACGATCGAGGCGACGCTGACGAGGCTGCTTCCGCCGCCGGACTTCGCCGCCTGCACGCAGTGCAGCACGATGAGCGTCGGCGGGTCGGAGTGGGGCTTGAGCTCACCGCCCGATCGGTAGCCGCGATCGTCACCGCTCTCGAGGTCGGAGACGTCCTTCACGTCCTCGACGAGCTCTCGTCGCGGCGACTGGAAGACGGGGGTGCCGAGGGCGCTGCCGAACGCGTGGAGCTCGCGGCGCCGAGCGTCGATGGCGCCTTCGCTGAGCGCGCTCGGCGCGGACTCGACGATGGCGAACCCAAATAGCCTGACGAGTGCGATGGCCTCCGGCGCAACGGCGGCGGACAGTGGCGCCGTGATGGTCGCTGCAGAGAGGCGATCGGCCATCGTCGCGTCCCAACGCCTCGTCGGTGCCGTGTCGGTCGACTCCACCGAACGTGTCTACCAGAGGCCGTCGAACCCATCGACGGCCAGGTCCTTCACGGGACCGTTGTGGTTGTCGTGGATGTCGTCGTGGACGTCGTCGTTGTGGTGGTCGACGTCGACGTCGATGTCGTTGACGTCGTTGATGTCGTTGATGTCGTTGATGTGGTGGTCGAGGTGGTGCTGGAAGTCGTCGTCGGCGGCGTTGTCGTTGTGGTCGTGGATGTCGTGGTGGTGGACGGCCTCGTGGTGGAGGTCGTCGTCGTGGAGCTGGTGGAGGTCGTCGGCCGGGTCGTCGACGTTGTGGTGATCGGAGGAGTGGTGCTCGTGGCCACCGGAGCGGCTGTCGCCGGGGGCGTCGTGGGCGCTACGGGCGCCGTCGTCGCGGTCTTCGGCAGGGGAGGGATGGTCCTCGGGGCTACCGGCTCGATCGCTGACCGTGGCATCGGTGACAGGGCACCGCGACAGGAGAAGGCGCGACAGGTGACGGTGAACGAGATCCCGCCCCGGAAGGAGAACGTCGTTCGGCTTGTCTCGGACTCGGCGGCCGGGGAGTTGCGCGAGCGGGCCGGTTGGGACGAAAGGAAGCGTCCGGGGTAGACCTCGAACTCGTCCGACGCGTTCGCGCCCGATCCGAACACCCGGCGGCCGTCGATGTCGAGACGACCATCGCTGCAGCGCCGCAGTCCCTTCGACTTCCACGTGACCTTGCAGTCCGGTGCGTCGTAGGCAGCGGACGTCGCCTTGGTGATGAGGGCGCGCCGGTCACCCACCGATGTCTCCGTCGAGGCCCAGAGGCTCACGAGGGTGGGACCGGCGGCGACAAGGAAGAAGTCCTCTGAATCACCAACGGGTGAGGTCGTGCCGAAGGTCGACTCACGCCATGCGGCGATGGAGTCGGGCCCGGTGTCGGACTGCACGCTGATCGGCTGGCGCTCGAATCGGTAGCTCGCTGTCTCGACGGTGAAGGTTGCGGCATTGCATTCGTTGAGCCGCTCGACGAGCCGGTCCCGTGAACGCAGAGCGGTCAGTTCGTCGCGGAACACGTCGATGCGTTCGATCACGCTCTGCCCGGCCGGGCCGAGGAAGCCGACACGTTCGGTGCGGACGGGCGCGCCCATCGCAGGCTGCAGGTGGCGGCAGTCGAATGGAGCCGCGGCGGCGTTGACGGGCCGAGTCGTCCAACCGTCCGGCATTTCGTTGAGGACGAGCATCCGCCCACTCGAGTCCGACGTGACCGCGAGCGGGTGCCGACCCAGCGGGGGCTTGGACTTCCGCTTCGGGGGTGGCGTTGTCGCAGAACCGGCCGCCGAAGCGGGTGATGTCGTACCGAAGGTCGTCGTCGGCCCGGGTGTGATGCTGGCGGCCGCCGCTACCGTCGTCGTTGTCGCGGCGTTCAGCAGCGAGGAAGTCGCAGACACTGCACCGCTCGGTGCGATAACGGTGAACGACCCCGCCGTGCTGATGGTCATCATGATGACCACGAGAGCCAGCGGTCGCCGGCGACGGTCGTTTCGGCAATTCATGGCAAGTTCCGGATCGATCCTCAAACACGTCGCGGGCCGAAGCGGCCCAGCTCAAAGACCCGATCGGCCGCTTGACGAGGGATCTGAGCATTCGGGTCGGACTTCGTGTATGCGAGGTGACAGACGGACGTGCCCATCAGTAGGGTGAGTTTTGATGACGTGTAGCTGGTTCCTTGCGTTCGGTCGAGCGGGGACTTGATGGCGGAGTTGTTCCTCAGCCACAGCACGAAGGACAAGCAACTGGCGTTGGACGTCGAAGCGGCCCTGGAAGCAGTCGGGCACCGCGTGTTCGTCGACAGCGATCACGACGACGGCATCGCTCCGTCCAAGGATTGGCGTGCCGAGTTGTTCCGTGAGATCAGGCTGTGCGACGCAGTGGTGTTCATCAACTCCACGAACTCCCAGTCGTCCATGTGGTGCTTCACCGAGTTGGCGCTGGGCATCGAACGGTCGAAGCCGATCTACTCGCTCAATCTGACAGCAGACGTTCAGCCCCACGCCCTCCTCGGGTCCGTGCAGGCCATCCGTCTCGAAAGCGATCTCAACGCCAGCATCACCTGGTTGCAAGAGTCGCTCGTTCGCGATTTCGGTGGCGACCAGCGCTGGTTCAACTTCGACCGTTCCCGCGACCCGTACCCCGGACTTCGCTCCTTCGAGACCGCCGACGCCGCCGCGTTCTTCGGACGGGACGTCGAGACGAAGAAGGTCGTCGACCGAATCGTCGGGGCGGTGTCGTCGCCCGACGGCGACCTGATCACCCTCATCGGTCCCTCGGGGATGGGCAAGTCGTCACTCGTCCAGGCCGGTGTCCTTCCCCGATTCCTCGGTCGCGACGACTGGACCGTGGTCGGCCCCTTCGAACCTGGCAACTTCCCGATAGACCGCTTGGTCGCCTCGTTGAAGGACGTGGCGCCCGAGATCAACGCCGACGTCACTACTGACTCGCTTCGCGAGGGTGGGCTGGCCAGCGTGATGGAGCGCATGCGCGCCGGCAAGAATCCCCAACATCGGGTGCTGGTCGTGGTCGACCAGTTCGAATCTCTCGCTGTCGCCGACGCCGCCGATCGGGACGACTTCGTGAAAGCGCTCGACTTGGCGCTCGCGGGAGGGTCCCGGGTGACTCTCCTGCTCGTCGCCCGCCAGGATCGTCTGGACGAACTGCAGCGATTCCATCCGCTCGGGTCTCGGATATCGCAGCCGCTCATCATCGCCCCGATGGATCGTGACGGCTTGGCACTTGCGATCGAGAAGCCTGCGGTTCTCGTCGACATGAAGGTCGGTGCAGGGTTCACGAACAAAGTCATCCGCGAAGCCGCAACCAGCGAGAGCGAACCCGGAGCTGCTCTGCCACTGATCGCGGCGACGCTCGCGCAGGCTTATCAAGAGGCCAAGAAGTCCGGCGCTCCCGAAATCACTGTCGCCCATTACGACGCGGTCGGTGGTGTCAGTGGCGCGATCGCCCGCAACGCCGAGCAGGCGGACGCCAAGCTCGGCTCGGGTGCCGATGTGGACAGGCTTTTGCTTCGGTTCGTCGAGGTCACGGAAAGGCGCGCCGCGGTGGCGCGCCCCATCAACCTCGCGGAGTTGAACGAGGTCGAACGCGCGCTTGTTGGCAAACTGGACGAACTGCAACTCGTCACCAGCGACGGGATCTCGGCGCGGTTGATTCACGATCGCCTCATCGATTCGTGGCATCGGCTGCACGACATCGTCGACCGCGAGCGCGATCAACTCGTGTTCTGGTCGAAGATGAAACGCGACTCGGAGACGTGGAACATCAGCGCACGCCGCGCGGAGGATTTGGCCGGACGGGACGATACCGCGAAGGCCGTGGCCGAGATGCGGGAACCAGGGTTCTCCCCGTCCTCGTCTGTCGTGAAGGACTACGTCAGCGCTTCCGCTGCGATGTACTGGCGGATTCGGCTGCGAAACATTGCCGTGATGTCCCTGGTGGTGCTGCTTGCGGCGACCGCAAGCGGGTTCTTCGCGGCGGCGCAGACGAGGGCGACGCAGCTTGCCCGGAAACGCAAGATCGAGCGATCCCAGCGACTTGCCGACCTGGCTGTTGGTCAGGTGTCGTCGAACGGTCGTGTATCGATGTTGCTGGCGACCGAGGCAATCACCACCCGGCAGATGCCGGCGACGATCGATGCACTCTCTCAGGTCGTCGCCCGGCAACCGATCCGCGAGTTCGGCCCCGACAGCGCCGCGAATGCCGTCGACTACGACCAGGGTTCGAACATCGTCAGTGCCGGTATCGACGGTGTCGCCCGCGTATGGAACGCAAGTTCGCCGAAGGAGGTGCGGACGCTGCGACCAATCGACGGTCGAGAAGCGGCACTCACATCGGTCGTCTACTCGCCCGACGGTTCGTTGGTCGTCACGGGGGCACAGGACGGCACCGTCACCATCTTCCGACCCTCGACACGTGAGAAACCACTGAGCATCAGGGCCGCAGAGTCGGCAGTCAGTGAGGTCTCGTTCGACCGCTCGGGGACTCGGTTTGCTGCGGGGACGGACGACGGCACCGCCGTCGTCGTGATCGCCAGCACGGGCGAACGGATGACGATCAAGCATCCGGACAAGGTTCGCTCACTCGTCTTCTCGCCGCTCGACAACGACATGTTGGTCACTGTCTGCCACGACGGCGTCGTCCGATTGTGGGATCTTCGCAAACCGAGCACGCCGACCAAGACGTTCCAGGGCTATCGCCGCGGATCCCCGAGATCGGATCGGCCGCTCCTCGCCGTCGATTTCTCCGCCGACGGGCGATCGATCGTCACCGGGAGTCGAGATGGCCTCGTCCGGGTCTGGGACATTGCGACCGGCCAAGTGGACATGGTGTTCGGTGGTCACGACGGTGAGGTGACCCGGGTCGCCTTCTCTCCCGATGGGAAGTTGGTGGCCAGTGCGGGCAGCGATCAGACTCTCCGGCTGTGGTCGGCGAAGACCGGTAGGCAGATCCGCGTATGGGGCAGTAACGGCCTGAGACCTGTCGGCGTTGCCTTCGCGCCCGACGGATCTGCGGTGGCGACCGCGAGCCCCACGGGTGTGACGATCTGGCCGGCGTCGGATTCGATGCAGACCTTTCGAGGGAACGGGAAGTCTGTCGTCGGGCTGGCAGCGTCGCCTGATGGCGCCCTTTTGGCCACGGCCGGCACCGACGGCAACATCCGCTTCTGGGACCTGAGCACAGGGCGTGAGTCCAAGCCATCGATCCAGGAAGCGGATGTCCAGGCGTTGGGGCTCTCCGTTCAGTTTCTGGCGACGCTCGCGGCAGACGGCAGGGTCGGGGTGTTCGACGTCGGCGAACGCCGAAACCTCGCTTACGTTGATGGAGCGGACGGCACGGCGGTCGGCATCGCGGTGTCGAAGAACCTCGTCGCTGTCCCCGGAGAAGAGGGAAACATGTTGTTGATCGACGGATCCCTGGTCACGCGGAATCCGGCGAAGGCAACGACCGACCTCCCCTCGACGGGCGATGAAGCGTTCGTCGATGTTTCGTTCTCCGGCGACGGCTCGCAGATTGTCGGAGCCCGGTCTGACGGCACGGTGTGGACCTGGGACACCGCGTCACGGAAGCTCGTTTCCACCCGTTCGCGACCGACCAACAACTCGAACCAGGAACGTGGAGCGGTGAGCGCTGTTGCTTCGTACTCCGGCGACCAGCAGTGGTCCGCTCTTGCCGATGAGGGCGCCGTGCCTGCTGTGATCTGGCGCGGCGCGGATCTTCAGCGGACCGTTGGTCAGAACTTCGTGAGTATCGCCTTCGGCCCCGGAGCCCGGACGCTGATTGCCGGCACGAAGGACGGATCGATCGAGATCTGGGATACCCGTACCGGCCAACGTCTGCGCCGCTTCGAGAACGCACACGTCGGCGAGAGTAAGGCGTCGACCGGCGTGCGAAGGGTGGTGATCGTTCCACCGGGGTCGCGCCCAGGACAGGAGGACGTCGTGACACGGTTCGCTTCCGTCGGCGCTGATGGGTTGACCAGGGTGTGGACGTGCGAGGTGTGCGACGTCGACGCACTCCGACGAACGGCTCGAACGACGATCGACGATCAAGGGTGGAAGCTTTCCGCTGACGAGAAGGAGAACTATGGCATCTAGTGCACGAGTCCAGCGGATCCGTCGTCGTCGTGCGGTGCTTGTCGCGCTGCTCTGCCTCGTTCCGCTCGCTGTGGTCGACCAGGCGAACGCCGCGCTTCGCCCGAAGACCAAGACGGTGACGTTTCGGTGGCCCGCAGCGCGAGTGGAGGAGGAGTTCTCCTTCACGGTCCGCGTGGCTCGTGACCGACCGTTGGACTACTACGGCTCGTCCATTCAGATTGGCAGCCGCGTTCTCAAGCCCGGGAACCTGCGCTACAAGGTGCAGTGCCCCGATCCCAAGTCTTGGATCGATATCGATTTCTACAGCCTTTCCGAGAGCGAAGTCATCGTGAAACTCGTCGTCCGGGGAGGCAACTGCCGGACCGCTCGAAAGATGCAGACGGCGACGCTCAAGGTGGTCTACGACGAACTCGGCTGACCGAACGCCTTGCATCTCCAGCGGATCGAGCGGATGATCGGGCTCGGGGCGCGCGTCATCGCGGTCGGCCTGGTTCTCGCCCTCTCGCACGCTGTCGGCTGAACCTGCCGTACGTGTTGCTGCAATCCCCACTTGGGTTTCAGGATCCGAGCATTCCACCGTCGATGGCGAGAGCATGGCCGGTGGTGAACGACGATGCGTCGGAACACAGCCAGAGCACTGCGGCGGCGATTTCATCGGGTCGCCCGAAACGTCCCAGTGGGCTCAACCGACGCGCCGTGTCCTCGGCATCACGTCCTCGACGCTCCATCGCGTTCCGCAACATCGGCGTGTCGATGGCTCCCGGGCAAATTGCGTTGATGCGGATGCCGCGTCGCGCATAGTCGAATGCCGCGCTGCGGGTGAGCCCGAGCACGGCGTGCTTGCTGGCGGTGTACGCGGGCTGGTCGTGCTGGGGTCGGAATGAGTTCGTCGAGGCGATGTTCACGATCGATCTGCCGGTGCCGCCTTCGACGGCGAGCATTGCCCGTAGTTCATGCTTCATGCAGGAGAAGACGCCGCGGGTGTTGACGTTCATCATCCGGTCGAAGTCATCGTCGGAGCAGTCGGCGAGCGAAACCGTCTCGAACTCGATCGCTGCGGCGTTGACGGCCAAGTGGAGCTCGCCGAATCGCTCGACAGCGGCGTCCACCAGTGCCGAGACCTGGTCGGCGTCACTGACGTCGGCGCGATGAAACGCAACCGCAGCATCGAGGTCCGCGAGATCGGCGATCAGCGCCTTGCCGGCAGCGTCGGATGTATCGCTCGCCATGACCTGCGCGCCGGCGTGGGCCAGCGCGGCAGTGATCGCTCGTCCCATGCCGCCCGTCGCTCCGGTCACGATCGCGGTCTTGCCGGTGAAGTCGTAGGTGAGGGTGGTCATGGTCGACAGTCCTTTGGGGTGGTGACGGATTCACTCCGTGGCGGCAGTTGCTTCCCACGCTGTCAGGAGAAGCACGTGGCGTCCAACCCCGGTGCGGTGATGGGGAGCCTCGTCGAGTGCTGCCGGATCGCCGCTATTGCAGAGATCGCACCCGACCGGGCTTGTTAACGTCGATGACATGGTGGCGACGCCGATTCAGCAAGTTGAGCGATGCGACGTGTGTGGCTTTGTCTGGGACACCACAGACGCCGCCGAGTTGCCCGAACGCCTTAGGGTCGCGGTAGCGCAGGCCGGAAAGTTCCTCTCGCACAACGGCGAGATCGCCCGGCTTCGGACGGATCCCGAGGTCTGGTCGATGACGGAGTACGGCTGTCACATGCGCGACGTCTTGATGAACCTCCGGGATCGGATCGTGCTCGGTCTCGTCGAGGACAACCCGATCCCGAAGTCGATGTTCCCGACGGCACGGGTCGATCTCGGGCTCTACGACACTGACGATCCGAACAGGCTCGCCGACGAGCTTCGTCTGACCGCAGATCTGTTCAGCCGAACGATAGGCGCGCTTACTCCCACACAACTCGCGAGGCCCATCCACTACGGATGGCCGCGACCCGAAACCCGGTCTCTTGCCTGGGTCGCGGCGCAAGCGCTGCACGAGATCGAGCACCACACGAGCGACCTCGCCGCACTTGCCGCGGCTCAGTCCGCGCCGTCTACCCGAGTCGAGGCGGAGAGACCTCCTACGTCCAACCTGCTCGGAAGTGATCCGTCGAACGTAGGTGATGCAGCCATCACGCTTTCCGTCCTCCTCTGGGCCAACGACTCGCGCGCTCATGATCTCCACCGCTACGAAGACGCGGTCCTCGAGCTCTTGGCCGAGCACGGAGCCAGGGTCGTCGTTCGACCGCGTCTGCCCGGCGGGGACGGTCAACCAGATGAGTTGCAGGTCCTACAATTCGCTGACCGGTCAGCGTTCGATGGCTACCTCAACGACTCTCGGCGCACCGCCATGCTCGAGGAACGCGATCGCGTTGTCGCCCGGACGGACGTGAACGAGGCTGTGCCCCTCTCGTAACGAATCGGCGTTCGTTGACGGGCGTCCTTCGATTCGGTCATCCAGTCGGTGTGGAGCTTCAGTGTCGCCCTGCGGGCCCGGGGGCGCGGCTGAGTATGGTGCCAACGGCAGCCCGACCGACACGTCGTCGAGCCTGGGTGACCTGATCCAAAGCGCACCAGCGGGGACAAGACTGACCCTGAGGATCAATCGCAACGGGGTCGTCACGACGCATGTCGCCACCTTGGGAACCTGCGCCGCGTAGGCGGTGCCGCGGCCACGGCGTGAGGCCGATGGAGTCGACGGAGGCGTGGGCTGCAACCCTCGGTCTTCCGTGCGCGCCACTTCGTTTCGCCTCGCACCGTTGGCGCCCGCCCAGTAATCGGCCTCTTGTGATGATCGACAGGCAGTCCCACCCCGCTGGCGAAACTCACGCCCAAGCGGCCCCATGCCACTGGCGAGCGCCAGCGATCCCGAGCTATAGGACCTGCGACTGCTCTCGAGGCCAGTCGGCGCTGTTTGACGGCGAAGGTGATCCTCGGCGGAGGGGCCTTCCGGGCGGCTTCCGCAGGCTCGGCTCTCGGATGATGACGAAGCGGCAGTCGACTACCGAATCCTGCTCCTGAATGGCGGCTCAGCTACGCTGTGGCTCGGAGCGAGGGCTACCGGGTCCTCCTCGGGTCAGAGGTTGCCCCCGGGGAGTCGTGGAAGTTGAGGTGCCGACCGTCGGTCGGTTAGCACCTGCGGGCGGTTCCCCTGCTCACAAGCTTGTGCGGGCGACAGGACTTGAACCTGCACGTCTTTCGACACCAGGACCCAAAACCGTCATTTACCGTTTTTCTGATGTTTTCAGGTGTCGGGAAATGGCCTCTGAGCTGGGGTTTTGTGGAGCGCAGTGTCGGCGGGTGACGGCGCGTTTCGGCCTATTTTGCGCAGTTCCGTTAGCAATCCGTTAGCAAGTTCGGGTCAAATGGCCGACAGAGGTGGAGACACTCGAAGGGTCATGCGCCTCGGTTACTCCGTGCTGGGGGCGATGGAGGAGACCCCGTCCCAAAGGGCGGCGACTGGGACTGCCCACACCCGCTCGCTGAGGCGTGCGGT
>JANPFX010000236.1:0-16781 GCA_031423635.1 Acidimicrobiia bacterium | reverse complement strand
GGAACAAGGCGTACGCCGGGTCATCGGTGACCTCACGGTAGGAATAGCCGACTTCGGCGAGGAAAGGTCGTACCTTCCTGCGCTCTGCACCCGGCACCTGCAATCCGACCAGCACCCGCGAATAGTCGGCACCCTGGTTGCGGTAGTGGAACATCGAGATGTTCCAGGTGGGCGCCATGCTGGTGAGGAACTTCATCAGCGCGCCTGGTCGCTCAGGGAACTCCACGTCGAACACCAATTCCCCTTCCGCCAGCGTGCTGTGTCCACCGACCATGTGGCGAAGGTGTTGCGCAGCAAGTTCGTTGCTGGTGAGGTCGAGCACCTCGAAGCCGCCCTTGCGGAACTGCCCGGCCAGTCGAGCCGCGCCGTCTTCTCCCTGCACGCCGATGCCGACGAAGATCTGGGCGCGCTCGTCGTCGCTGATCCGGTAGTTGAACTCGGTGAGGCTGCGGTTCCCGATGAGCCGGCAGAACTTCTTCAAGCTGCCCGGCTTCTCGGGCATGGTCACCGCGAAGAGCGCCTCCTTGGCCTCGCCCACCTCGGTTCGCTCCGCCACGAATCGGAGGCGATCGAAGTTCATGTTCGCACCGCACGACAACGCCACGAACGTGGCATGGCGAAGACGATGCGTCTTCGCGTACGACTTCATGCCGGCAATGGAGAGGGCCCCAGCCGGCTCGGTCACGCTTCGGGTGTCGAGGAAGATGTCCTTGATCGCCGCACACACCTCGTCGGTGCTGACAAGCACGTAGTCGTCGAGCAGCGCCCGGCACAACCGGAACGTCTCCACGCCAACCTGCTTCACCGCCGTCCCGTCGGAGAAGAGTCCGACTTCGGTCAGCGTGACTCGCTTGTTGGCCTGCACGCTCCGCGCCATTGCGTCGGAGTCGACCATCTGTACACCTATGACCTTGACCTCGGGCCGGACCGCCTTCACATAGGACGCGATGCCGGCCGCGAGTCCGCCACCACCGATCGGTACGAAGATCGCGTCGAGCGGACCCTGATGCTGCCGGAGGATCTCCATGCCGATCGTTCCCTGGCCGGCAATGACGTCCGGATCATCGAAAGGGTGGACGAGCGTGAGGCCATCACGGGTCTGGAGTTCGACGGCATGGGCACCGGCATCGGAGTAGGACTCGCCGTGGAGCACCACATGCACATGTGAGCCGCCGAATGCCTTCACCGCGTCGACCTTCACCTGCGGCGTGGTGGTCGGCATGACGATGACGGCCCGGCAGCCGAGTTTCGCCGCGCTCAATGCGACGCCTTGGGCATGGTTTCCCGCGCTCGCGGCGATGACGCCTCGAGCCAACTGATCGGGCGAGCAGTTGATCATCTTGTTGTACGCGCCGCGCACCTTGAAGGAGAACACCGGCTGAAGGTCTTCGCGCTTGAGAAAGACCTTGTTGCCCATGCGCTTGGACAGGTTGGGCGCGGGATCGAGCGGTGACTCGATCGCCACGTCGTAGACGCGGGCCGTCAGGATCTTGCGGAGATAATCAGTGCCCATAGCGGGGATAGGTACAAGCAGCACAGATCGCGCGGAGGGAGTCGTTACGCATAGGCGGGGGGATACAGCCTGGCATGATCCGACACGCCCACCTCGACGTTTCCTCCACGGTGCACCCGGCCGACCATCAATCCCGGGGCGGCGGTTTCCCATGGCCGTAACGCACGTCGGCCCGGTAGGACGGGCCGAGGAAGGGCTCACCGGTCTTACGGGCAAATCGCCACTGCAGGGAGATTCGGGGCTCGGAGGTCCGTCCCCGAAGGTAAGGAACCGAGTGCTCCCAGTCGGCCTGGCAGCGGCCTCCCATCACCAGCAGATCCCCTGAGCCCGGCGACACGTCGTGGGTGGCGCCCTGCGCAGGGGCATCGGCGAAGCGGTTCGCCCGCGGCCGAAGCAGCCACGGGCGGGTGGCCCCGAGGGTGAGCACGGCGATGATCGTGTCGTCGAGCCACCGCATGTCCGTGTCGCGGTGGAAGCCCTGGCCGTCGCCGCCGTCGCGGTACTGGATCATCGAGAAGCCGGCGAACTCCACCCGGTACGTCCGCTGGATCCATCTCGTGGCTTCCGCCAGACCCGGATGAGGAATCGGGTGTCCGCGTTGCCACGACGCGCCGAGCCGCTTCTCCTCGACCGCATGGTCGTAGCGAAAGAGCTGCGACGTGCGCCACGGCACCGTGTCGCGCAGGTGGACGAACAGGTCGTCCGAGTTGAGAAGCCACTTCCGCGAGATGTCGACCCACGACGTCGGGTCAAGCGCAAGCCGTTCGACCGGAGCGGTGAGATCGACGGCGATCCTCTCCCCCATGCCAGCGACGGTAGCGGCTCGACCTCGTCGGACTGCCGTCGCACTACTCCTCCGTCGACGCCCGGATCCACCTCGGGCGTCGACGGTCAGGGGAGCGCGTTTGCCGTCAGAGACCGATGGACGGATCGATGAACTCGTTGGTGGCGAGCTGATCGGCCTTCAGGTCCTTCGGCACATTGGCAATGCCGGCGTCGATCATCTGGTCGATCCCTTCCTGGACACGAGCGAGGTCGAAGTTGCCAAGGGTGGCGTCGGGACCGTTCGAGATGAGCCCGAGGTCCTTCATGGTGGCAACAGCGAACTCGGCCTCACCGGCGGAGTAGACGACCTCGTTGAGCTCGGCGAGCATGTCGACGATCTTCTTGTTGGCCGCGGCCGGATTGTTCAGGTAGTCCTTGGTCGACTGCTGGATGATCGGCACGAACTTCGCCAGGCACGGACGCAGCGTCTCCAGGTCGGCGGTGCGGATGCCGAGCGGCTGGGAGTAGAAGCGCACACCGGCGTCGTAGACCAGCTGCGAAGCCACTTTCTTGCCCCACTCCGGGAGCTTCTCGTACTCGTACGGTTCGGCCGAGGCAAAGCCCTGCTGGGCGATCTTGCCCTTCTCGGACACGAACCGTGCCGGGGTTCCGTCGAAGGACCCGTCCCAGAGGTTCTTCGGCACAACACCCTGCTTCGACAGGATTTCCTGCCACGGACCACCGGGGAACACGTTGATGGTCACGCCCTTGGCACCGAGATCGGCGATCGTCTTCACATCCGGATAGGTGGCCGGGTCCCACATGACGATCTGCGGGTTCTTCTCGAACGGGGCGACGACCGAGAGGGTGGGCAGCTTGGCGTAGTCGTTCGCTGCGGAGTCATGGCTGGTGAAGCCAAGCGTGATCGTCTTGTCGGTGTACATCTGCGCCGTCACCGGAGAGAACCCGATGGCCGGTCCACCGGAGCGGATTTGCAGGATGACCCCGGTGTCGGATCCGTCGCTGGCGATGAGCGGACCCGAGATCGACTTGGTCTTCGTGTCGGTCGTGAACGTGTCGCCGAGCAGATTGAACAGCGGGCCGCGTTCGGCGGACGGATACCAGTCGGTCTGAATGGCGATGGTGTCGGGACAGACACCTTTCAGCGACCCGGCCATCGAGGCACCCGCTGCCGCAGCAGCGGTCTCGGCAGCGGCAGTCTCTGCGGCGGCCTCGGTGGGTGCGGCGGCCTCGGTCACGGCGGCCGCTTCTGTCTCCGCCGTAGCAGCGGCGGTGGTCTCCGCCGGTGCGGCGGTGGTGTCGGCGGCGTCGCTGCTGCACGCCGTGAGCATCAGCCCGACGACGACCGGCAGGATCGCTGCCCGCAAGGTTCGATGTGTATGCATGGCTCCCTCTCAGGCACTCGCAGGCTGTGGACGGGGCGAGGCCTGTCAGCAGTATTCCACAGAGGAATATCAAATGCATGTCGGGACTATTACAACTTCTTTCGCATGCGACCTTTCGACGCTCCCCTGCCCCGGGGTACCGGTCGGGGAACGACGTCGACTTCCTCGCTGACGAGGATCAGAAGAAGGCGGGCGGGTTTGTCCAGGACCCGATACCGCTGGGGGACGCCACCGCTCGCCGAAATGCAGTCTCCCTCCGTCAGCGTCAGACGGGTGTCGTCCACCTCGAATTCGTACGACCCGCTGAGGACGAGGCAGACCGAATCGTTGCGGTGGAGATAGGGCGTCGGCGCGAACTCCGTGGGTCCGCTGTCGAACTCGACCACCCGGAGCTGGCCCGATCGGCGGGTCAGCGCCTGGCCCATGCCTTCCTCATGCTCGTAGGCGGCCATCATGCGGCGCTCGCTGCGCCGAACGACATCGATCATCGCGGGAGCGTCAGACCCGGCCAACAGCCCGACGGCGCTGCTCCCCAACGCCTTGGCCACGCGATCGAGCGCGCCCATGCTGAGCCGCCCGACACCGCGTTCCACCTTGCTCAGAAACGGCTGGGAGAGATCGGACGACGCCGCCAATGCAGCCATCGTGAGCCCTTGCTCCATGCGGCGCGCCCGGATCGTCCGACCCAGGCTCTCGGTGAGTTCGTCAGCTTGGGACATCAATCGACGACCGGCTCCGTATTCCTGTGTGGAATACTCTGCGGAATGGTGAGACCCATTCACTCGACCCTACCCAGCCCCCGGAAGGGGAACCAGCGATGGGCCGCCTGATTCTCCGTGGCGGCGCACGGGCGGATGGATCCCGGGCGGACGTCGCCATCGACACCGCGTCCGGGCTGATCATCGAGGTCGGGTCCGTGTCCGACGCCTCCCCCGATGCGCCTGGAGACACCGTCGAAGACTGCACCGGAAAGGTGATCCTTCCCGCCGGGGTGGAGACCCACGCCCACCTCGACAAAGCGTTCCTGTCCGCCGGCGTGCCGGTCCCGGCCGACCTCGACGCCGGGGTCGCCGAGTGGTTCGCAAGAGTCGGCGACCTGACCCACGAGAGCTTCGTGGAGCGGGCGACGGCCGCAGTGGAGGCACTCGTCGCCCGGGGCACGACCACCATCAGAACCCACGTCGACATCGCCACCATCCACGGGCTCCGCGGTGTGCACGCGCTGATAGAGGTTCGCGACCGGATGCACGAACGGGGCCTGGCCGACATCGAGTTGGTCGGTCTCGCGGCGCCGCTCGGTGGTGAACTCGGCGCGCCGGTGCGACGACTTCTCGACGAGGCGATCGAGGCGGGGATCGACATCGTCGGCGCAAGTCCCGACATCTCCCACGACCCGGTGGGCGCGACGACCGACGTGGTCGACGCGGCCCGGCGCTCGGGTCTCCGCATGGACGTGCACACGGACCAGACCATCGACCCGAACCTCTTCTTCCTCCCCGAACTGATCCGACAGGTGTCTGCCCACGGGCTCACCGGTGCCGTCGCCAGCCATTGCGTCAGCCTCGCCTCGCAGGACATCGACACCCAGCGGCGTATCGCCGATCAGCTCGCGGCGGCCGGCATCGCCGTGTTCACCATGCCGCTCACCAGTCTGTTCCTCTTCGGATGGGAGGAGCTCGTCAGCCCGCCACGAGGCGTCACCGCGATCAACACGCTTCGGGCAGCCGGTGTGGTGGTGGCTGCGGGGTCTGACAACGTGCAAGACCCGTTCTTCCCCTTCGGACGATGTGACCCGTTCGAAACCGCCGGCGTCCTCGCCCTCGTCGCCCATCTCACCGCCGACGAAGCATGGGACATGGTCAGCGGCGCTGCCCGCCAGGCCATGGGCCGGCCGTCGGTGACGCTGATGCCCGGCTCGCGAGCCGACCTCGTCGCCATCGACGGAACGAATATGACCGAGGCGCTCTCCATGGCGAGCGAAGACCGGATCGTGGTGCACCGCGGCCGCGTGGTGTCGCGGACTACAACCCACCGCACACTCCTGGCCTGATCCGAAACCGGCAGCGTTGCAGACGCTCGAACACCGGTCCTTCAAGCAATGACGAACGCCGGGCCTGTGAGGACCCGGCGTTGCGATCAGACCCTCGAAGACGACGAGGTCAGCGCGCCGCCATCCTCACGTACTCGCGCTCACCGGCGCCCACGTAGAGCTGACGCGGACGGCTGATCTTCTGCTCCGGATCGTCGAGCAGTTCCTGCCAGTGCGCCAACCAGCCCGGCATGCGGCCGAGCGCGAAGAGCACCGTGAACATGTCGGTCGGGAAGCCCATTGCCTGGTAGATCAGGCCCGAGTAGAAGTCGACGTTCGGGTAGAGCTTGCGCTTGATGAAGTACTCGTCGCTCAGCGCCGCCTCTTCCAGCTTCAAGGCGATGTCGAGAAGCGGGTTCATGCCGGTCACTTCGAACACGTCGTATGCCGTCTTCTTGACGATCGTCGCGCGAGGGTCGTAGTTCTTGTACACCCGGTGGCCGAAACCCATCAGTCGGGTCTCCGCCTTGCCGCTCTTCACGTCACCCAGGAACGCGTTCACATTGCTGATGTGGCCGATGTCGCGAAGCATCTTCACGACCGCCTCGTTGGCCCCACCATGCAACGGACCGTAGAGCGCTGATGCCGCACCGGCAGCGGCCACATAAGGGTCGGCCTGCGATGACGCGATGACCCGCATCGTGGTGGTACCGCAGTTCTGCTCGTGATCGGCGTGCAGGATCAGCAACTGGTCGAGAGCGCGTGCGAGCTTCGGATCGACGGTGTGGTCGTCGCCGATGCGCCACATCATGTTCAAGAAGTTCGACGCGTAGTCGAGCTTGTTGTCCGGGTAGACCGTGGGCTGGCCGACGCTGAAGCGGTGGCAGTAGGCCGCGAGCGTGGGGGCCTTGGCGATCAATCGAAGGATCTGCTTCTGGCGGATCGCCGGGTCGTCGATGTCCTTTGCATCCGGGTAGTAGGTGCTGAGTGCAGCGAGCCCGGACACGAACATGCCCATCGGATGGGCGTCGTGGTTGAACCCTTCCATGAAGCGCTTCCGCACGTTCTCGTGCAAGAACGTGTGGTGGGTGACGTCGAACGTCCACGCTTGCAGCTGCTCGGCGTTCGGGAGCTCACCGTTGAGGAGCAGATACGCGACCTCGAGGAACGTCGAATGCTCGGCCAGCTGTTCGATGGGATAGCCGCGGTAACGGAGGATGCCGGCGTCCCCGTCGATGTAGGTGATCGACGAACGACACGAAGCCGTCTGCATGTACGCCGGGTCGTAGACCCACATCCCGGGATCGAGCTCGCGGATGGCCTTGGACGAGATGCCACCGTCGACGATCGGCACCTCCACCTGCTTGCCGGTCCGGTTGTCGATGATGGTGAAGGTATCGGGCATGGTCATCGTTTCTTGAGTCGGGGCCTGGCGGGTGATTCAGATGTTCTTTTACGAAGCGGTAAGCGAATAGCGGTAGACGTTGGTGTCGCGTTGCTCGAAGCCGATGCGCTGGTAGAGACGGTTGGCCGCTTCGCGCGACGGACGGGACGTGAGGTCGACCGTCTTCGCACCGTGCTCCGCCGAAATCTCCAACGCCCGCCGGTTCAGGAGTTCACCGACGCCCTTGCCGCGGGCGGCGTCGTCGACCACGACGTCTTCGATCCAGGCACGCACGGCAGTCGGGATCGGGAAGACCACGAGGGTCAGACTGCCGAGGATGGCGCCGTCGTCTTCGCGAGCGATGAGCAGAAAACACGCCTCGTGATCGGCGATCGCCTGCAGTTCGGCCTTCGACGGAGGAGGAGAGGACTTCGAGAGCTGGGGAATCAGCCGGGCAAATGCCTCGACGATGTCGTCGCCGACCTCGCTGGCGACTTCGATCGTGACTGGCATCGTGGGAGCTCCTCGGCAGACAGGGCGGGTGAGATGGGGGTGTAGGGAGACCCGGAAATCCGTGGCTCCAGCAAGCAACGGCAGAAGGTTACTTCCGGTCAGATGAGTTTCGGAAGGCCGGACACCGAGGAATCTGCTCAGCCAGGAGTTCGTCGATCTCCGGAGCCCAGTTCCGGTCCTCGGTCGAGGCCCCTTCGACCTGCCAGGCCCGACGTCGTTCGGCCAGCGTCCGGGCGATCTCGCCGAGCGAACCCGGGAGGGCGTTCGCGATGCGGTCACGGAGGATCCGGGCAAGCGTCGGGCTCGACCCGCTGGTGGAGACGGCGACGATGACGTCGCCCGACCGGTGAACTGCCGGCAGAAGAGCCGTGCACCGTTCCGGATCGTCGACGGCGTTGCACCAGAGGCCCCGCCGCTCACAGTCGTCGGCGACGGCCTGCTGCACCACGGGGTCGCCCGTGGCGGCCACGACGTACCAGGCGCCGTCGAGATCAGCCGGGCCATATGCCCGCTCGATGAGCTCGACCTTCCCCTCCGCCGCCACAGCACGTTGCCGGAGTCCGCCGACGATCATCGGGGCGACCACCCGGACGGTGGCCCCGACATCGAGCAGCCCGCTCACCTTCCGGTCGGCAACGGTCCCGCCGCCGATGACGACGGCGAGACGACCGTCGAAGCGCAGCACGACAGGGAACATCGGCCAAGTCTCGCCGACGAACGCAGACTCGACCACCGAATCCCACGTCGCCCACCCGACGGGCGCTGACAGACTCGGCCTGTGGGCCACTCGACGCGTCGTCTCCGAATCGACGATCACGCCGCGCTCCGTGCGCTCAGACTCCGGGCTCTCGCCGGCGAACCGAGCGCATTCGGGTCCACGCTGGATCGGGAGGAGGCGTTCACCGAGGAGATCTGGAAGGACCGCCTACGGCCCGACGCCCACCCGAGCTTCGGCGGGTTCGACGAGGCAGGCGCGTTGGTCGGTCTCGCCGTCGGCATACCCGATGGTGCGGACGCTTCCGTTGGCCACCTGGTCGGCATGTGGGTCGACCCGATGGCCCGCGGTCGTGGGCTCGCCGCAGAACTCGTAGGACTGGTCCTCGACTGGGCCGCGGGCCGCGGCTGCCGGGTCGTCCGGCTCCACGTCACCGACGGCAACACCCGGGCCGGGGCGCTCTACGCCAGGCTCGGATTCGTCCGCACCGGCTACGCCACGGTGAGGGAACGGGACGGCCTTGCCGAGATCGAGATGGAGCGGACGGTCCGCCCCTCGGATGAACCGCCGGTCAGATGAACGGTAGGTCGACGAGGCGACCGGTCACGCTACCGCCGGCGAGCGCGACCTCGACATCGTCGCCTGCGACCGCATCGACGCTGACAAGAGCGAAGCCGATGTTCGCTCGCAGACGGTAGGACCAGGCCTTGTTCGTGAGGTCGCCGACCTTGCGGCCATCGCGGATGATGTCGGACCAGGTGAGCAACGACGGGCTCGGCGAGTCACCGTCCAGGATCACGCCCAGTTGGTGACGCTTCGGGCCCTCGGCCTTGACCCGGCGCAACACGTCGATGCCGACAGTGTCGTCCGGAACATGCAGGTCGACGTATCGCTCCATCCGGACCTCGAACGGGTTCGTCCGGTCGTCCGTGTCGCCGCCCCACGAGAGCAGGCCGCTTTCGATTCGCTCATGGAGATTCGGGTTGCCCGGACCGATGTCCCACGGCGCACCCGCCTCTTTGACGATGTTCCACAAGGCCGTGCCCTTCGACCCATCCATCAGGTAGATCTCGAAGCCGCCCTGCTTGGACCAGCCCGAACGAGCCACGACCACCGGGATCCCCTCGACCGACGTCTCCTTGAACCAGAAGTACTTGAGACCGTTCACCCAATCGCCGAAGATCGACGCGGTCACGTCCGCCGCCTTCGGACCCTGGATCGCCAGCGGCGACACGTCAGGCTCGACTATCTCGACGTCGAGGCGCCGTTCTCCGGCGATCGCGCGCGCCCAGAACAGGATGTTCGAATCAGCGATCGACAGCCAGAAGCAGTCGTCGGAGACGCGGAGCAGGACGGGATCGTTGATGAGCGTTCCCGCGTGATTGCAGATCGCCACGTACTTGCCCTGTCCGACAACACACTTCGTCAGATCACGCGGCGCCAGGATCTGGGCGAGCCGGGCGGCGTCGGGACCCTTGATCTGCACTTGTCGTTCCACCGCGACGTCCCACATCGAGACGCCGTTGACGAGACGCCAGTACTCCTCTTCCGGATGGCCGAATCCGGTCGGCATGAACATGTTGTTGTACGTGATGAAACTCGCGACTCCCTCGGCGACTGTCGAATCGAAGTACGGCGAGAAGCGCTGACGGGAGGAGGGGGCGATTTCGAACACGGGTGGGTCCTTGTTTCAGACGAAGAACGACCGACAGTAGGTCGATCGCGACCTCCGGGCGGGTGAATCTGATGGACTGTCCCGCCATGCCGGATTCCCTCTCGGACCCGCCGAACCAGAACCGTCTCAGTCGACGTGAGGTACTGGTTTCGCTCGCGGCCACCGTTGCGATCCCGAGAAACGGTCTGCTGAGGGCAGCCACGGCTCCCGACCAAGCGTCGGTGCAGCCTCCGACATGGAACAACGCGTACGGAGTGGCCGTGACACCCCGGTCCGGCTGGGTGCCCGCGAAGGCACCGATCGTCGAGAACCTCGACGTCGAGCCGTCGGTCGCCGTCCTCGTCGTGCACCACTCCGAAACGTCCAACACGTACTCCGTCGAAGAGGTCCCGAAGGCGTTGCGCTCGTTCCGCAACTACCACGTGAGTCGCAAGAAGGGTTGGCCCGACGTGGCGTACAACTTCTTCGTCGATCGCTTCGGCGGAGTCTGGGAGGGGCGCACCGGGAGTCTGACCGCACCGGTGGCAGGCAGCGCAACAGGTGGGAATCAGGGCCGCAGCCAACTCGTGTGCCTCGTCGGCAACCACAACAGCGTGCCACCGAGCGAAGCCGCCCTCGCGTCGTTGACGGGCGTACTCGCCACGCTCGCCGACCGCTATTCGCTCCCCATGGAACCGGACGCCATCGCGGAGTTCGAGTCCCGCGGATCAACGCGATTCCCGTCGGGAGCATTGATACGCACACGTGCTATCGAGGGCCATCGTGCGATGTCCATGACGTCGTGCCCGGGCGACGCCGCCTTTCGTCTCCTTCCGACGATCCGAAATGAGGTGCACCGACTCCGGGCGGCAGCGGCAGAACCGCTCGATGAGTCACGCGTGGTGAGAAGGATCAGATGACGTTGACCAGGCGGAGGGTGATCTCGACGGGATCGCCGTCTTCTAGTTCCTCGGCCCGGCGCACGGCCTTCTTCACCGGGAGCACGAAGCATTGACTCTTGGAGTCGGGGAACACCGACGTGGAGAACTCCGTGTCCCCGATCTGCGCCGCGACCTTGACCGATCCGAAGCCGCCACGCAGGCCGTCGGTCTCCTCCCGGATCATCTCGGACACGGCCCGTGGAACCGTGGCGAAGTACCACGCGCTGTCGCCCGACCACCGGCTCACCTCGGAAGAGAAACGGAACTCCACGCCGGCCATCCTGGCATCACCGGTTGAGCTCTGGGTCTCCCGACTCATCGCGCAGTTGTCGCAACCTCGAACGCTCAACCGGAGCGGCGCGTCGGTCGACGAAGACCACCGTGAAGCTCGCGGATTCGTTCTCCGTTGCGGGACGACCGCGCCTCCAAAGACTCCTCCGCGTCAGCGCTGTCGGGAGCGTCGTTCTCGCGTTGGCGTACTGCGCCACGATCGTGTTCATCGGGCGCCCGAAGGGCGGATACGACACCGTCTGGGACGGATGGCTCTACCACGTCGCCACGACCGTGCCGGGAATCCTCGCGGCGGTGAAGGCGGTTGCGGATCGTCGTTCGCGAGCCGAATGGTGGCTGGTCAGCATCGGCATCGCCCTCAACACCGTGGGGAATCTGATCTACACCTACCACGATCAGAACATCGTCCCGATTCCGTTCCCGGCGTGGTCGGACCTCATGTACCTCTCGTCATATCTGTGCTTCGCCGTAGCGCTGGTCCTCATCACCCAGCGCCAGACCGGCGAGGTATCGAAAGCCGTGCGCCTCGATGGGCTCGTGATCGGACTGAGCGCAGGGGCCATCGCGGTCGCGTTTTGGTTCGAGTCGATCCTCGGGCAGACCGGAAGCGCGTTCGCCGTGATGACGGGCTTGGCGTATCCGCTCTTCGACGTGGTGTTCATCGTGATCGTGGTGTCGGGCCTGGCTCCGGCGCGCTTCCGCCCGACCTGGTCCTCCATCGCGTTCATGGTCGGCGCCGTCGCGCTTGCAATCGGCGACACCGTCTACCTGAACCAGTTGGCGGCGGAAACCTACGTTCCGTCGACGATCCTGGAGTGCTCATGGGTCGTCGGACTCCTGCTGTTCGGGCTGGCCGCCTGGTCTCCCGCTGAACTGCGGACGACGGGCACCGCCGAGTTCTCCTCCGGAGCGGCCACCCTCCCCGCAGCCGCGGCGACCGCAGCCCTCGCCGTCGTCGCGTCGGGTGTTTCGGGTGGAGTGCCCATTCTCGCCTCGTGGTTGGCGATCGCCGCGATCGCCGGGGCTCTCGTGCGGGTTGTGCTGACCGTCCGCGAACTCCGCCGCGCGAACATCGCCTTCAGTCAGGCGCGCACCGACGAGCTCACCGGGATTCTCAACCGACGAGGTTTCTCTGAAGAGCTCGATCTGCGTCTCGCCCGCGAGGGTTCCGAGTTGTCGGTGCTCGTCATCGACCTGGACGGCTTCATGGAGGTCAACGACTCGCTCGGCCATCAGGCCGGCGACTACCTCCTGCAAGTCCTGGGGGAACGCTTCTCGCTCGCCGTGCCGCCTGGTTCACTGGTCGCCCGCCTCGGCGGCGACGAGTTCGGGCTGGCCATCCCCGGAGGACGCAGCGTCGCCGAATCCACCGTGGCGGCCCTCCACGCAGCGCTCGATCGCACCGTGACCCTCGAGGACATTCCGGTGCGCGTCGGGGCGAGCATCGGGGTTGCCCAGGCCCCCCTGCACGGGACGACGAGGTCCGACCTCCTCCGCGCCGCTGACGTCGCCATGTACGACGCAAAGGGAAGTCAGCTCGGCACGTCGTGGTACTCGATCGAACAGGACCCGCACACCCGCGACCGGCTCGCGCTCATCGAGGAACTCCGCATCGCCATCGAGCGGCGCTCGTTCGAGATGCACTACCAGCCGACGATCGATGTACGAACCGGCGACGTGGTCGGCATGGAGGCGCTGATCCGGTGGGACCATCCCATCCGCGGGATGCTGCTTCCGGAGGAGTTCATCCCACTCGCCGAACGGGTCGGGCTGATTCCGGCGATCACCCGCGCCGTGCTCGACGTCTCAATCGCCCATCTCGGCGACGTCCGGCGAAACGGCCGGGAGCTCAGACTCAGCGTGAACATCTCCGCCAAGGATCTCGTCGACGACGCTCTGCCCGGATACATCCGATCGGTCCTCGATGCCAACGGAGTCCCCGCCAGTCTGCTGACCCTCGAGATCACCGAGACCGCGCTCTCATCGGACGAGGTTCGGGCAGAGCGCACGCTGAATGCGTTGCGGGCCGAGGGCATCCGTATCTCCATCGATGACTTCGGCGTCGGCTACTCCTCGATGTCGCAGCTGCTCAAGCTGCCGCTCGACGAACTCAAGATCGACCGCAGCTTCATCGCCAATCTCGACGGGGATCTCCGCGCCCAGGCCATCCTCAGTGCCACCGTCGAGCTCGGTCGAACCCTTGGCCTCGACATCGTCGCCGAAGGCATCGAGACCGTGGCCTCGCTCGACGAAGTCAGCCGCCGTGGGGTCGACACGGCGCAGGGGTTCCTCTTCAGCAAGGCGCTGCCGTCCTCGTCGTTCGGCCAATTCGTCTCTGACCACGCCGAGATGCAGCTGACCGCACAGCTCGAGGCTGAACGCTCGTCGATCGACACCGACACCTAGCCACTCGCCCGTGACCCGGGGAGCGCTCGCGCGGTCGGAGCGTTCTGCTCGCCAGTATTCTGTCGTTACGCTAGATTCCTGACTCATGCGAAACGGCGTTCGAGAGGCGAGGGTGCGCCGCGGGATCAGCCAGGCGGAGCTGGCTCAGCTGGCCGGGGTCACCCGCCAGTCTCTCGGGACCATCGAAGCCGGCCGCCATTCGCCCAGCGTCGATGCCGCGTTGCGGATCGCCAGAGTCCTCGGCGTCGCCGTCGAGACCCTGTTCGCGCCTGCCGACGATCGGCCCGACACCCCGGTCGCCGACCCTGTCAGGCCCGGCACTCCGGTCGTCGTCGGACGTGTCGGAGCGCAACGGGTGCATGCGCCGGTGCGCCATCTGATCAACAGCTCCGAATCCTGGGCGGTCGCCGATGGCTTCATCGGCGAGGACGGGGTCGAGTTGCTCGACGAGATCGACGACTCCGGGTTGGTCGTGGCCGGCTGTGATCCCCTGCTCGGCATGGCCGCGGCGGTGCTCGCCCAGCGTCGCGGGCCCCGCCTGGTTCCCGTCCACCTGTCGACGGGCGCGGCCGTGTCGGCGCTGTCGCGGGGCGTCGTCCACGGCGTCGTCGTCCACGGGCCGACAGGTGCGCTGCCGACGCCGCCGGTCGGGGTGCGCCGGTGGCGATTCTCGAGCTGGCAAGTCGGCGTGGCGTCCTCCTCCACTCGTGGTGTCGCGTCGATCGAGCAACTCGCCAGCCGGCGGATACGGACTGCGCAGCGCGAGCCCGGCGCCGGCACCCAACGGGCGCTGGAACGAGCACTTTCAGCCGTGGGCGCCGCATCGCTTCCCGGGCCGCGGGTCGACAGCCACGTGGACGCGGCCCGTCACGTCGTCGCCGGACTCCCCGCCGGTATCACGATGGAAGCGGCGGCGCGGGCGTTCGGGCTCACGTTCCTTCCGCTGGAGACGCATCACAGCGAGCTTTGGATCGACGACCGATACCTGGATCACCGCGGCGCCGTCGCTCTCGTCGGTGCGCTCTCCGACGCCGCACTCGTCGGTCGCGCCCGTCGCCTCCCCGGCTACGACATCACCCAGATGGGGACGGAGGTTCTCGCGTCATGACGGTGCGCTCGGCGCTGCGGTGGGGGACGACGGCCGTGGCATTCGCTGCCCTCGGGCTGATGGGTGTCAGCCCACAAGCGGGCGGGGCGACGAAGAAGACGACCGTCGCGAAAGCGACGAAGAAGGCGACGACCTCCACGCCGACGAAGGGATCCGCGCCGTCGACCACCACCGCAGTGGCCACCACCGAAGCGTCAGGTGTCCCGGTCAAGGAGTTGTTGGTCGCCGGGGCGTCGGATCTTCGTCCGGCGTTCGAAGAACTCGGTCGAGCGTTCACCACGAAGACCGGTACGAAGGTCACGTTCTCGTTCGGTTCCAGTGGTCAACTTTCCCAGCAGGTGATCAACGGTGCGCCCTTTGACGTGTTCGCCTCCGCTGACATCGGTTATGTCGACGATGTCGTGAAGGCCGGGGTCGGCGACCGTTCGACCAAAGCTACGTATGCGTTCGGTCGGTTGGTGCTCTGGGTGCCGGCCCGCACACAGACGCGCATCTTCAACGTGCTCGATCTGGCCGACAGGTCCTTCAAACGAATCGCGATCGCCAACCCCGACCACGCGCCCTACGGTGTCGCTGCGGTTCAGGCGCTGGAATCGTCCAACATCCATGACCTGGTGTCGGACCGCCTCGTTTACGGGGAGAACGTCAGCGACGCCTACCGTCTCGCGACGTCGGGGAACGCTGATGCCGCCCTGGTGTCGCTGTCGTTGGCGATCGCCAACAACAACGGTGGCCGCTATGTCGTCGTGCCAGCGGAGGCGCACAAGCCGCTCGAACAGACACTCGTCGTCACGACAAAGGGTGAGCGATCGTTCTCGGCGAAGGCGTTCGTGGCGTCGGTGTCGAGCACGGCAGGACGTGACGTGATGCGCAAATACGGCTTCCTGCTCCCGGGTGATCCGAAGCCGTCCAACAACAACGACTGAAGTGGCAGTAAGTACGCGTATGGACTGGTTTCCGCTGTGGCTGTCGCTGCGCGTCGCCGCCTCGGCCACGGTCATTGCCGCGATCGTCGGCGTCTCGCTCGCCTACCTTCTCGCCAAGGGCCGCTTCCCTGGACGCGGGCTGCTCGAGGCCATCGCCAGCGTGCCGATCGTCCTCCCTCCCACGGTGCTCGGCTACTACCTCCTGGTCACCCTCGGGGCCCGGTCGACGATCGGCCGGGCATGGGAATCGGTGGTCGGCCACACGTTGGTGTTCACCCCGACCGCGGCGGTGATCGCCGCGTCGGTGTCGGCGATGCCGTTCGTCCTTCGAACAGCCCGCGCCGCCATCGAGGCGGTCGACCCCCGCTTCGAGCAGGCCGCGCGCACGATCGGCCTGTCCGAATTTCGCGTCGCGGCACAGGTGACGCTTCCCCTTGCCGGACGTGGCCTGATCGCCGGTGTGGCCCTCGGCTTCGCCCGGGCGCTCGGTGACTTCGGAGTCACCGTCATGCTCGCCGGCAACATCCCCGGTCGCACCCAGACGATGCCGATCGCCGTCTACGACGCGGTGCAGGCAGGCAACGACCATCGGGCGTCGGTGCTCTCGGCCGTCCTCGCCGGGATCGCGGTGATTGTGCTCGTCGCCGTCAACCGGCTCAGCCGGATCCCCGGCGGAGCTCGCCGATGACGAGCGCTGGAGCGACACACTGCGAGGATCCGGGCGCCAAGGTGGTACCCGCATTGGAAGCCGAGTTCTCCGTTCGTGCCGGAGAGTTCGAGATGCGCGTGGAAATCCGCACGGAACCGGGCATCACGGTGCTCTTCGGCCCGTCAGGTGCGGGGAAGTCCCTCACCCTGGCCACGATCGCCGGTCTACGCCGGCCCGACGCCGGGGCCGTCACGATCAACGGCCTGCCTGTTGCCGATGCCTCGACCGGGCTTCACATCCGAACCCAGGACCGCAGCGTCGGCGTCGTCTTCCAGGACTCGCTTCTGCTCCCCCATCGCAACGCCCGCGACAACGTCGCCCTGGCCGTGCGGACGGGCACCAGAGCCGAGCGACGGCGAGAGGCCGATCGGCTTCTGGCCGCAGTCGGCGCGTCGGGTCTGGCCGAGGCCGCACCCGGCCG
>JANPFX010000235.1:0-2279 GCA_031423635.1 Acidimicrobiia bacterium | reverse complement strand
GAAGAGCACGGCAACTCCGAACAGCGTGAGCACGAGCGAGAGCGCGGCGTGCACCGGGTTTCGCAGGGTGACGACACCGATCGCTCCGCTCAGGGCGATCAGCGTTCCGGCAACAAAGACGATCCAATCAACCATGACTTAGTGATGCCCACCGTTCGACGGTCCATCAGCGGAAGCAGCCGCGGCCTGCTCGCTGAGTCGGGAAGCCCGCTCGGCATCCTCGACCTCCTGGCCCGGTTCGGCGGCCCGGGTTCCGGCACCGAGGTCACCGGACCACAGAGGCTTGCCGCGGTACGCGGCGTCGCCGCCCGGAGAGGTAGCGCGCATCCAGCCCGAGATCGGCGACTCGGCGCCTCGGGCGTCTTCCCACGGCTGCACCCGCGGGCGACCGTCGTTGCCGACGACGAGCTCATCCTTCGTGTAGATCGCATCACGGCGGTTCGTGAAGGCGAACTCGAAGATCTTCGATTCGGTGATCGCTTCCGTCGGACACGCTTCGACGCACAGGTCACAGTGGATGCAGCGCAGATAGTTGATCTCGTAGACGAAGCCGTAGCGCTCCCCCGGCGACGTCGGATCCATCGGATCGTTGTCGGCCCCGCGCACGTAGATGCACTTTGCCGGGCAGACTCCCGCGCACAGCTCACAGCCGATGCACTTCTCCATGCCGTCCTCGTAGCGGTTCAGGACATGACGTCCGTGAAAGCGCTCCGGCTTCGGGCGGATGGTATCGGGGTAGGCCTCGGTGAGCCGATCCCGGAACATCTCGGCGAAGGTGACCTTGAAGCCGTCGAGGTATCCCACGGTCAGAACCTCCCCGGGCGCAGACCGTCGGAATGCGACGTGGCGGCGGCAAACTCTTCTTCGCTCGTCCGGCGGCCAACACGCATGGCCGCAAACAGTAGACCGGCCACGGCCGCGGCCACGATGAACGCCAGCACGACGTTGCGGAACTTCTCGGCCCGGGTGTCGCCGGCCTCACGAGCGGCGAGGATCAACAACCACAGCAGCGAGGCCGGGATCAACTTCTTCCAGCCGAGATCCATCAGCTGGTCGTAGCGGAACCGGGGCAGCGTTCCCCGGATCCAGATGTAGGTGAAGCACAGGCCCATCACCTTGAGCAGCAGCCACAGCGGGCTCGACTCACCGATCAGGGCGCCGATGAAGGTCACGTCATCGAGACGGAGGACCTTCGCCAGGTTGAACGGCATCGTCGGTCCACCGAGGAACAGCGTGGTGATCAATGCCGACATCGTGATCGTGTTCATGAACTCGGCGAGGTAGAACATGGCGAAACGCGACGACGAGTACTCGGTATGGAAGCCGCCAACGAGCTCCGACTCCGCTTCGACAAGGTCGAACGGCGGACGGTTGAGTTCGGCCGTTCCGGCAATGGCGAACACCACTGCGGGAACGAAGATGAGCTGCCAGAGATTCCAGTTCCAACCGGACTGGGCGGCGACGATCGATTGCGTGGAGAGCGACCCGGCACCCAGCACAACCGCGGCAAGCGACAGGCCCATCGCCGCTTCGTAGCTGATCATCTGCGCACTCGCTCGGACAGACCCCATGAGCGGATACTTCGAACCCGACGACCACCCGGCGAGCATGATCCCGTAGACGGCGATCGACGAGATGGCCAGGGAGAACAGGACACCCATCGGCGGATCGGCGAGCTGCAGGATCGTGTCGTGCCCGAAAATCTTGGCGGTGCCACCGAGCGGGATCTCGGCAAAGGTCAGGAACGCCGGAACGGCGCTCAGGTAGGGGGCCAGCCGGAAGACCATCTTGTCGGCGCGGTCAGGGAACAGCGCCTCTTTGAAGAAGAGCTTGGTGCCGTCGGCGAGCGTCTGGAGGAGACCCCAGGGGCCGGCGCGGTTCGGACCGATGCGGTCCTGCATGTCGGAGATGACCTTGCGCTCGGCCCACACCATGAAGACCACGCTCAGGAGGCAGATGAGGAACGCGATGATTGCCTTGAGCAGGATGATCGCGAGCGGCATCCCGAGGAGGTACTTGCCCTCGGAGAGCAGCGGATCGCCGATCTCGGCGGCGAGCAGGCCACCGAGCGCTGTGGGCATGCTCATGCGTTCCTCCCGCTCTCGAGACGGACCTTCGTGGTGCCGTCGGCGGCCAGTTCGGCGTCGTTGATCAACATGTTCGCACCCGAGGCGGAGGTGTTCCAGGCAATGAACGCGACGCCCCGTGGCAGGTGGTCATCGGCCTCCATCGGCAGGGTCAGTTCTCCGTGTTGCGACACGACCCGGACGAGATCGCCC
>JANPFX010000234.1:0-11492 GCA_031423635.1 Acidimicrobiia bacterium | reverse complement strand
CGGCAGGCTCGCTTGGGCCGGCCGGGCCGTGGAATTTCGAAGCCAGCTGGCCCGAGCTCGCCAGCTGGCCCACGTCCCTCAGAGCTCGGCGAGGTAGCCGAGGAGTGCGGTGTTGACTTCGTTCGGACGCTCTTGCTGGGTCCAGTGGCCGGCACCTTCGATCATGGTCATCGACCGGTACCCGGGGACGATGCGGTTGCGGTCCTCGAAGTTGGGAGTTCGGGAGATGACGAGGTCTTTGCTCCCGCCGATGAACCAGCACGGCATGGTCATTGCGGAAATCGGTGAGGAAGCGACGCGCTCGTAGTTCCGGTCGAGGTTGCGGTACCAGCTCACGGGGCCGAAGTAGCCGCTTGCCTCGTAGGAATCGATGTACTGCGCGATGTCGTCCTCCGTGCACCACGCCAGGTGGCCCGGTGTGTTCGACGCCATGCCGGTCAGGAATCCGGTGGTCGCCGCGGGTCGGGGCGCCGGCAGTTCGGTCGGGTAACCATCGCCCGACGCCGCCCAGAGAATGCCGCGCACGCACGCTTCGACCTGGCCGTCGAGCTCGGCTTCGGCGACACCGACCGCTTGGAAGTACAGGATGTAGAAGAAGTTGTCGCCGTGCAGCATCTTGAAGATGTCCGTCGGTTTGGCGGGCCAGTCGAGGAACGGCACACTGAGGTTGATCAAAGCCCGCACCCGGTCCGGCTGTTCCCGGGCGAGGTCCCAGACCAGCATCGCTCCCCAGTCGTGGCCGACGAAGACGGCGGAAGATCCGGGACCGGTGACCTGGTCGACGATGCCGAGCAGGTCGTTGCCGAGCTGATCACTGGAATAGGCCTCGACCTCGGTCGGACGCGACGATCGGCCGTACCCGCGCTGATAGGGGGCGATCACATGCCACCCGGCCTCGCCGAGCGCCCGGAGCTGGTGGCGCCAGGACCAGGGGCAATCGGGGAACCCGTGAGCGAGGATCACCAAGGGCCCGTCTTCGGGGCCGGACTCGAGAGCGTCGAGCTCCACACCGTTGGTCGCGAGCCGTCGACGCCGAATGCCGTACTGCGAGTCGAGGTCCGCCGGAGAAGTCACGAACCGACCGTAGATCGAGTCTCGAGAACTCGGCCAGATGGCAGGGACCGGTCCCGGCACCACGCGCACCTCACCACGTCCCACGCGCACCTCACCGAAAACCCAGGTCGGTCGACGTCGATTCGACGTGAGGTGCGCGTGGGCCGTCGGGAGGTGCGCGTGAGGTGGGCCGAGCCGAGCGTGAACGGGTGGGCCGCGCGCGTGCAGTCGACGCCGGCGATCCGAGCTGGCTCAGCGGTCCAGTGCGTCGTCGACCGCCTTGGCGAAGGGGTCGAGGCCGACGTGGTGGTGTTCGAAGGTGAGGCCGAGTCGTGCTGCGGCGGCGCGGCCCGCCTCGACCACGGCGGGGTCGTCGCTCTGGCTGAGGAGCAGGACGCGGGTGTAGTGGCCGAAATACATGTCGCGCAGTTCCGGATGACGGTCGATGCCGAGCCCGCCGATGACCAGGGCATCGAAATGACGAGCGAGGAAGTCGGTGAGATAGAACGTGCCGAGTTCCGCTTCCTGCCAGTTCGTGAATACATCGGTCCCGGCGAAGAACTCGTAGCAGTGCGCTCCGGGAAGCCGTACGGCGCCGGTGCCTTCGAGTGCGGCGTCGAGGAGCCCGCCGGTGCCGCAGTCTGCGTAGCCCACGAGTACCCGGTCGAAGGACGCCGATCGCCGGTCGATCACCTCGCGCACTGCGGCCGGGATGAGCTGGGGTCGATTGTGGAACGGCGCGGGGAGGAACTCGGTCTCGTACTCGACGTCATCTTCGGACAGCTGATCCAGCACGAGTCGGACTTCGCGCACCAGCGCGGCACAGGCGACGACGAGGATGCGTTGGGCAGTCATGGGACGGGTGAACGGCGTCGTTCGGAACGCCGAGGCTACTCTCGCACGATCGACCGAGGCGCGGCGACCGCGACCGCGGTGATACGCGCACTGAGCAAACCGAGATCGCCATCGGGGTCGAAGCCGGGCAGGAGCGTCTTGGCCACACGAAGCGTCACCTGCGGCGTGTCGCCGCCGAGGTCGCCCATCTCTCTGAGGGCGAGGGAGCGGGCGGTTGTTTCTGCCGTCGCGAGCGCGACCGTGGGATTTGTCTCGTGCTCGACTCCGGCGCTGGAGTGGACACGCCAGGTACCTTCACCCGTCGTTTCAATCGTCACGTCGATGGTTCGACTCACCACACCGGTCGCGGCGCCGACGGCGTTTGCGACGGCGAAACTGGGAGGGTAAACGATCTCCGTGCCGAGCCGTTTGCCGACCTCCGTGTAGAACACCTTCGCCGGCCCGCCAACCGCGACGATTGGGAGCGTCGAGGTCATCTGCACACGGAGCAACCCGGCGCTGCCGATACCGCGGCAGATGCGGTCGACGAGGACGCTGTCGCCGGGGTTCTCGACGAACGGCAGACCGGCACCGGACACGTGGTCGATGCGGAGGCCGACATCGACGATGGCGTGGGCCGAACGTCGGACCGTCTCCGACCACACGTCGTGCGCCAGTTGCCTGGTTCGCTGCTCGTTCGGCACGGCCATGTCCCGGAGTCGGGCCAGCAGGCGTGCGCCCCGTCGCGCCGCGTCAACGGAGAACGTGTCCTGCAATCCGAGCACGTGCGCCGCATCGGTTGGAGTGAACGCCGCGATCTGGACGAGGCCACGCCGCCGGAGTCCGTCAAGCACTCGGGCCTCGCGGGCCGAGGTGACGGCTGTCCGATAAGACCGCACATCGCATCCGATGCGGTCGAGTAGCAGTCGCTCGGCATCGCTCAGGCCCTCGTCGCTCGCCGAGGGCCGAGGATCGGTTCCTGACTGCTCGTGAGCGCCGGGGTCCAGCACCGTGGGGGAGAGGACGAAACGCCCGTGCGAAGCGCCGCCGTTGCGTTCGTCACCTTCATCGATCGCCAGCAGATCGAGGAGAGCCGGCACTCGATCGGCCAGCAGAGAAAGTGGAACCACGCGTTGAGGACCCACCAGAACGTGGCGGCCGTCGAGTCCGATATCGGAATCGCCGCCGAGTCCGACGGTACGCAGGTCGGCGGCGCGAACCATGGTGCGCCACCCGCCGACGGATGCGCCGCCATCGGACACGACCATTCGTCCATCGAGCACGACTCCGACGTCGGTGGTGGTGCCGCCGATGTCGGAACCGATGAAGTCGCGACGGCCGCAGAGCCAGGCGGCCCCGACCATGCTCGCTGCCGGGCCCGAGAGCACCGTCTCGATCGGTCGACGGGCGACGGCGTCGGCGCGAGCACGCGTGCCGTCACCCTTGACCAGCATGAGCGCAACGTCGAGACCCAGGTGCGACATAGCCTCGCGAACCGAGCCGATGAGTGCATGTGTACGTGCGATGAGCCTGGCATTGAGCACGGTGGTCAGCGCTCGTCGTGGGGCATCGAGACCACTCGACAGTTCGCCGGAGATGGTCACCGGACGAGCGTCGATCTGGGCCAGCGCCTCGGCCGCCCGCTGTTCGTGATCAGGATTGCGGGTGGCGAACGCCGAGCAGATCGCAAGTGCGCGTACGGACGGGTCGAGTTCGGCGGCAGCAGCCCTGAGCGCGTCGAGGTCGAGCGGTTCGCGCTCCCGGCCGGCATGATCGTGCCCACCGCCGATTCGGATGATGGTGACGTCGGAGAAGCCGGCGGCTACGCCGGTCCGCGCCACCATGGCGTCGTCGAAGCCGATGAAGAACGCGGCAACGGGGTCGCCATGCCCCTCGACGATGGCGTTCGTTGCCAGCGTCGTGGATACCGACACCATGGCGATGTCGGTCACTCCGAACGTCGGAGGAAGCGCAGCGAGGGCCGATTCGATCGACCGGATAACCCCCCGGGCCAGGTCGTGCTTGGTCGTGAGCGACTTTGCTGTGGCGACGACTTCGTGGGTGTGGGCGTCCAAGAGCGCAGCATCGGTGAACGTGCCTCCCGTATCGATCCCAAGGTGCAGCCCACGGGACGTGCCGACGCGGGCGGAGCTTTGCCCGACCGACGATGCCAAACGCGACCCCGAATCCACCCCGACATTCTCGTCCACGCAAGCCACCAACCTGAGTGGGACTGGTGCCAGGATTGCAGCGTGACCCTGGCACGCCGCGACGATCCGCTGCTGCGTGCCCGATGGCGACTCCTCGCTGCCATCGCGCTGGTCATGGCCGCCAACGGTCTGCTGCTCATGCTGTTCAGCGTTCGGGCGACACGGGCGGGGTTCGGTTCCACGGTGACCGCGCTGATCATCGGCGGCTACTACGGGGGATTTCTCGCCGCCTCCGTGCTCGCGTCCGGCTTCGTCCGGCGAAGCTCGACGTCTCGGACCTTCGTCGCCCTCTCGCTCTCGGTGGCCACGGTCTCGATCAGCGCGCCGCTGCTGGTGTGGGCCCCGTTCTGGCTGTTCCTGCGCACTCTGCAGGGGTTTGCGTTCGCCGCGGTCTACGTCGTGGCGGAGAGCTGGCTCAACCGCGCTACCCCGAATGAAGAGCGGGCCCGTGTCCTCGGGCAGTACCTCTCGACCATGATGGCGTCGTTCGCTGCCGGCACCCTCGTGGTCGTCGCCACCGGGACACACGGCGTGCTGCCGTTCGGGGTGGCGGGAGCGTTGGCGTGCGGGGGAGCGCTACTCGTTCGCGGCCTGCCGGAGCCGGGCGGTGCGATCGCGCTGTCCCAGTCGATCTCGTTCCGCAGCCTGGTGCGGCGAGTTCCCCTCGGCACGTCGAGCGCAGTGGTCACCTCGATCGCCAACGCCGCGTTCGTCAGTTCACTTGCGGTATGGGCCACCCGGGTGGGCTACTCGGAGGCGCGCACATCGTTGTTCTCCACGCTGGGGAGTCTCGGACCGGTGCTCCTCCAGGCGCCGATCACCCGTTGGTCCGATCGTTCGTCGCGTCCACGGGTCATGTTCGCCGTGACATTGCTCGCCGCCGCCGCGGCCATCGGCGGGATGTTCGGTCCGACGACCGGCGCAGTGCCGCTCGTCGGGGTGCTGGTCCTTGGAGGCCTTTCGTACACCCAGTACTCGCTCTTCGGTGCGGAGACGAACGACCAACTGACGGAGGAGGAGATGCCGAGCGCGAGCGGGCACCTCATCCTGCTCACCGGGATCGGCGCGATCATCGGGTCGGTCGCCGTCGGGGTCGCATTCCGATGGCTGGGCAACGACGCCATGTTTTGGATCGTCGCGTCCGCGCACATCGTCGTTGCGGTGTTGGTCGTCGCGACAAGGCGACGGCGGCGCGCGCTTCGACTCGATCGCCAGCGCCACGCGTCGCGAAGTTTGCAGGATTCGTTGCTCTGAGAGCCACAAATGCTGCAAACTCCCGCCGAACTCAGCCTCGGCGGCGGCGGATCTCTTCGCTGATGGCGGGTATCACCTTGTGGAGGTCGCCGATCACGGCGTAATCCGCGCGGGTGACCATGTTGGCGTCCTTGTCGGTGTTGATGGCAAGGATGTTCTTCGATGCCATGGCGCCGACCCAGTGCTGGATGGCGCCAGAGATGCCGCACGCGAAGTAGATGTCCGGGGCGATCCGGGTACCCGTCTGGCCGACTTGATCGGTGTGGTTGCGCCACCCGTTGTTCGTGACGGCACGCGAGCAACCGACGACTCCGCCCAGCAAACCGGCGAGTTCTTCGAGCGGCGCGAAGCCTTCCGGTGAGCCGACGCCCCGACCTCCGCCGACGACGACCCGCGCCGTGGTGAGGGTCACTCCGGCTTCGCGCACTACGCGGTCTCGCACCATGGTGGACCCGAGCGCGTCGTCAAGGATCGGCGCGAACGTCGTCGGGTGCTCGGGCACCGCCGACGGCACGATGTCGTTTGCGTGATGGGCAACGGTGACGAGCTTCGTCGCCGCGTCGAGGGTGACGTCTTCGAGGAGCGATCCTCCCCACTGGACTCGCGTGAGCGCCCATTTCCCGCCCGACGCGTCGATGCGCAGCACGTTGGCCACCATCGGGAGCTCGAGACTGACGCTGGCGTGGGCGAGGACCTCGTTGCCGCGATCGGTGCCACAGGCGATGACGGCGTCGGGATCACGGGCCGCCACGAGCTGCGCAATGGCCTCACCCCATGCCTGGGGGGCATAGTCGTCCAGGAACGGATGGAGGAGACTCACGACTTCGGTGGCGCCGTATCCAGCACAGGCTGCGGCGAGGTCATCGGTGCCGCCACACACGGCGGCGGTGACATCCGCCGAGAGAGCCCGGGCGGCGGTCAGGGCTTCAAGCGAACCGGACGCCATGACGCCGCGGTCGTGTTCGATCACGACAAGAACGCTCATCAGACTGACTCCGAGGTTGTCGGGATTCTGGAGTTGCGAGCAGTGAAGCGCAGCGGAGCGGCACAGGCCCAGTGGGCAGAGCTCATGCCAGGACTCCGAGTTCGGCGAGGAGGTCGACAACGGCAACTGCGGCCTCGGGACCGTTGCCCAGGATGATGGTGGAGCTGGCCTTCTCCTCCGGACGATGTAGGCGCTCTCGCGCCTGCCCTCCGGGTTGGTCCAAACCTTCGACGACTTCGACCGCGACCTTCTTCGACGCAAGCCGGCCCTTCATCGTGGGATAGCGAGGAAGGTTGATCCCTTCCTTCACCCCGATGACGCAGGGGCGGGGGAGCTCGTAGACCTCGAATCCGGCGTCGATGGGACGTCGCACGGTGACGATGTCGTCGCCGACCTCGATGCCCTTCGCTCCGTTCACAATGGGCCGTCCCAGCGCACGGGCAACTCGTATGCCTACCTGGAATCCACCGGAGTCGGCGGACTCGTTCCCGAACAGGATCAGGTCGAACGCCCCGTCGCGGGCTTCGACCACGCTGAGCGCCGCGGCGATGGCGGCCGCGGTGTTCTGGGGATCCCAGTTCAGTCCGTCGGCCGCCGAAACGAGCAATGCCCGTTCGACCCCGACCGATGCGGCGTAGCGGAGCTGCTCCTCTGCTTCGACCGGCCCCAGTGTCACGACCGTTGCCGAGCCGCCATGTAGCTCGACGAGCTGCACCGCCGCCTCGACGGCGCACTCCTCGTGTGGGGACGTGGTGAACCCGAGGTTGGTCGCGTCGACGGAGTGCCCGTCTGCGGTCACGTTGATACGCGAACCCGGGGCGGGCACCCGTTTCACGCAGACGGCGATGCGAAGAGAGCTCATGAGAGGGCGGTCGCGGTCGTCGGGTGGCTGGTGTTGCGAGCAGTGAAGCGAAGCGGAGCGGCGCAGCGCCGAAGGGTGGAGCCCATCGTTTGCTTCCTCAGCCCTTCATGCGGCTGTCGGTCGGGTCGAACAGCGGTGTGCTGCCGGCCCGGGCAACCGTGACGGGGTAGAGCTCGTTCATGTACATGACACGGAGATCCTTGTTGCCTTCGACGGCGTGCTCCGGCGGAAGATACGCGAGCAGAACGAACTTGCCGACCGACGGGCCCATGCCCGCAGTGGTGACCCGAGAAACCCGACCGTGTGCGTCGAGAATGCGCTCACCGTCGGCGGTGACGATCGGCTCGTTGCCGCCAACGGGGTACCGTTTGATCCCGGCCTTCGACATGTGGTCATCCATCGTAAGTGTGCACATGACCGTGCTCGCTCCGGCGGCGCGGGCGGCCACGTAGGCATCCTTGCCGATGAAGTCGGCCGCCTTGACCTTCGGGCGGTCGAGGCCGGCCTCGTGGGGCATGTATTCGCTCTCGAGCTCGGCGCCCATGAGGCGGTAGCCCTTCTCGATGCGTCCGGTCACGGCATAGACGCCGATGCCGACGGGGATCACGCCGAGGTCTTGGCCGGCGGCGTACAGCGCATCCCACAGCTTGAGACCGTGTTCCATCTTCGTGGTGATCTCCCAGCCGAACTCGCCGACGTAGGAGATGCGGAACATCGTGCAGGGAATCCCGGCGAGCAGACGGTCGAGCACCGAGCCGTAGGGAAAGCTCTCGTTGTCGAGTCCGCCCTCACCCCGTTGCGGGGTGTGGATCTTCTCGACGAGCGCCTTGGCGTTCGGACCCCACACACCGATGGTGCAGAGGCTGCTCGACTTGTTCTCGAACGTGACGGAACCGTCGAGGGGCATGTGACGCTTGATCCAGTACTCGTCGCGGCCGCCGTCGAAGGCACCCGTGACGACGCGGAAGTGCTGCTCGCCCAGGCGCTGGATGGTGAGGTCGCCCCGGAAGCCGCCGTGCGGCGTGAGCCACGGCGTGTAGACACCGCGCCCGACCGCCACGTCGACCTGGTTCACGCTGAGCTTCTGCATGAGGTCGAGGGCGCCGGGTCCGGTGATGTCGAGCTGGTTGAATGCCGTGAGGTCGACCATGCCGACGGTCTCGCGCATCTGGAGGTGCTCGGCGTTGATGATCGGCGACCACCAGCGGCCGTCCCACTCGTGCTCGCGGGGCTCGCAGACATCCGGGAACTTGGCGAGAAGCGCGCTGTTGGACCCATACCACTGAGGCCGCTCCCACCCGCGGGCGTCGTAGAACACCGCGCCGAGCGCGTCTTCCCGACACCAGAACGGCGAACGGCGCATGTCGCGCTGCGACGCCCACTGCTCACGGGGGTGCACGATTCCGTAGGTTTTGTTGAAGTGCTCGGCACATCGGGCTTCGACGTGCATCTCGGTCTTCTCGTGCGGGTAGAACCGGCTGATGTCGGACGAGTGCGGATCGCACATCTTCGGGTAGCCGAAGGTCATCCATTCGGCGACGAGCTGGGCGATGCC
This sequence comes from Acidimicrobiia bacterium, assembly GCA_031423635.1. Lineage (GTDB taxonomy): Bacteria > Actinomycetota > Acidimicrobiia > Acidimicrobiales > JANYDT01 > JANLQX01. The sequence goes on along the minus strand of JANPFX010000234.1, from coordinate 2,739 downwards.
CGGACCTTCCTTGATCCACACCGCAGCGGCCGACCAGAGGTTGCGCACCTCGACGCATTCACCGAGGACCGGCATGGCATCGGGCGTGAGCGAGAGCAGGCCGTTGATGGCGTACTTGATCTCGGCGTCGCCGAGCATGTCCATCAGCTCGATGGCCTGTTCCATCTGCGGATCGAAGTCGTCCAAGGTGAGCGGCAGCTCGGTCGGAGAGAGTGCCGACTCCTCGTTCGAGGGAATGTCGTTGGGGTGATGGAAGATCGGTCGGTGCGCATACGATCCGACTTCCATCGAGCCGGCGGACTGGCGCTCGTAGCAGAACGTGTCCATGTCACGGACGATCGGATACGCCAGCTCCTTGTTCGATTCGACGAGGATCTGGATGGGCCCGACGTCAGCCATCTGATGGACGGCGGGGATGAGCGGGATGTTTGCGCCGGCCATCTTCGCGATGCGAGGGCTCCAGACGCCGCAGGCGATGGCGACGTACTCGCACTCGATTCGGCCCTTCGTGGTCACGACGGCCTTCACGTAGACCCCGTCGGTCTCCACGTCGAGCACCTCGGTGTTGGCGAACACCTGCAAGGCGCCCTTGGCGACCGCTTCTTCGCGCATCAGCGTTCCGGCGCGCAGTGAGTCGACGGCGGAGACGCTGGGCGTGTAGTAGCCGCCGAGGATCACGTCTTCGTTGATGAAGGGGACGAGCTCCTTCACTTCGGCAGTGGTGATGAGCTTCGAATCGATGCCCCACGCCTTGGCCGATGTCATCCGGCGATTGAACTCCTCGAGACGCTGAGGTTCGCGCGCAACTTCGATGCCCCCGCACTCGTTGTTCACGCCCATGTCGACGTACTGCTGCTGGCTGTCGAGGGTGAGGAACGCCATCTCCTTGTTGTGATCCGTCGGGAAGATGAAGTTCGACGCGTGGCCGGTCGAGCCGCCGGGGTTCGGAAGCGGCCCCTTGTCGATCTGCAACATGTCGGTCCATCCGAGTCGGGCGAGGTGCCCGACGAGGCAGTTTCCGACGATGCCCGCTCCGATCACGACACACTTGGCCTTGGTGGGGAACTCGCTCATGATGTCCTTGCCCCGACTCGGTTGAGCCGGCTCGTTCGTTCCGACGCCGGACGACAACATCCGGTCTGATATATCACGATGCTAGCATTCTGAGCATGGCGATGTCCCGGCCTCCGGCGGTCCTGTTTCCCCGTGACGTGGGCCGGCTGGCTGTCTTGGGCCGGCTCGCACCGATCTTGTCGACCTCTTCCGGCCCGTCCTCGTGAGCCGGCCGAAGTCGCTGAGTGATCAGGCATACTCCGCGATCAAGCGGCTCATCGTCACTCTCGAATTGGCCCCGGAAGCCGTGGTCGACGAGGTCGCTCTCCAGGAACGTCTCGGCGTCAGTCGTACTCCTATTCGCGAGGCCATTCAGCGGCTCGAGCGCGATCAGTTCGTGCGCGTGGTTCCGCGACGCGGGGTGTTCGTCACGTCCATCGAGGTGAGTGAGTTGGCGACGCTGTTCGAGACCCGCCGCGTGGTCGAGCCCTACGCCGCCCGGCTTGCTGCGGAACGCGGAACTCGGGGCGAGTGGGACGAGCTCGGCCGGGTGCTGGAAGTCAGACCCACAGCCGGCCCGGTCGAGACACTCGCCGTGGATCGTCGCTGTCACGAGTTGATGTGGGCCGCGGCAAACAACCGTTTCCTCACCGACACGCTCGACATGCTTTATGCCCAGAGCGAACGGGTCTGGTACCTCTACCTACGCGAGACATTCGAGATGCACGATGTGCTGTCAGAGCACGTCGACATGCTCGACGCGCTGCGTGGGGGCGACGGCGACCGGTGCGAGAAGCTCATGGCCGATCACGTCAAGACGTTCCACGACGAGATCCGCAGCGTGTCCGGCTGAAGATCTTTCGGCGACAGGTCAGGCGACCGCCCGGCCGATGTTCCCTTGCAGGACCGTACGCGCGCTGAGGATCGCGGCGAGCACGATCGCGGCCACAACGGCGAACGACCACCGAAGAGATCGCCAGTCGGAAATGGTGCCGACGAGCAGGGGTGCAGCGAGAAAGCCGACGCGCTGACCTACCCCCATCGCTCCGAGGCCCGAACCTGTTGCCGCTCCCGGCAATGTGGCGGCCATGGCGTAGAGCTGCGGGAACATCACCGATACGCCCAAGCCACACACACTGAACCCGATCAGGGCGACGGGCGCGACCGGGGCCACGATGATCAACGCGAAACCGGCGATGGTGACGGCGAGCGCCGCGTCGATCATTCGCTGAGGACCGAGACGGTCCACCAGGTGGTCGCCGAAAAGCCGTGCCACGAGCATCGATCCCGCGAACACGACGGTCGCCACGCCAGCAGCGTTGAAGGAGAACAGGTCGCGCAGCGTGACCGCGCTCCAGTCCGACGGCGTGGCTTCGGCGAAGGCGACGCCGACCGCCATCACGACCATGGCCGCGACAACGGGCGAGAACCGCCTCGGTCGCCTCGCCCTGTCGGCCGAGGTGGGTGGGTCGAACGCCGGATCGCTTCGGACGAGATGCGGTCGGACGATCGCGATGACGCTCAGGAGCAGCGCGGAGACGAGGCCGAGATGGACGCCGACACCGACGTCATAGGCCGAAGCGAGTGCGCCCGTCGCCGCGCCACACGCGGCTCCGCAGCTCCACGCAGCGTGGAGCCGCTGCATGATCGATCGGCTGAGACGGCCTTGCACGATGGTGCCCTGGG
>JANPFX010000233.1:0-3726 GCA_031423635.1 Acidimicrobiia bacterium | reverse complement strand
GCTGCGTCATCTGGTTGAGCGCTGCCTTCGTCATCGAGTAGGCCATCGACGAGCCGACCGGCCGCAGGCCGGCGATCGAGGTGATGTTCACGATGCATGGATCGTCCGATGCGCGCAGGTGAGGGATGGCCAGCTTCGTGAGCGACCACGTTCCGAAGACGTTGACCTCGAACGTCTTGCGGAAGATCTCGTCGGTCAGCGCGTCGAGATCCGGATGGGGCACGACCGTGGTCCAGCCGGCGTTGTTGATGAGAATGTCGAGTTTTCCGAACTTGGCGATGGTCGCGTCGAGCAGCGCCTGTCCCTGCGTTTGGTCCGAGATGTCGGCCCGCACGTAGAGACCCTCGGTGGCAAGCGAAGCCGCAACGGCCTCACCCGCCTCGACCGACGACGACGAGTTGACGACAACATGTGCACCAAGCGATGCGAGGCGCTCGGCGACAGACTGGCCGATGCCGCTGGACGAACCGGTGACGATGGCGACCTTTCCGGCAAACTCGGCGGACGGCGAAGGAGCAGAAGATGACATCCCAGCACCCTACCGAGTCGACCCCCGTGTCGGCCCGCAGCGGTGTTGTGGTTGGGTGGCGCCACGTTGTCGAGTTGGCCACGTACGCATCCAGCCACACAAGTCGCCAATCAACCACACAATCGGCTGCCAGCCCCGAACGCCAGCGTGGCGACGACCGGGGTCTGCGTGTCGCCAGCCTCAGGAGACATCGGTCGATGCCGACGTCGACGTCGCGACCGGTGCGGCGGCCGCTATTCCGACAGCCGCGTTCGCCGACGCTTGCCGGACCGATCGACGCCGGAGGATCCGGTAGAGGGGGAACCCGAGGAGGAGTCCGAGGATGAGGAACGGGAGCACGGCGGCCACGGCGACGAGGATGTTGCGCAGGGCGTTCCCGAACGTCTCGAGTGCGTCGTCGAACGCCTTCGCCACACCGGTCTTCGGTCCGGCCGGCTGCGGCAGGGAGTCGTCGAACAACGTCACCCCGATCGTGGCCAGCGAGGTCTGATCGGCAAGCTGCTTCTGCCGGGCGAGGAGTGACTCGAGGTCGGCCTGCCGACGGGACAGCTCGCCCTCGATCGCCGCGACGTCAGCGATCGACTGCGCCTTCTCGTAGAGCACCTGCATCCGGCCAATGCTCGCCTTCGCGCTGATGATGCGGCTGTCGACGTCGACGACTTCCGATGTGACGTCCTGGGCGCCGACACTGCGGTTCGTGACCACGCCGAGCGTGTCAAGGCGCTTGAGCAGGCTGTCGAAGCGGGCGGTCGGGACGCGGAGCCGCATGGTGATCGACGAGGTCTTGACCGGACTGGAGACAGCCTCGCCGTTCTCATCGAACGGGATCGGTGCCGTCACCGCCTGCTCGGTCTCGACGTAGCCCCCCGCCGTCGAAACGGACGCCCGCAATGTCGCGGCGGCGGTCGAGACGTTCTTCGTTCGAATGGACACGTCCGCCGTGGCGATGATCTTGCGGTCCACCGGGAAGGAACCGACACCGGTCGTCGCACCGTTCCCCGACGAGCCATCGGCAGTCGAAATGGGCGCCGCAGCCGTCTTCTGCAGGACTCCACCCGTGGATGCGGCTTCGGTCTCGGCGGCGAATTGCTCCTGGACGGCGAGGTCGACGGGTCGATCATTCGACGACCGCCCCGTCGCAACGGGCGACGCCGAGTCGCTGCTGCAGGCGCCCACCCCGGCGAGAAGAGCGAGGACGACACCTGCGGACAGCACCACCCGTCCGGCGCTGCCGCGTCGGGCAATCGATGCCAGGGAATCGGGTCGTCGCGTGAGCTTGGTGATCATCTCGTGTCCTCTCGGAGCGGACACCGGTGTGTCCATGATCAACTCCGACGACCGCTCGCTGCCCGCTGGTTCCCGTTCCGTCGGCACAACCACGAGACTGGAACCCGATGGAGCCGTACGACCCACTCGATCCCGGCGCCCTCGGTCGGTGGAACGCCTTTGCCGCACACGGAGCGACGATCGGCATCGACGCGTGGTGCTCGCGGCCGGATTGGGGTTTGGCGGTTCACGACTCCTTCGCGGCGGATGGGGACACGATGGTGTGCCTCGCCGATGATGCGGGTATCGGCGTCTTCGGCCGGATGACCGGCGGGGACGGTACTCCGGCGCTCGTGCCGCTCGATCGCGTGTGGGGGTTCGGCTCCCCCATCGTCTGCGAGGCGGGCGACACCGAATCGGTGACCTCCCACATCGCCGACCGGCTCATCGCCGACCCGTCGTGGAAGGTATGCGCACTGAGCGGCATGGTTGAGGGCGAAGCGGTCGATCGGGCGGTGATCAACTCGTTCGGGCGCCATGTGTCCCTTTACGCCGGCGACTCACGAACCCGGTGCCGGGCCTCCCTCGAAGGGGGGATCGACGGTTACCTGGCTCGTCGTTCTCGCGAACACCGACGCAACATCCGCCAGGTTGAGCGACGTTCGGCAAATCGAGGGATCACGTTCGCGGTTGACGATGGGCACGACTCCGCAAGGACGATCTCGCGCCTGCACACGGTTGAACTCCGGAGCTGGAAAGGACTCGAAGGCTCAGGCATCGAGAGCCCGGAAATGGCAGCGCTGTATGCGCGCCTCGTCCGCGACCTCGGAGCGACGGGCGCGCTTCGATGCGTGTTCGCCCAGACCCTCGATGATCACGACAACACTCGGGATGTCGGCTTCATCCTCGGCGGCGTGCTCGGTGACACCTACCGGGGACTGCAGATCTCCTACGTCGAGGAGTACCGCGACCTCGGCATCGGCAATCTTCTGCAGTGGCACGAGGTCCAACGTATGTGCGCAGAGCAGTTGCGGACGTACGACCTCGGCATGGACATCGACTACAAACGGCGATGGGCGGAGCAGTTGTTCGAGACCCGCACCGTGCTCGCTGTGCGCCGCTGACAAGATCTGGCGCGGTCTAGGAACAAAGTGTTCATCGTGCCGAAAGCGATCCTGCGCTCGGCGAAGGGCCGAGGGCAATAGCGTTGCGCCATGGTCACCGACGTCATGCCCGCCCGCCGACGCATCCGTGCCGCCCTCGTCGTGGTGAGTGCGACCGAGAGCATCGAGGGTGGAGTCGTCGAGGTCACGGGGAATCGGATCACCCACGTGGGAACAACGCCGAGCACCGACCGGGTGGACGAAGAAGTCGACGCAACCGAGTTCCTCGTCACTCCGGCATTCATCAACACCCACGCCCACACCAGCCAGCAACTCGGGCGGGGCCTGGCCGACGATGTCGACCTCCTCACCTGGCTACGAGACCGGATCTGGCCATACGAAGCCGCGCTCACGCCCGCCGACTCGGAGATTTCGGCGCTGGCGTGTGCTGCGGAGCAGATCCGCAACGGCGTGACGCTGCTCGCCGATCCCGGCGGGCAGCACGTCGACGCGATGGCCACCGGTATCGCGCGTTCCGGCATCCGGGCCTTCGTCGCCGCCAGCGCCATGGACTCCGGGATCGGGTTGCCTGAGGGTTGGACCCCGTCGACCGAGGAGATGCTCGCCCGTCAGGAGGACCTTTACGGGCGGCTCGATGGGACTGCGCGAGGGCGCGTCCGGTTCTCCTGGACACTGCGGACGATCTTCAACTGTTCCGACGAGCTCATCGAGCAGACCGCTGCCCGTGCGAAAGCGGCAGGTCGGCCGCTGCAGATGCACATCGCCGAGGTGCCCGAGGAGAACGCCCACGTGCAGGAGACACGGGGC
>JANPFX010000232.1:0-3760 GCA_031423635.1 Acidimicrobiia bacterium | reverse complement strand
GTGGTGCCCGGGGCCGGACTTGAACCGGCACGCCTTGCGGCGGCGGATTTTGAGTCCGCTGCGTCTGCCATTTCGCCACCCGGGCAGGAGTGGACTGCCAACTGTAGTGAACGCCACGGTGGTCGCAGAATGGGTCTTCATCGCGCTCTCACGGAGGCGCCAGCAGTGTTTGGCCGACCGGCACCCCTACGGAAGGTTTCCCCATGCATCGAGTGTCCCGATTGATCGCCCTCGGCCTGGCGTTTCCGCTGGCGGTTGGCGTCGCTGCCCCGTCGTTCGCGGCGACCGCCAAGTCAGGCGCGGTGTGTAAGCCCGAGGGTGCCAAGTCGGGCACGCTGACCTGCACCAAGCGCGCCGGCAAGCTCGTGTGGGCACGTGCCGCAAAGACCGCGTCGGCAACGACACTCGACGGAGTCTGGAAGCCAACGGCGGAATCGAAGGTTGGCTACCGGGCCAAGGAGGTGCTGTTCGGACAGAAGGGCGAGGCCGCAGGGCAGACCAACGCCGTGACGGGCACCCTGACCATCGCCGGCTCTGACGTGAGCGCTGTTGCGCTGACCGCCGACATGACCAAGCTCACAAGTGACCAGTCCCGCCGTGACAACCAGGTGCAGGGACGCATCCTCGAGACGGCGAAGTTCCCCACAGCGACACTGAAGCTGCTCAAGCCGATCTCGTTCGGGAAGGCGCCCGCCGAGGGCGTTGTGGTGAAGCAGAAGGGCAGCGTCGAGATGACGATGCACGGCGTCACCAAGACGGTGGACGTCGACGTCCAGGCCCGCCTCAAGGGCGGGAAGATCGAAGTCGCCGGTTCGCTGCCGCTCACGTGGTCGGATTGGAACATCGCTGACCCGGGTTTTGCCGGGCAGATCACCGTGGAACCGGCCGGCCTCATGGAGTTCCTCGTCGTTTTCGCCAAGTAGCGCAAACCAACGGTCGGGTGCCTCTGGGCGCTACGTTGACCGTCATGGGTTGGATTCGTCGTCGCTGGTGGCTTCTCCTGATCGGCTTGGTGGCCGCCGTCGGCATCGGCGTCGTCGCCGTTCCCTATGTGTACATCCATTTCATCAACGACCCGGCGCCTCGCCTGACCTTTGACAACCTCGACAAGAACCGCGAGAGCGAATCCCCCACGGAAGCATCATCGACGGAGGGATCATCCTCCGGGGATCTCGCGACCGACGGCAACTGGGTCGTCACGACCCCTTCAGTGGCCGGCTATCGGGTGAAGGAGACGCTCAACGGCCAGGCCTCCGAAGGCGTCGGGCGCACCGAGACCGTCGATGGCAGCTTCACCCTCGCAGGGACGGACGTCACCACCGCCGAGTTCAACGTGGACCTCAGTACGTTGAAGAGCGACCAGAGTCGTCGCGACAGCCAGGTGCACACCCGCCTGCTCCAGACCGACGAGTTCCCCGTGGCGACGTTCGTGCTCTCCCAGCCGATCGCATTGGGTTCGATTCCGGCAGACGGTGTCCTCGTCACCGCGACTGCGAACGGGACCCTCTCCCTCCACGGTGTGGACAAGCCCGTCATGATCGACGTCCAGGCCCGCCGCAACGGGGAGGGGATCGAGGTTCTCGCCACGACGCTGATCACCTTCGCTGACTTCGAGATCGAGGACCCCAGCAAGCCGCCGTTCGTCACGGTCGGCAAGACAGGCACCCTCGAGGTGCAACTCACCCTCAAACGAACCGCCGGCTGAACCAAGCGATCACCATGGAGCACGCCGAAGCCCTCGCTCTCCTTGGGTTGCGGGGTGAGCCGGACGAGGAAGACGTCCGGGCCGCGTTCCGGCACCTGATCTGGCAGAGCCACCCAGATGTCACGGCCTCCGTGGACTTGGCCGACAACGGAACGAAGGCAAGCGCGCTGATCACGGCATACCGCGTCGCCCTCGACCGGGCTCGAACGGCATGGCCCGGTGGAGCGCCAGCCCGATCGGAGGCCACGGTTGAGCGGGCGGACGTCTCAGAGCCGATGGTCGACCTCGGCAAACGAGCGTGGCTCGTCGACCGGGACACGATTGCGCTGCGTTGCTTCCACGAGGAGGCGTTCGCCAGACTGCTCGACGTCGGGACGTTGCTCGGCGCGATCACCTATCTCGACCGCCAGGGCGAGCTGATCGAGGTCATGCTGACGACCAAGCTCGGCGACACCGTGTCGCTGGTGATCAGCTTCCAAGGCCGGGCCGAGTGGGTCGAGGCGTTCCTCACAACGGAGGTGCTCGACATCGCGCGCCACGAACTCCCCACGGTCGACCAGATCACCGAGCTCGTGCTCCATGAACTGCTCCGTCGATGGTGAGGCGCCGCGCCGTTGCGAGAGGGCGAACCCAACCACGGCCCAGATGATCGGAGCCGTCCGCATCACCTGCGGCCAGGTGAGAAAGCCTGCCGCGGTGCCGACGAGCGAGGCGAACATCGCTGCGTCGCGCCGTGCCCGGAACAGCGCCAGCACGAATGTCATGGCGGCGAACAACGCTGCGGGCAGGCCGAAGGAAACGGCGTAATCGAGGAGTTCGTTGTGGGACTTCGTGGTGATGTTCTCGTACCGAACTTCCGATCCGTCGCTCCCCGACCCGGTGATGATCAGGTGCCCGGGAGTGCTGGCGGGGTCGACACGCGCATCGCTCGCATCGACGTGCGCCCAGCGCAGGACAGTGGCCGGCGGTTCGTCGAAAAGGGCGTGCAGAACGCCCCCTGCACCGAGGCCGAAGACCGGGTTGTCCGCGATGCCGTTCAGAGAGGCGCGGTAGAGCACACCGCGTCCGGAGTCCGACGACGAGAGGGAATGAGCTGCCGACCCGCCATCTCCGGTCGGCACAGAAGCCGTTCCGACGACCAATCCAACGGCGGCGATCGCGGCAAGAGCTGCTGCGCGCGTCCGTGTGCCTTGCGACGTTGCGACAAACGCAACGGTCGCGGCGACGGCGGCCAGTGACGCACCGCGGGTCCACCCGAGCCCGATCGCAAGCGCGCACACGGCCACACTCGCCGACCATGCAATCCGCGGTCGACGGCGAGCGACGAGCCCGCGTTCCATGACGAACGGCAACATCGCGGCCACAAAGCAAGCGGTGTAGCCACGGTTCCCGATCAGCGAGCTCGGCATGTCGACGAGGAGAATGCTCTTCTGATGTGACGCGAGGGACGGAAACAATCCGACACGTTGCGCGACAGACACCAGCGAAACAATCAGACCGGTCAGGGCCAGCGCTGAGCCGAGCGAGCGACGACGACCGTACGCTGCCAGCGCCGCGCCTCCGAGCGCACATGCCAGCAGACCGAGGTGCGCGAGCGCCCCGTCGTAACGCTCGACCCGTCCCGCCAGCGAGCGCCACGGATCGTCATGCGCAAGCGAAGCAACGAACATCCACGCAACGAGGAGCGCCGGAGCACCAAGAACACGAATGCGAACGGGACTGCGCCACGCCAGCGCGAGTGCTGCCGGCATGAGCACGACAGCAAGCCACATCAACTTGGGCACGAGAAAGACCGACTCCCCGCCGAGGGACGAGTCGGGCAGCGCAACGAGCGGCAACAACGCCAGGGCAACGAGAAACACGCCTCCGCGTGCCACCGAACCCCCAGACCTGGACATCTCCGTCAACGTCGACCGGAACCTCCCGGAACTTGAACCCAGCGAAGGCCGAAACCGCGAGGGGGGAGACGCAACCCATGAGTGGAGTGAAGGGGTGGCGCCGATGGGGCCCCGCCCCGAGGAACGGAGACCCGGCGACGGAGGAGCAACGGGCGAG
>JANPFX010000231.1:0-2503 GCA_031423635.1 Acidimicrobiia bacterium | reverse complement strand
CATCAGCACGGCGAGAAGGCGGACGTCTCGATGCGCCAAGATCGTGGTGAACGTGTCTCGGGTCTGCGCTCGGAGGTTCTTCGGGGTCGATGTTTCCGTGTCGAGTTGACGATGTAGTCGTGGTTCGCGCACGAAGTTGAGGCATACCAGGGATCCGGCCACGAACGGCAACGTGGCCAGATATGCGCTCCGTGGGGACCAGATCGACGCCAGCCAACCGCCGAGCAGTGATGAGCCGACGAGCGTGGCGCTGGACATCATCCCCAGTCGGCCGAGGAGCTTTTCGAACATCGCGATGCCGACGTCTTCCTCGATGAGGGTGTCGTAGATGATCGAGTCGACCGTCCCCGAATGCAAGGCAATGAACACGCCAAGACAGAACGCGCTTGCCAGATACGTGCCAACGCTGTTTGCTGCGGCGCCGAGACTGACAGCGCCTATCAACGCAACGTTGGCGGCGATCATCACGCCCTTGCGGCTCCACCGATCAGCGAGGAGTCCCGATGGGATTTCGAGGACCGGCACGACGATGGCGTACACGCCGGCCATCATTCCCATCGACGATGGCGTGAACCCGATGCCGCTCATGAACAGCTTCTCGACCGGGACCCACAACATCATCCCTGAGCACAACGCCGAGAGCTGCAACGGCAGCAATCGTCGGCCCAATCCCGAGCGAGGCAGGACTCGACGTCGAACGACGACACGATCACGGCAGATGACACTCATGCATATTGAGACGAAGTCATCGACCAAACTCATCGCGCTCGGATCGAAAAGTTTCCTTGTGCTGGGCTGCCGGACCGTTAGCCGGGCGTCGCGGTCGTTTCGGTACAGGCAAGATGCGGATTCAGCTCAGTCAGTGTTGATGGCCCGGACCCAGCCCAGTTGGGTGACGGTCGCAACTTCGAAACCGGAATGCTCCAAGAAGGCGATGAGCTCGGTTTCGTCGGGCGTGGCGTAGGCCAGCAGGTGCTGGGCACCGCCTTTCAGCAGCCATTGGGAGGCGTAGCGCAAGAGGTGCGATCCGATCCCTTGGCGGCGATGGTTCTCGTCGACCCAGAGGTTGCCGATGTCAGCCAACGCCGCGCCGGGCCGGCGGTCGGGCTGATCGAGCCGGTGGATTTCGATGTATGCGCAACGCTGAGCGTCGAGCATCGCCGAGCATCGGGTCCCGTTGATGCCGACCGAACGCCGAACGGTCAGACCCGGGCGCGTTGGGCCACCCGCCGCGGCGAGGCCGTGGAGATCGGCGAGCAGTACGGTTTCGGTTCGCTGCGGGACAAATCCGTGGCGAAGCAATAGCGCGGCAACGTGTGGCCATTGCTCGGGAACGCCGTAAACGCCAGGGACAGGAAGCCCTCCTTCGGCCAGTTGCCGGACGCAGTGCCACGAGGCCAGCTTGTCGATGCACGCGGCGGCGAGCGCGTCTGCCGCCGCGTGACCGTCCTTCCAGTGTTCGTTGCCCGACGGGGCCAAAGGCCAGAACACCAGCCATCGAACCTCGCCTGCGCCGCGTAAAGAGTCGCCCACGTCGGGATCGTTGCGATAGCGAACGAGGAGCGCGGCGGCGACGATCGACCCTTGCTGCTCGGCGACGAGCGGTACGCGTTCGGCGACCCACGGGTCAACGATGAACTCGCCAGGCTCGCATTCAAACTGGGAAAGCAAGGTGTTCACCGAAACAACGGAGCCGGGCAGCACCGCCGCGCAGTGGGCGTTGACGAGTCGGACAACCTGGTCTCGGTCACTCCGACGAAAGGGGCGGAAAACGAAAGCGGTCATAGAGGCCTCACAAGCGGACACCGACGGACCCGTCGGGAGATCGGACGCTGAAGACCGCTACCGATGCGGCACGGTCCAACCGTACCAACTCACCGACCCGTTATTCAACGGTCAGTGTTATTGATTCGGGCGGCGCGCCCGATGTAGTGGTTGCGTTCGGGGATGGCGAGGGTGTGGCGGGCGGCTTGAAGGAACGCCTGTTGCGCTTGCGGGAACGCGCCGGTGTCTTCGTCGAGCGCGTGATCATGGTGGGCCGCCGTACCGGCGAGGAGTGCGTCGCGTTGTTCACGGTGGCGGCGTGACTGATCGGCACGTACCGAGTCGATCAGTCGCCGGGTCGCGGCGGTGGAGAGCCATCCTTGAGGGTTCGTCGGGATCCCGTCTCGCGGCCAGGTAATGCTGGCGGCGAGGAGTGCTTCTTGGACGGCGTCTTCGCAACGTTGAAAGTCACGGTGGCGTCGCACCATGACCGCGAGAACGTGCGGCGCGCACTTGCGCAACACGTCCTCCACGGTCGTCGACGCCATGGTCACATACCGGTCCCGGAACCGTGGCGCACGGGCCACACCTCAACGGCGCGTGACGCGGCGAACGGCAACTCGGCGGCGATTTCGAGCGCCCGGGCTTCGCTGTCGACCTCGAGCAGATACACACTTGACACGAACTCTTTGGCCGCGACGTACGGGCCGTCCGTCACCGCCGACACGCCACCACGGAC
>JANPFX010000230.1:0-3768 GCA_031423635.1 Acidimicrobiia bacterium | reverse complement strand
GAGTGTTTCAAGTCGCTCGATGGGGTCATGCAGGCTCCTGGCAGCCGGGTCTTTCCGACGGGTGGCTTCGAGTGCGGCCGAGAAGCACAACATCTGGGATGACCCGACGGCGGCCGCGTTCGTCCGTTCGGTGGCCAGCGGCAACGAGACCGTGCCGACCCCGGTGGTCAAGGGGCAGCCGATGGTGAACCCGTCGCTGTCGGACGTCGTTGCTGCCCTCGGGCACTGACTCGGGCATCCCGGATTGGCCGATTTCTTCTGACTTCGGCGCGAGATCGGGGGGTCTGGGATGCCGTCGTCACCGTCTGAGAGGTTGCTCGTGAGTAAGCAGGAGGGGCAACGCGTCTCCCCACATGGTGCGGGGTTGCCCGTCGGCGGCTGCCTGTCGGGGCGTGAGGGGGATCAGACCTTGGACAACACGTCGTCGAAGTCGATCTCACCGTTGTAGCGGGCGAGGATCTTCCCGTTCGGCGCTACGAGCACACCCGATGGCTGGGAGAGGACCTTGAGCGCTCGGCGTGACTTCGCGTCGGCGTCGTAGATCGCCCGGACGCTGGTGAGCCCATGGCGCTTCCGGAAATCGAGGGCCTGGGCGGCCGTGTCGTAGGAACCGATGCCAACGACGGAGACGACATCTGCATGATCGCGAGCAAACTGCTCGACGCCGGGGGCTTCCCGGTTGCACGCGCCTCAGGTGGGCGCCCAGAACCAGATCAGCTGGGGCTTCGCCGAGACGTTGAGGGTGGCCAGGTCGATGGTCTTCGCCGTGGCCAAATCGAGGACCTTCAGCTTCGGGAACGTGGTCGGAGCCGCAGTCTTCGTCCGTGCGGCCTTGGAGGGCTTCGTCGCGGCACCGACGGGTTGTGCGAGTGCGCCCACACCGACCACCGACGCGGCACCGGCGACAACGGCGACGAGACGGAAACGGAGCGTTCTCGGGTGGGGGGAAGTCATGGCTGCTCCTTGGGGGTGCTGGTCATGTCGGTAATGGGCGTGCGACGGCTGAAGGCGACGTCGGCGCCGACGACGGCGAGCACCACGACGATGGCCGTCACGATCGTGGCCGTCGACAGGTCGAGGAGCTGTGAGCTGATCGATGCCGACCACCGTTCGACCCAGAGCACCGGACCGCCGGCGATCGGGTTGTCATTCTGGATCCGGTACGACCAGTAGCCGTAGTACGCGACATAGGCACCGGCGATCATGAGGAACAGACCCGACACCCGGTTGACGTAGGGCAGGGCCCGTTTCATCGTCCGGGCCACGGTCTGCTGGGCCAGGGCGGCGGCGAGCGTCAGCACCATGAGGACCAGACCCATCCCGGCGGAGAACGTGAGATAGGTCGCCGCTGCCCCGAAGACGGATCCGTCGCGCAGCGTGCTCACGACGACTCCGGAGAATCCGGCGAACCCACACGAGAGGGACACGACGGCGTACGAGAGGCCGAAGACGTAGAGCGAGCGAAGGCCCTTGCCCTGATCGATGGCGCCGACCTTGAGGAAGGAGAGCTTCGGTTCGTAGCCGCCGAGCATCGTCATCCCGAGCAGGGCCAAGGCGATGCCCACGCCGATGGAAACGAACGGGACGGCCTGCTTGACCTGCGACAGGAGCTGCGAGGCGAGCAGGCCGAGCGTGCCGTAGACGGTCACGAACCCGAGCGTCACGACACCGGAGACCTTGGCCGCCCGCACGAGGCGATAGGCCAGGGGCCGACCCCCGTCGACCGCGGAGTTGCCAACGAAGTACCCCATGTACGCGGGAAGCATGGCGAAGCCACACGGGTTGAACGCGACGATCACGCCGGCGGTCAGAGCGAGGGCCAGCGGGCCGGCCGAGAGCGCAAGAACCATGCCCCAAGTCTGGTCCGCGTCACGGGACAACGCGCGAACGCGCTCTCAGCCCCGGCACAGGGCAGCGGTGGGGCACGCCTCAGAGGCGGCTCTGTTGCCGAGACCCGTGCTTGTTGTCAGTTGAGCCGGGTTCGCCGATAGGGTCGATCGGTCGTTCGTTTCGCCGTCGTTTTCCCCCCACCTGGAGCATCTGCATGAGCATTGTCGGTACCCGCGTCGTTCGTAAGGAAGATCCGAAGTTCTTGACCGTCGGAGGTACCTACACCGCCGATGTGCAGGATCAGCTTCTGTCCGGCGCGGCCCACGCCGTGTTCGTCCGGTCCACGATGGCGCACGCGAAGTTGCTCTCGGTCGACACCTCCGAGGCAAAGACGGCGCCCGGAGTCCTCGCCGTCTACAGCTACGACGACCTCGCCGACCTACCCGGACGCGACATGCCGCCGGGCTTCGTCATGCTCCCTCCGACGCTCGGTCGGCCGATCCTGGCCACCGGCAAAGTCCGTTTCGTGGGTGAGCCGATCGCTGTCATCGTCGCCGAGTCTGCGGCGCTCGGTGCCGACGCCGCGGAACTCGTCGTGGTCGACTACGAGCCTCTTCCCGTGGTGCTCGACATGGAGACCGCGGCCGCCAGCGACGTGCTGATCACCGAGGTGCACGGCTCGAACGTGGCGTTCGCCCTGCAGTTCGGAAGTGACCCGACGCTGTTCGACGGCTGCGAGGTCGTCATCAGCGAGCGAGTGGTCCACAACCGGGTTGCCGCGGCTCCGCTCGAAGGGCGCTCGTCGGCGGCGGTCTGGCACAACGACCGGCTCATCCACTGGGCATCGACCCAGACCCCGCAGGCGGCGCGCGATGCGCTGCAGGGCCTCTACGGCCTCGCCGAGGGCGCGGTTCGCGTCATCGCCCCCGACGTCGGCGGCGGATTCGGGCCGAAGATCGGCATCTACGCCGATGAGCTCCTCCTCGCCCACCTGTCGAAGAAGGCCGGTCGGCCGGTCCGATGGACGGAGACCCGTTCGGAGAACATGACCGGTCTCGCCCACGGCCGGGCCCAGATCCACCACGCCACCATGGGCGGCACCAGGGACGGACAGGTGCAGGCCTACCGCATCGAGGTCATCCAGGACTCCGGCGCCTACGGCATGATCGGCGCGTTCCTTCCGTTCATGACGCGTACCATGGCCCCCGCCGTCTACGCCATCCCGAAGGTGGAGTGCAACGCCACTTCGGTGCTGACGAACACCACTCCCGTCGCCGCCTACCGGGGCGCCGGCCGGCCCGAGGCCACACTGACGGCCGAGCGGATGATGGATCTCTACGCCGCAGAGATCGGCTTGGATCCGGTCGAGCTGCGCCGCAAGAACCTGATCCAGGCCGACGCCTTCCCGTACACGACAGCAGTCGGCACCACCTACGACTGCGGCGACTACGAGAAGTCGCTCGACATGGCCCTGGAGAAGGCCGACTACGCCGCTCTCCGGGCCGACCAGGCGGCCCGGCGCGCTTCGGGTGCATCGAAGCAGTTGGGGATCGGCGTGGCGGTCTACGTCGAGGTCACCGCCGGGCCGACGCCGGGCGAGGAATGGGGCAAGGTCGAGATCCTGCCCGACGGTTCCGCGAAGGTCTACACCGGAACGTCCCCGCACGGTCAGGGCCACGTCACGTCCTGGTCGATGATCGCCGCCGATGAGCTGGGCATCCCGTTCGACAAGATCACCGTCGTCCACGGCGACACCGACGAGGTCCCGAAGGGCGTGGGCACCTTCGGGTCACGGTCGCTGCAGCTCGGCGGCGCGGCCGTGCAGAAGGCGTCCCAGACGGTTGTCGCCCAGGCCCGCGAGCTCGCCGCCAACCAGCTCGAGGCCAATGCCGACGACGTCGTGCTCGACCTCACCCGCGGTGTGTTCCACGTCTCCGG
>JANPFX010000229.1:0-5997 GCA_031423635.1 Acidimicrobiia bacterium | reverse complement strand
GCGCAGTGGCCGAGGCGCTGATCGGTCCGCTCCGTCTCGCCACCCTTTCCGCCGCTGCGTCGATCGAGGATCCGGTGGTCGCAAGACGGGCGCGGCATGTGGTGACGGAGAACCAGCGGGTGCACGACTTCGCCGCAGCGTTGGCGGACGGGCATCTGAGCGAAGCGGGCGCGATCATGACGCTGAGCCATGCGAGCCTTCGTGACGACTACGAGACGTCGACGCCCATCGTCGACCGGCTCGTCGACACGCTGATCGCCACCCCTGGAGTTTTCGGCGCCCGCATCACCGGTGGCGGATTCGGCGGGTGTGTCGTCGCGCTGACCGAGCCCGGTGCACTCGACATCGGCTGGACGGTCCGGCCGGCCGCCGGGGCCCGCCTGCTCTGATCGGATGTGTCGAGCGCGTGTACCGTGCTCGCTGCGGCTCCGGAGGGGGACGCAACCGGAACACTTCTGAAGGAGAGCGGTCATGGCCCAGCACGTTCGAGGAATCGTCGCGATGGCGAAGAAGAGCCCGGTCTCGATGGAGACCATCGTCATCCCCGATCCGGGTCCGGGCGAGGCCGTCGTGCAGATCCAGGCGTGCGGCGTGTGCCACACGGATCTCCACTACCGCGAGGGTGGCATCAACGACGATTTTCCGTTCCTGCTCGGTCATGAGGCGGCAGGCATCGTCGAGTCGATCGGCCCCGGGGTGGCGAACGTCGCCGTCGGTGATTTCGTGATCCTCAACTGGCGAGCTGTCTGCGGAAACTGCCGGAGCTGCCGACGCGGCAAGCCGCAGTTCTGCTTCTCCACGTTCAATGCCGCCCAGAAGATGACGCTGCTCGACGGTACGGTCCTGTCGCCCGCTCTCGGCATCGGTGCCTTCTCCGAGAAGACGCTCGTTGCGGCGGGCCAGTGCACACCGGTCAACCCGGCCGCCCCGGCCGCCACTGCCGGACTCCTCGGCTGCGGTGTCATGGCGGGCCTCGGCGCGGCGATGCTCACCGGAAACGTCGGCCGGGGCGACACGGTCGCCGTCTTCGGCTGTGGCGGGGTCGGCGACGCCGCCATCATGGGGGCGAAACTCGCCGGCGCGACCACGATCGTCGCCGTCGACCTCGACGACCGCAAGCTCGCCTGGGCCCGTGAATGCGGGGCCACGCACACGGTGAACGCATCGAGCGGCGATCCGGTCGAAGGCGTGAAGGCGGCCACCGGCGGTTTCGGTGCCGACGTGGTGATCGAGGCCGTCGGCAACCCCAAGGTCTTGGAACAGGCGTTCTTCGCCCGCGACCTCGCCGGCACCGTCGTGCAGGTCGGCGTGCCCACCCCAGACATGCGCATGCCCGACATCCCGATGATCGAGTTCTTCGGTCGGGGCGGCGCCCTGAAGCCCAGCTGGTACGGCGACTGCCTGCCGTCACGCGACTTCCCGCTGCTGATCGAGCTGTACCTGCAGGGACGCCTTGACCTCGATCGCTTCGTCTCCGAGAAGATCACCCTCGACGGTGTAGAGGATGCGTTCCACCGTATGGAGCGCGGCGAAGTGCTTCGATCCGTCGTCGTTCTGTGATGATCCGAGAACCCCATGCCCGTTGAGCTCGTCACCACCTCCGGCATCTTCGCTCTCGACGGCGGAGAGTGGGAAGTCACGAACAACATCTGGCTGATCGGCGACGAACGCGAGGTGACCGTGATCGACGCGGCCCATGACCATCGGCCCATCGTCGACGCGATCAACGGCCGGCACGTGCGAGCCATCGTGTTGACCCACGGGCACAACGATCACATCAACGCGGCAGGTGCCCTGTCCGACCAGGTCGACGCGCCGATCTATCTGCACACTGACGATCGGATGCTGTGGGACGTCGTCTATCCGCAGAGGTCACCTGACCGCGCACTCCGGCCGGGCACGTCGCTCACCTCGGCCGGCATCGAGATCGGGGTACTCCACACGCCCGGCCACTCACCGGGCTGCTGCTGCCTGCATGTGCCCTCCGAGGGCGTGATCTTCAGTGGCGACACGCTCTTCTGCGGCGGTCCAGGTGCCACCGGGCGCAGCTTCAGCGACTACCCGACCATCGTGGAGAGCATCCGAAGCCAACTGCTCACGCTCCCGGCGCACACTGTCGTGCACACCGGCCACGGCGACTCCACCACGATCGGCGCCGAAGCCCCCGCGCTTGCCGAATGGCTCGCCGCGATCAACGCCTGACGTCGGCCAGCTGGGCACCCAGGCGATCGACGGCGGACGGCGTCCGTGCCCCCCACCAGAAGAGATCCTGTCCATCGATGAACAGTGTCGGCGCCACCGTTTCGAGCACCGCTCGATGCCGTTCGGCGAACGGGTACGGCTCGGTCGGAGCGAGCACCACCTCGCACCCCCGTGCCCGTGCTTCGTCGAGGTCGAGCATCGGATAGCGGTCGACCTCACCGTCGGACACAAGTCGCACGCCGAGCAGGCGCAACAGTGTCGCGCCGTAGGTGTCGTGGTTGATCGTCATCCAAGGACGCTTCCAGATCGGCACGTAGACGAGCAGCTCCGTTGCCGGCGGGGCGATCACCCCGGGTTTGCACTGATCACCGAGAGCGGGGTCCATCCCAAGCGCTGATGCCAGCGATCGCATCTGCGCGCCCACGTGGTCGATGCTGGTGATGCTCACGGAGTGCACGGTGACCCCGGCCGCCATGAGCGCTTGCGCGTCGGGGAGGCGGTTCTCCTGGTCGCACATGACAACGACATCCGGTTCGAGGTTCACGATCGACGCGATGTCGGGATCCTTGGTCCCGCCGACCGTCGGATAGCGGTCACCGAGTTCGCAGAACCGCGTCACCGCTAGGGGTTCGACCCCCCATGCCAACAGGGTCTCCGACGCGCTGGGGACCAGTGAGACGACGCGCAACTGGGTTTCCTTCCCGGACGTCATCACGCCCTGTTCGACACGCCTCGACGCAACGCCCCTCGTTCGTGATCGGGCGAAGAGCGGCGTCAGATCTTGTCGAGGAGCTGGGTCTTCTTCGCGTCGAACTCGGCGGGGGTGAGCAGACCCTTGTCACGCAGCTCGGCGAGCTTCTCGATCTGCTCCGGGACAGAAAGTTCCCTGCGTCCGGCCATCCGGTCCATGTCGCGACCATGGGTGCGCTCGATCTGGCGGTAGATCTCGTTCTGCACGTGGAAGGGCTTCTTCACGTTGTAGAAGCGCTGCTGACCCTGCTCGCCACCCGACTCGATGAGCAGGTCGCCAGCACCGATGATCCGCTCCCAGACCGACTGCTTGAACGAGATGTCGTTGATGCGCTCGAGCGGGATCTCCTTGCCCTGCTTGGCGAACAGACCGGACCGGTAGATGAGCCGGTCGGTCGTGACCACGAAGTTGACGGTACGCCAGCGCAGGAACTCCTCCAGAAGCCAGATCAGGGCGAGCACCACCAAGATGACGCCGGCGTAGTTGATCCACTTGTTGGCCTTGCCGTCGGGGTTGATGAAGTTGCCGGCGGCGATGGCCACCACGAGCGCGCCGATCACCGCGAGCACGGGCTGAACCAGAAACCAGAGGTGGGGCTTGCGGTCGAGGATGATCTCCTCGCTGTCGTGCAGGTACTTCCGAGGGAACGCCATGGCTGGCAAGGGTACTGGAACGGTCGTCGGCGCGGCCGAATCCCGTTGCGCTGGCAGAACGAACCTGGATGCACCACGTCCGTGCACCTCAGACTCGGCCGCCCCACCGCCCGAGGCCCCGGCGAATCACATCGATGTACTTCTGTCACACCCCTCCCCTACGCTGTCCCCATGGCAAATCACACCCCTGTCGTTTCCGGTGCGCCGGGTGCGGCACCTGACTCGTTGCTGGCCGGGCTCAACCCGGCCCAGCGGGCCGCCGTGGTGAGCAATGCCATGCCGCTGTGCATCCTGGCCGGTGCCGGCTCCGGCAAGACCCGTGTCCTCACCCGACGTATTGCCCATCGCGTCCACGCGGGCACAGCCGACGCCTCACGCGTGCTGGCGCTGACCTTCACGCGAAAGGCCGCTCGGGAGCTCTCCAACCGCCTCGGCCAACTCGGCGTGCGTGAGCGCGTCGCCACCGGGACCTTCCACGCCATTGCCTACGCCCAACTGCGCCAGTGGTGGACCGACACCGATCAGCGGGCCCCCGAGCTCACCGAATCGAAGATCCGTCTCGTCGCACCGCTGCTCGGGGCGCGCCGCAATGCCGTGGCCCCGTTCGACGTCGTCTCGGAGATCGAGTGGGCCAAAGCCCGCATGCTCGACCCGGAGGCCTATGCCTCCGAGATCGCCCGCATCGGGCGCACGCCGCCGCTCGGGGCCGAGGCCATGGCGCAGCTCTACGCCCGCTACGAGGCCGACAAGAAGCGCAAGGGCATCGTCGACTTCGACGACCTCCTCGTCATGTGCGTTCGGGCGATGGAGTCCGACCGCGAGTTCGCCGTTCGACAGCGGTGGCGGTTCCGTCACCTGTTCGTCGACGAGTTCCAAGACGTCAACCCGGCACAGTCCCGTCTGCTCGACGCCTGGCTGGGCCTCGGTGCCTCGGGCGATGTCCTCGCCTCCGAAGCCCTCGACCTCTGCGTGGTCGGTGACCCGAACCAGGCGATCTATGCGTGGAACGGCGCCGACCCGGCCTTCCTCACGGGCTTTCGCGAACGGTTCGCTCGGGCCGAGGTCGTGCGTCTGGAGGACAACTACCGGTCCTCGCCGGAGATCCTCACCGTCGCCGACGCGGTTCTCGGATTGGCACCGCGCGATACCCGGGCCCTGCGTGCGAACCGCGCGTCGGGGCTCGTTCCCGTCGTCACCGCCTTCGCCAGCGATGTCGATGAGGCCAAGGGCGTCGCCCGGATGCTCCGTGACCGTCACTCGTCGCAGACCCCGTGGTCCCACATGGCCATCCTCACCCGCACCAACGCCCAGAGCGTGCTGTTCGAAGAGGCGCTCCGGGCCGTCGGGATTCCTCACCGGGTAAAGGACCGGGGCGCCTTCCTGAACCAGTCCGACGTCAAAGGCGCGCTCGCCCAACTCCGTCGTTCCCCGGCCACGGTGGCCTTCAGCTCCCGCCTGGCCGATCTCGAGGAGATGGCGCGCGAGGCGGCCGAAACCGGCGTGGTCGGTCCCGAAGGCGTCAACGAGCGAGCGGCCAACCTCGAGGGCCTCGTCCGTCTCGGCGTGGAATACGTTGCCCTCGACCCGACCGGCACCACCGAGGGATTCCTCTCCTGGATCGCCGCCACGATCACCTCGCGCGCCGACGAGCCCGACCGTCACGCCGACGTCGTGGAACTCACCACCTTCCATCGCTCCAAGGGCCTCGAATGGCCGATCGTGGTGCTCGCCGGACTCGAGCGTGGCTATGTCCCGATCGGCCAGGCTGACAACCAAGACGCGTGGGACGAAGAACGCCGCTTGCTCTATGTCGCCGTCACGCGGGCCGAGCGCGAGCTCCACTTCACCTGGGCGAAGTCACGCACCTTCGGTAGTCGCACGACGAATCGAACCGAATCGCCCTATCTCGCCAACGTCGCGGCCGCGATCACGTCGATCGAGGATCCGGGTCGCGGCGACTGGAAAACCCTGCTCCGCGCCCAACGCGAGCGACTCGCCGCGGCGAAAGCGGCGGGCGTGCCGGGCATCCGCGGCACGAAGAACGCGCTCGTCGAGCTCGGATCACATGCCGACCCGAAGGTGCTCGAAGCGCTGAAGAAGTGGCGGGCCGGCAAGGCTCGCGCCACCGGGGTCCCGGCGTTCGTGATCTGCCACGACACCACGCTCGCAGCGATGGCCGAGGCCACTCCCCGCGAACGACGCGATCTCCTGCTCGTTCCCGGGATGGGTCCGGTGAAGATCGAGCGCTACGGCGACGACATCATCGCCGTCATCCAAGCCGCCGCCAGCTGACGACGGCCCTGCCCGCCGGGTCAGCTCACGTCTCTGGGTCAGCTCACGCCTCTGGGTCAGCTCACGTCTCTGGGTCGGCTCATGGCACAAAACTGCACA
>JANPFX010000228.1:0-1828 GCA_031423635.1 Acidimicrobiia bacterium | reverse complement strand
CCAGCTCCCGTCGTGAACGACGCAGGCTGAGTAAGCGACCGTAGAGCACACGGGATATCGCGGCGGCAACGTTCTGGGTCGGCCCACGTTCACTGGGTCAGCTCACGTTCACTGGGTCGGGATTTGCGCACCCGTGCGCGTCAGCCGACCCAACGCGCTCAGCTCACCCAGTGCTGCTCGCTGGTCGACGCTCAGGCGGCCTTGGCCAACTCGATGTCGAAGCTGAGTTTGACCTTCTCGCCGATGAGCACGCCACCGGTCTCGAGCGCCGCGTTGTACTCCATGCCGAAATCCTTGCGGTTGACCTCGCCCTGGGCGCTGAAGCCGGCCTTCGTGTTGCCCCACGGGTCCTTCGAGACGCCCTCGAACTCGACCTCGAGATCGACCGGTTTCGTCACGCCCCGCATCGTGAGATCGCCGGACAGCACATAGTCGTTGCCGTCGACGCGGATGCTCTTGGAGACGAACTTCCATGACGGGAACTGCTCGGTGTCGAAGAAGTCGCCGTTCTTCAGGTGAGCGTCACGATTGGCGTCGGCGGTGTTGACCGTGGCGGGGTCGATGGTCACCTCGACCGTCGTGGCCAGACGATCCTCGGGCACGGTCACCGTGCCGGAGAAGCCGGAGAACGATCCGCGCACCTTGCTGATCATGAGGTGTTTGACCGAGAACGCGACGGATGAG
This sequence comes from Acidimicrobiia bacterium, assembly GCA_031423635.1. GTDB lineage: Bacteria > Actinomycetota > Acidimicrobiia > Acidimicrobiales > JANYDT01 > JANLQX01. Next base: position 1,144 of record JANPFX010000228.1, on the reverse strand, counting down.
TGCGCCGCGTCGATGGTCCAGGTGCCGGGGGTGAGGTCGGTGGGGGCAGGCATGATGAACTCCTAAGTAGTTGCTAGTGGAAACAACATCAGCGTAGGAGATATGGTTGCTAGTAGCAACCAAAAGGTGGACCACCAGTGCGTGACTCTGATCACAGGCCCCGATCGACAGCACTCGTACCCATGCCCCCTCGGAAGACCGACGAGCGACGACAGGCGTGGTATGCCGCCGTACGCGCCCACGGCGCGCTCACCGAGGTCATGGAGCAGCAGCTCGAAGCGGACACCGGGATGCCCCTCGGCTGGTACGACGTCCTCGTGAACCTCTATCTCGCACCGGGCCACGCGCTGCGGATGAGCGAGCTCGCCGATGCGGTGCTGATGTCGCGGAGTTGGCTGACCCGACGGATCGACCAGCTCGAGCGGGCCGGGCTTGTCGAACGTTGCTCAGCGGGCGACGACGGACGCGGGGTCAGGGCGCGTCTCACACGAGAAGGCAAGCGCGCGTATCTCAAGCTGGAGCGCGTGCACTCGTCGGCAATCGACACGCACTTCCTGCCGTATGCGACCGCCGCCGAAGCCGAGGTCATTCAGCGGGTCATGAACCGGGTCGCCGCGCACGCCCGTCGCGAGCTCGGCCGTCCCGAGTAGGCGTCACGTCTGCGAAGGGTTACACCGCTCGCGTGAAGGCCACCGCACCGAGCAGGGTGCCGATGGCGCCGAGCGACGCCATCGCCCCGCCCAGAGCGAGCGCCCACTTCTTCTTCACCAGGACGTGGAGAGCCGCTCCCCCACCGGTGATGAGAAAGCACGTCATCTTGAAGCCGAACCACGCCTTGGCCGACGTCGGGTAGGCATCGAAATCGATGACGAGGGCGTTCCAGATGCCCGTGAAGAGCAGGATCACGTAGGCGGGCCACGCCAGGAGGGCAAAGCGGTTGGCGATCTTGCGGGGCGCGTCGGGGCCGAGGGTTCTCACCGTCGGGAGCAGACCACCGAGGACGATTTGTCCGCCGACCCACACCGTCGCAGCAAGCACGTGGATGAACACCCGGGCGGTATTGGCAGTCAAAGTCACGGCGACACCGTAACCGGCTCATCCGCCTTATCCGGCCCGTGCCCGCCCACCCCGAGGGGTCCGCTGC
>JANPFX010000227.1:0-1964 GCA_031423635.1 Acidimicrobiia bacterium | reverse complement strand
GCCAGCGATCCGTCGGTCAAGGCTGCGACGACCGCACAACCCGGTTCGCTCTGATGCGCACAGTCGTGGAACCGGCATTGGCCGGACAGCTCCTCCAGATCGGTGAACGCCGTGGAGAGACCCTCCGCCGCGTCCCACAGCTCGACCTCTCGGATGCCGGGTGTATCCACGAGGAGCGCACCGCTCGGCAGCATGACGAGCTCGCGCCATGTCGTCGTGTGCCGGCCTCGCCGGTCGAGCGACCGGACGCCGCCCGTCGGGAGCACCGAGCCGCCGAGCAACGCATTGCCGAGGGTCGACTTGCCCGCCCCTGACGGACCGAGCACCACGAGCGTCCGACCGGGTTCGAGCCACGGGGCGAGTCCGTCGATGCCGTCACCGCTGAGCGAGTCGACCGGCACGACAGACGCGCCCAGCGCCACTTCCCGAAGCCAGTCGGCGTCAATACCGAGATCGCTCTTGGTCATCACCAGCACGGGGGTCGCACCGCAGTTCCACACCATGGCGAGTTGGCGCTCAACCCGACGTGGGTTGGGCGGCGCGTCGGCCGGCACGCAGATCAGGACAGTGTCGACGTTGGCCGCCAGCACCTGCGCTTCGGTCGGCTTCCCGACGGCACCGCGTTCGAGAGCGCTGCTGCGCGGAAGCACGGCTTCGATGAGGACGGGATCATCGACCCCGCCGACGCTGATGATCACCCAATCACCGACCGTCGGATGCTGGGAGGGGTCGGACGAGTTCCGTAGACGGTTGCGGAGGTCGGCGGCGACCGAACCGTGATCGGTGATCAGCGTCCAGCGACCCCGGTCATGGCGGGTGACCCGTGCTGCGGACAATGTCGAGCGAGGGCGAAGCCCGAATGGAGCGGAGGAAAGGATGTCGGTGTAGCGGTTGTCGCGGGCTTCGGTCCAGCCGAACGCGACAAGTGAAGAACTGAGCACTGCGGATCTCCTGTTGGGAGGGACGAGGACGTCGCCGAAGGTCGAAGGAGTCGTGGTGCGAATCACCCTGCGAGGGCGGGGCGCACAACTCGGCACTCGTTGCGGCAGGCGCGTGCGGGACGGTCGGCGGAGGAACCCGACCCGGTGGGCTCAGCGGTCCCGTGGACGAAACGTCGGTCGACGTCGTCGGGGGATCAGCAGGCGCGCAACGAGGAGCAGCGGAGCACAATCGCAATCATGGCCCTACTCCTTTCGTCGCAAGCGGTCGGTCAGCACATTACGCCGCGCCTACGACGCTGGCAATCAAATCTCCACCCGGGCGGCGTGCGACACCGTCACCCACCCACGTCTTCGGGTGGCGCCGTGGCAGCATGGTCCGATGACGCTCCGACGCGCAACCGCATCCGTCCGTTTGGCCCTGGCAGCGGTGATTGCGATTGCCGCGTTCGTGGGGCTCGCCGCGACGACCGACCGTGGCGCGTTCGCGCAGAGCGGTGCGGTCGGGTTTCAGACCCCGACGAAGAACATCAACTGCACGATCTATACGGACCTCTCACCCCGGACCCTCGAGTGCATGGTCTCGACCTACTCGGGAAAGGTGCCGACCCGGCCGAACGACTGCGAGCTCGACTGGACACCGCAGGCCGACCTCGGCACGACCGGACGGGCGTCACTGTTCGCGTGCCGCGGCGACACGTCGTGGTGGGTCGACGCTCCCGTTCTGGCGTATGGCAAGACGTTCCGCAACGGCGCCTTCACGTGCAAGTCGGAGAAGACCGGCGTGACGTGCACGAACAACTCGAAGCGCGGCTTCAAGGTGTCGAGAGGGTCGATCACCGCGTTCTGACCTGCGAGCCCGCAGAATCAGTACGGTTGCGCGCTGGCGGGCCCCACCGCCATTGATCAGGCCGTGGGTGAGTGACGGCAGCGAGCGAAGCGAGTCGTCCGGAACCAACCCCGAAGAGGCCAAGCCGGGGGTGCCGGAACGAATGCGTGGCGGGGGCCAACGGCAATGTTACGGGC
>JANPFX010000226.1:0-5514 GCA_031423635.1 Acidimicrobiia bacterium | reverse complement strand
CTACGGGGTGGCCAGTTGGAGGTGCGCGACCTCGGCTCGCGAAACGGGACGTACGTCTCGCAGGATCACGAGCGGGCCGCCACGGTGATCCGCCTCGGTGCCACGACCGTCGTCTGCCAGCCGATGGGTGATGAGGCAGCGCAAGGCTCCGGAGGGTTCGACTTCGACCCGTCGACGGGAACGTGGCTCACGGCGATGAGCGCCGTGCGAGGCCCGGCGGGGCCGGCGATCGACGTGCCTCTCGCCCGTCACGGCGGACGTCTCGCCATGCGGGTCCGACCGGGGGTGATCGTCGGATCGATCGTGGGCGGTTCGGTGATGGCCCTGCTGGTCGATCCGCGGCTTGCGGTCTTCGCCGCGCTCTCACCGCTCCTCGTCCTGGTGAACGTCGTCGACGAGCGTCGGCTGGCACGGCGCGAGCGACGGACGGGCGAGCGCGATTTCGCGTCGGCGCTCGCGACCTTCGACGCCCGGGTGACCAGGGCCTGGGCTCAGTGGGCCGCGCAACGCTCCTGCGATTTCCCGGACGGCGCCCGCCTGCTTGCGTCGGTGACGGGAAGGCAAGGAGGTGTGGGTTGGGGCGGTGCCGACGATGGGCTCGGTTGGCAGGTCCGCCTGGGTTCGGCAGCCGTCCGCTTCCGCCCGACGCTCCATGCCTCCGGGCCGATTCCCGACGCCGTGACGGAACTGCTGGACGGTCTCGTGAGCCCCGAGGCTCCGGTCGTCGTCGACGTCGGTCCGCGGCGGGTGATCGCGATCGTTGGGCCGAGAGCCGCCGACGCAGTGCGAGCCATCGTCGTTCGGGTCTTCACGCAGTTCGGACCGTCGTCGACAGCGATCGTCGTCGACCGGGACGAAGGCACGACGCCGCCCGCGTGGCAGTGGTGGCTTCCCCACCCGGACGAGGCCGACGGCGCGGTCCATGCGGTGTTCGTCCAGTTCTGCGGCGGTGGTGTCATCGGCGCCGCCGGTCGGCGGCGTTTCCGTGACCGTTGCCCCGACGGCGCCGTGATCGTCGCCGTCGAACACGCGGAGCAGGTCCCGGTGGACGCGACGAGCGTTGTCACGATGGGAGGTGGAGGCTTGTCGACGCTGCACGACCGTGACGGTGAGCACGTCACCGACGTGATCACGGATGGGACGGGCCCGGCCGAGCTGGAACGGGTGGCGATGCTGGTCTCGCGCTGGAGCGAAGGCGTTCAGCCGAGGTCCTTCTCGCTCCCGGCCGCACTGCCCTTCGACGATCTGCTCTCGTCCATCGAGCCGGCCCGACGTGGTGCAGCCACACTGATCGCCCCGCTCGGGTCCGACGGGCACAAGCCCTTCGAGATCGACTTCGTCTCCGACGGGCCCCACGCATTGGTCGCCGGAACCACGGGTTCGGGAAAGAGCGAACTGCTCCGCACACTCGTGGTCGGGCTCGCCACGCGGTATCCCCCCGAGCTCGTGACGTTCGTCCTGATCGACTACAAGGGCGGCAGCGCGTTCGCGGAATGCGTCTCGCTTCCGCACACGGTCGGATTCGTGACCGACCTCGACGGCGGTCTCGCGGCGAGGGCGCTGACGTGCCTGGAGGCCGAGCTCCGTCGCCGAGAGTCGCTCCTCCGGGAGACGGGAGACCGTGATCTCGTCTCCTATGCCGCGTCCGGTGGGCGCGAACCGATGCCGCGGCTGCTGGTGGTCATCGACGAGTTGGCGGCGATGGTGCGGGATCTGCCGGGCTTCATCCCGTCGCTCGTGTCACTGTCGCAGCGGGGGCGCACGCTCGGGCTGCACCTCGTGCTCGCCACGCAGCGGCCCGCCGGAACGATCAGCGACGCGATACGGGCGAACACCAACATCCGCGTCGCGCTCCGCGTGCAGGACCCGGCCGATTCGGTGGACGTGATCGGGCAGCCCGACGCCGCATTCCTCGACCGACGTCGTCCTGGACGGGCGCTCGTGCGGGTCGGACCGGGCGAGGTCAGCGCCGTCCAGATCGCCGCGGTCGGCTTCGAGGCGATGGGTTCGATCACCACCGTCACGGACTTCGACGGCGATCGCACGGTCCGCTTTCCGGATCGGATGAGCTCTGCGAAGCACGACCTCACACCGCTCGCACATCGAGTCGCCGAGATCGCCACGGTTCACCGGCGCAGCGGATCGGCGTCGCCTCGGCAACCCTGGCCGGCACCGCTCCCGCTCGTACTTGCCCGGCCGGGGCCCCTTGCGCTGTCGGTTGGGCTGGCCGACGAACCCGCGGCGCAATGGCAGGGCGAGCTCGAGGTCGACCTCTCGTCCGGGAGCATCGCCGTCGTGGGTGCGCTCGGGAGCGGGGTGACCACGACCCTGCGAACGATCGTCTGCGCGCTTGCTTCATCATCCGCAGACCAAGCAATCCAGATTTACGTGCTCGACCTTCTCGGGCGCGAGCTCGAGTCGTTGGCGTCGTTTCCCTGCGTCGGGGCGGTGATCGGTGGGCACGAGGAGGAACGCCGTGAACGGCTGGTGGCAGAGCTGGGAGCGGAATTGGCGACCCGTCGTGACGTCGGGCCGTCGACCGCGTCGTTCCCTCTCGTCGTCGTGGTGATCGATGGCTGGTCGGTGTTGCGCACTCCCGGCGGTGACCCGGCCATGCTCGCCATCGGCGACGCCCTCGCCCGGTTCGTCGTGGAAGGTGCCGGGCTGGGGATCCGTCTCGTCATCGGGACCGATCGGGCAACGTCGCTCTCGAACGCAATCGCTCCGTCGATCACGACCCGGTTCGTGCTGGGCCCGGCCGACGCGGCCGAAGCAGCGGCCTCCGGGGTGCGGTTCTCTCCCACGGCGGCCGGCGTTGCGGGTCGGGCGCTGATCGCCGGGCGGCCGGGCGTGGAGGTTCAGGTGTGGCGCACCTCCGAACACGATGCCGTTGCGGCCGCGGCGTCTGTACCGGCCGACCGGCGCGCCCCGGGCATCGAGGTGCTGGCCGAGGAGGTTTCGCTGGCGGACGTCCTGCTGGAGGCTCACGCCGCTCGCCAGCCGTCCGGACCAACCGATGGGGACGCGTGGGTTGTCCCGTTCGGCGTCGGAGGACGGGCACTTCGGGTCGTTCGTCTCGTGCTTCGGGCGGGGGAGCCGTTCCTCGTCTGCGGGCCGCCGCGCAGTGGTCGTTCGACGGCGCTGGCGACCATCGGCGCCGCGGTGGCGCATTGTCGGCCCGACATCGCGCTGGCAACGTTGCGCAGGGGCGAGGACCCGGTGGCGTTCGTCGAGGGGGTACGACAGGTTCGCCACCGCAACGGTCCCGTTCTCGTGGTCATTGACGATGTCGAACGAATCGAGGATCAGCAGGGGGCGCTCACCCGGATGCTCGCCGACGACGGGAACGATCTGCGCGTTGTCGTGGCCGGCCGCTCTGATCTGCTCCGCACCGCCTACGGACACTGGTCTGCGGCGGCGCGTCGGTCCCGCCACGGCCTGGCGCTCCGACCCAATCCAGAGGTTGACGGCGAGCTGTGGCAGACCCCGATGCCGCGCCGTTTGCAGGTTCGGGGCGGGCCCGGCCGCGGAGTGCTCGTCCATGACGGCTCCCTCGAGATCGTCCAGGTGGCACGGCAACCATAGGGAAGTCCGGGAGACCCTGCGCGGTGAGCGGGTTACGAGGGCCTACGGGTGCTGGGTAGCGCGACCTGTTTGTACTGAACGACCTATCAGTCACGCACAGTGGTTGCTAGGGTGAACCTGTGCTCGACGACCGTGACCTGCCGCAACTCGAGGCCGCCGTAACGGCTGATCCGGCCAACACGGACGCCCGGCGTCAGCTCGCCGAGGTCCTCCTCGGCGCCGGTCAGGCCGCAGGAGCGTTGGTCCATGCCCGGATCCTCCTCACGTCGACGCCCCGTGATGCGTCGTTGCTGGGCCTTGCGGCCATGGCGGCAGATCTGAGCGGTGACCACCGTGCAGCGGCTGCCCTCGGCTCGGCCCTCCGAAGCGTCCAGCGCGGCGACGTCGCCGGGTCGGAGCTCCGCTCGGCCCCACGGCTTTCGCCGTCGGCGGTGGTTTCCCTGCTCGGCTTCGGCGATGTCGCCGGCATGTCCGAGGAGCGGCGACGCGTCGAACGGTCGCTCGTCGAACCTTGGCGGGCGGCGCTTCGCATCGGTGCCGTCGACGCTGAGGGAGTGCTCCTCTACGGTCCGCCCTCGTCGGGCAAGCGGTTCTTCGCCCACGTCGCCGCGGGCGAACTGGCCCTTCCCGTGATCGAGATCGACCTCGCCGCGGTCGTCGATCCCTGGGGCGAGCCCGATCTCGCCGCCATCCAGGAAGCCTTCGCGCAATGCAGTTCCATCGGACCGTGCGTTCTGCTGCTGGCCAACGTGGAGCTCGCGACCCATCGACGGCTTCGCTATTCGGCCAAAGGCCGGAAGGTCCTCACGGATCTGCTTCTCGGGCTGGACACCATTCCGAGCACACAGACCTTCTTCGTCGCCACCTCGTCGGCGCCATGGCTCATCCAGCCGGTGCTTCGCCGCCCGGGCCGTCTCCATGATGCTGTTCTGATCGGGCCGCCCGACCGCGCCGCCCGTCGGCATCTGATCATGTCGTCGTTGCGCCGCCGGGAGATCTCCCACGACATCGACATCGACGGCACCGCCGGTGAATTGCAGGGGTGCACGACGGGCGACATCGAGTCGATGATCGACCTCGCCGCGGCTCGGGCCTATTCGGAATCGCACCGGACCGGGCAGCTGATCCGCGTCCAGACCGACCACATCGCCTACGCCGCCGGGCGCGGTTCGCGCCTTGCCAACCAGTGGTTCGACATGGCCTACAACTTCCCGGAGTTCACCGACGACTCGGCCCAGTTCGATCCGTTGTTCGACTACATCCGACGCCACGTCCGGCGCGGCTGAGCTGGCGACAGACGTCCGCTCCGGTCCGGTTGCCGGCCGAGCGCCGGCAACGGGGGCCAGTAGGGTGAACGGCCGTGTCGGGGGTCGAAGCAGCAGTTGGTGACGGCACGGGCCGCCGGGCCAATGTCGTCGGCGCCGGGCTGATGGGCGGCTCGGTCGGAATGGCCCTGAAGGCGCGGGGCTGGGAGGTCTGGGGTTCGGATCGAACGGTTGCCCACGTGGCGCGTGGCATCGCCCGGGGTGCATTCGACGCGGAGGGTTTCGAGCCGACGGCGGAAGTCACGTTCGTGTGCACCCCGGTGCTCTCCGTTGCCGGACACGCGCGACTGGCGTTGGCCCACGGCGGGATCGTGACCGACATCGGCAGTGTGAAGTCGCCGATCGTCGAGGCGATCAGCCACCCTCGGTTCATCGGCGGTCACCCGATGGCCGGTTCGGAGCTCGACGGCATCGACGGCTCCGACGCCGATATGTTCCAGGGCCGGACGTGGGTGCTCACACCTGGCCCCGACACCGACGCCGATGCGTACGCCACGCTGCACGCCATCGTGGCGTCGTTCGGGGCGCTGGTGGTTTCGGTCGACCCGGCGTATCACGACCGCCTCGTGGCGACCGTGTCGCACGTGCCTCACCTCGCCGCGGC
>JANPFX010000225.1:0-5728 GCA_031423635.1 Acidimicrobiia bacterium | reverse complement strand
GGCTCGCCTCGTTGTGGTCGCCGCGCTCGGCCTACGTGGCGACGCTGCCGTTCGTGTTGGGGTCGCTGGTGTTCCTCGGTTTCGTTCGAGAACCGCGGCTGCATCGTCAGCCCTCGTCGGGTGACTCGGGTCGCAGAGGGCTGAGGTCGCAGGCGCGTGACACGATCTCAACGATCGTGTCGCACCGAGACGTGCGTCGTCTGGCGATGCTGATGGCGCTGTCGGGTTTGTTGGTGCAGATGATCATCGAGTTCGGTCCCCTCTGGCTCGTCGAGCTCCGTTCAAGCGCAGCTGCCTACGGGCCGTTCTCAGCGGCGGTCTTTGCCGCCCTCGGCGCCGGCGGATTCATGGCTGGCCGAGCAGACCTGCACCTCCGAGCGCACCGTCTTGTCGGCGCGGCGGTGATCGTTGCGTCGAGCATCGTGGTGGCGAGCGTTCACCATGCGGCAACGATCACGGTGGCGATGACCGCACTGGCCGCCGTGCTTGTCGTTGCCCAGATCCAGATGACGTCGAAACTTCATGCGGCGTCGGACTCGTCCGTTCGGGCCGGGGTGTCATCGGCGGTGAGCACGCTTACCTTCGTCGTCTTCCTGCCGTTGTCGATCACGTTTGGTCTGATCACCGAAACGTTCGGTGTCTACCGCGGCGCTTTACTCATCGGCGCCGTCGTGGCGATTGCGGTGTTTTTGCTAGACGACGTCTTTCGAACCTCGCCAGACCCTCACGCTCCACCGGCCGGCGCGCCGCCGGCGGTGGAACTCGGCGTGCATATGGTGGCATCATGACTGCGCCGCCCCTCGGGAGCATCCTGCTCGCCAGCACCAACCCGACCCGACTTCGGGACTGGTACGTCGCCGCGTTCGACCCGTACGTCAACGCCGACGGATTCCTCATCTTTGGCGGTGTCGCGCTGCTCATCGACGCACGAGACGACATCGCTGAGCAGACCGCCGAACCGGGACGACTGATCCTCAACTTCCACGTCGACGACGCCGACACCATGGCCGCTCGGCTCGACGAGTTGGTGGTGACGTGGCTCGCACCACTCGAAGTTCGCGACGACGGGAGGTTCGCGACCCTGACCGACCCCGACGGCAACATCATCCAACTCATCGAGCTCTCCGCCGACTACCTCGAACGCCAACACGACGCACGCCAACGCCACGAAAACGGACGTCATGATGGGTGAAGACCCCAGCGTTGTCGCAACGATCCGGGCCGGTAACCAAGCCGAGTTCGGTTCCCTCGTCGAACCGCACCGCAGCGAACTCCGCGTGCACTGCTACCGGATGCTCGGCTCCTACAGTGACGCCGAAGACCACACCCAAGACACGTTCCTGAAAGCGTGGCGGGCCCGCCAACGATTCGAAGGACGATCAACGCTCCGTGCATGGCTGTACCGGATCGCCACCAACGCCTGTGTCGACACGCTCCGGCGCCGACCCGAGCGACACGTCACCACAACAGCCGACCGTGTCCCACCGAGCGACCTCGCATGGCTACAACCCTTCCCCGATGACGTTCTCGATATCGCCGACGACCCCGCCCGTTACCCCGAGGCCATCGCTATTGGCATCGACACCATCGGCCTCACTTTCCTCGCCACGATCCAACTCCTCCCCGCCCGCCAACGCGCCGTGCTCATCGTCAGAGACGTCCTCGGTTGGTCAGCCTCAGAAACCGCAGACCTCCTCGAAGCCACGGTCCCGACGGCGAACAGCCTGCTCCAACGGGCCCGGGCCACGATGCGCGACCACCGACGCGTCGTCGACGAGGCCTCCACCCGACCACAGCACGCAACCATCGAAGAACGGTCGCTGCTGACCCGCTACATCGACGCCCACCACAACGGCGACGCCGCGGCGATCATCAGTCTGCTCCGCCACGACATCCGCGTCACCATGCCACCCCACACCGTCTGCTACGACGGGCTTGCCGCCGCCTCCGGCTTCTTCACCGAACTCTTCGACCCACATCCCGGCGACGAGTTCCGACTCATCCCCACCCGAGCCAACCGCCAACCCGCAGCCGCGAACTATCTCCGCCAACCCGGACAACAACACTTCCGCGCCTTCTCCCTCGACGTCCTCCACATCGAGAACGGCCAACTCGTCGACATCACCACCTTCTTCGTCCCCGAAATGTTCGCCCTCTTCGGGCTCCCTCCGCACCTGTGAGCGACAGCAGCCGCAACCTTACGGGTTGTGTTCGAGTCCGTCCCACGACCACGTGGGGATCTCAAGACCATCAGGGACATCGTCGGCCGAGTCGTGGTACCGGGCCATCGCTCCCCTGGTCGCCCAAGCGAAGTAGTCGTACAGCACGTGGCGGACCGGATGGTCGGCAGTGAGCCCGACATCGTTCAATGCCTCGTCGAAACAGGCAATGGCCCGTTCGTCCATCTCCTCGTGCGGTCCATTGCCGCTGTGCATTCGAACGACCGAGGTCTCGTCGCCCATGGTTTCGCTGTAGAGAGGCGGACCGCCCAACGCCTCACCCAGGTACGCGGCAAGTCGGTCGGTATGCTCCGGATGAAACCCGTGACTGAACGCGTGACTCACGATCTCATCGGCCATCACCCGCTGATGCCAAGCAGCGGCAAGTCGGAGCAGGACTGGAGCGCCACCGATGGCTTCAAACACCGTGCTCACCCTTCGAGTGTGCCGGAGACGCGTCGGCACCGCAACGACCGAAACGATCTCGTCGCCATTGATGCGTCCGCCGTGGCCGGTCGGCCCGACCTCGCGGTCGACGAGCACGCGATTGACAGGAAACCATTTGGTGTCCTATGGTTTTGGCATGGACGTGGTGTTCAAAGCCCTCGCGGATCCGACCCGCCGAGCATTGCTCGACGAGTTGTTCCGCACTGATGGCCAGACGCTCATCGCGCTCACATCACGGTTCACCATGACCCGCATCGGGGTCGCCAAACATCTCGCACTGCTTGAGGAGGCGGGGCTGGTGGTCTCGAAGCGACGAGGACGGGAGAAGCTGCACTTCCTCAACCCGGTCCCGATCCGCCAAGTACACGACCGATGGATCGACAAATACACCGAATCCTGGACAGCAGGGCTCGTCGGACTCAAACACGAACTGGAGAACACGATGGAAAAGGTCTTCGAGATCTATATCCGCACTACCCCCGAACGACTGTGGGAGGCAATCACCAACCCCGACATCCGTTCCAAGTACCACTTCGGATGTCGCGTCGAGTCCGACTGGACACCTGGCTCGGCGTTTCAGATGGTCCACTCCGGTGCGTCGGGGCTGCTCGCCGACGGCGTGAACATCGAGGTCGACGCGCCCCGTCGCCTGGTGCAACGCACCCATTTCCGATGGAGCGACGATGCCACCGCCGAAGGCACCAGCCGGGTCACGTGGGACATCGAGCCAATCGGCGACTCGTGCCGCCTCACCGTCACCCACGACGAGCTACGCGACGGAGCGCCCCCCGAGTTGTACGGCGGCTGGCCGATGATCCTCTCCGGCCTGAAAACCTGGATCGAAACCGGCGAGCTGCTCACGACCCCCGGTTCGCTGATGTACGGGCCGGTCGGGTCATGACGGCGCTCGACACCACGTTCACCGCGGTCTTGCAGAAGAGCCCAGCGAAAGGCGGCTGGACCTATGTCGTGACCGACTGGACCGCCGAATTCTTCGGTACCCGTGGTCTTGTCAAAGTCGCCGGCACCGTCAATGGACATGCGTTCCGAAGCTCCTTCATGGCCCTCGGCGACGGCACCCACAAACTCCCGATCACCGCCGACCTGCGCGCTGCCATCGACAAAACCGAAGGTGACACCGTCACGATCCACCTCACCGAACGACTCTCCCCAACAACACGACCAAAGGCAACAAGATGAGAATGCTGCGACCCGTCCGAGCACTCCGGTCACTTCGCAACCCCGGCCAGTTGGTGAGCCTCGAACGCTTCACCCCCAGTTCGGCTTGCCGCTGCGGGTCAACGACAGCAAGACGCTGAGCCTCTCATGCCGGGTGCGCGACTTCCCGCGTTGATCGACGCATGGTCGCTCGCCTTCGAACCGCATCTCGACCTGCTCGACGCGATCAAGAAACTCCCGCCTCTAGTGCGCCTCGGCGAAACTCGGTGAGCGGGTCGAGGGCGAAACGTACGTGGGTCGGAACAACGCAATGAACAGAACCCCGGCGATGAACGTGAGTAGCGATGCAGCGATGAGGGGTGCTGTAGAGGTGACAGACCCTGCGATGTAGCCCACGAGTATGGAGGCCGGGACCTGGGCGAGACTGGAGATGCTGGAGTAGATGCCCATCGCTTCGCCCTGACGACCTGGTTCGGCCGACCGCGACATCAACGCGGAAAAGTTTGCTTGGGACAGCCCTTGGAACAGCGCCAGAACGGGAATGAAGGCGTACAGCATGATCGACCTGGTCACGATGAAATATGCGGCCAACGCACCAGCTTGGGCGATGATCGAAAAACGAAGGATTCGGTAGTCAGCCATTCTTTTGGCCACCACGCCAACGATTCCACCCTGGACAATGGCGATGAAGATGCCGACGATGGCGAAGTAATCACCCGTCTTCGATTGCGAGAACCCGAACTTGTTTGCCACATAGATCCCGAAGAACGTGGTGAAGAACGTGAATCCGCACGTCCAGAAGAAGGTGGCCGACAGCACCACACGCAGCCGCGCAGACGCGAACCCTGCTCTGACGTTGCTGACCGACGCGGCCACGTTCATCTTTTCCCTCCGACGCGTCGTAAGTGTCTCCGGCAGGGTGAAGAACACAAAGGTGGCGTTCGCGGCAGAGAGTGCTGCAGCGAACCAGAACGGCGTAGTCGCACCGAACCAGCTAGGCGTCGTGAACAGGTGGTAGAAGCTGACGCCCGGAGCGCTGAGACGTCCGCCGATGTAGGGGCCGAGGATGAATCCCAATCCAAACGCCGCACCGATCAACCCAAAATTCTTGGAACGGTTCTCGTCAGTGGAGACGTCGCCAATCGCCGCTTGGGCAACGGCGAGGTTTCCGCCCGTGATCCCATCGAGAGCTCGGCCGAGGAACAGCAGCGGGATGTTCTTCGTGGCAATCCCGACGGCAAAGATCACGTAGCCCAACGAGGTGCCGGCAATCGACAGAGCGAGAATCGGCCGACGTCCCATCCGGTCGGAGAGCTGACCCAGGATGGGGGCGGCAAGAAAGATGCACAACGGATAGATGGCCTGCAACCAACCGAGCATGATCAGACCGGTGGTCGGACTCCATGACAGGGGGGTCACACGGAATGCCTGGCTCTTGGCCGTACCGATGAGTAGCGGAAAGACCGGGATGAGAATCGAGAACCCGACGAGGTCGATAAAAATCGTCAAGAACAAGGCTGTCAGCGGGCTCCTTGACCTTGGCCCGGCGTGTGATTGGGTCATATCTCAACTCTGCTCGTCGATCTGAACGAACGCATGCTAAGGGTCCGCCACCAATACGCGTGAAGACTCTGGCGAGTGCTGGCCAGCGGCTCGCCGCTGTTTCAGGGGCCCGCCGGTCGAGAGGTCAGTCAGTACTCAGCGTCAATCAGCGCGGCGCGGCGGAACCAGTCCGTGCGGACGCTCAGCGACATTGCAGATCGACTGGTGCGACTGCTCGACACTGAGTGAGGCTGAGGGATGACATCAGGAGACATCGATGCGTGGCTCGCCGTCACCCCGAACCCGCAGAAGGACGTGATCGCCGCCGTCCGAGCGGTCAT
>JANPFX010000224.1:0-4436 GCA_031423635.1 Acidimicrobiia bacterium | reverse complement strand
CTCCAGCGCACCGACGACGAGCCGCGGCCCCACACCAGCCACCTCTTCTCGGCTCGGATTCACCTCGACCTTCGCTGCACCGTAGAGGAGTTCGAGGCGGAACTCGCCCGCTTGCAGACGTTGGGCGCACGGCTCATCGATCGCGTCCGAACCGAGTCCTACGGACGCATCGCCAACCTGACCGACCCGGCGTACCACCCGTTCGACCTCTGCGCCTACGGCTGACATCGGACCGAGCGCAGCAATCCGGGGAGCCCGACGGCGGGTTCCCGGCCGGGCATGGACGAGTTCAGGACGTTCGTCGTTCGCGACCGGGCCGCACGGCACTGATCGTTCGACCGACGGAATCGGCATCGTGGTGACGCCCGGCCGAGCACCCTGCTCGCGCCCCGCAGGGGGAAACCAATCATGACTCGAAAGAAGCTGGACCTGATCTTCAGCATCGGGGGAGTGCTCCTGGCACTGCTCCTCTTGGTGCTCGGGCTCGTCCTCCGCAACCAGGCGAACTTCGCCAAGTCCTACGTGCGCGACCAGATGTCGGCCCAGCAGATCAACTTCACGCCGGCGGCCGGTCTGTCCGATGAGGAGAAGTCGGCATCCTGTCTCGTGAAGAACGCCGGCAAACCGCTCACGTCGGGCAAGCAGGCGGAGTGCTATGCGAACGAGTACATCGGCCGCCACGTGAAAGAGGTCAACGGCGGAAAGACCTATTCGCAGACCAGCGGAGAGTCTCGGGCGGCCCGCGCCGCAGCCGAAAAGGCTCTCGCCGCTGACCCCGAGGCCCAGGCCTCCAAGGACCTCGACGTGGCGGCGAAGACGCTGGCCGGGAAGACCGACACCCTCTTCAAGGGCGAGACGCTCCGCGGGCTCCTGCTCACGAGCTATGGCTTCAGCATCTTCGGTGAGCGCGCCGGCCAGGCCGCAACACTGTCCTTCCTTGCCGCCGCAGTGCTCCTGCTCGCATCGATTGCCGGATTCCTCCACGGCATGCGCAAGGAATCGGATCACCTGATCTCTGCGTGAGGCCGGAACGAACGATGGCGGTAGTGGCCACATGGCCACCACCGCCGAAGTCCCGTTCCGTCGTCCCGGTCACCGTGTGCAACGGTGACCGGCGGGGCTCAGAAGCAAACCTTGTACATCGCCATGTAGGTGCTGCCGGGGAACGTCATCTTCCCCTCCCAGCAGTTGACCGCGGTGCCCTTCCCGACGAACGATCCGGCAGGCTGACCGTTCGCCGTGTAGTCGAAGGTGAGGTCGGTACCGTTCACGGCCCAGGTGCCGCCGTAGGACGGATCGCCCAGGTCGATTGCCCCGCCCGGCAAGAAGGTTGCGGGATGGCTGCTCACCGACCCTGGGGAGATGATGCACTCGAAGTAGGACGACAGGTTCGTGCCGCTGCAATGGCTGTTCGACACGGCAACCGGGGCGCTCACCGCAACTGCGAAGTAGTTGAGGTTGGCGCTGACGGATCCGGTGTTGTTCGCCGGGTTCCCGTCGTTGCTCGTTGTAGCCGTGGCCGTGATCACGATCGGATTTGCGCTGTAGGGCAGGTGGAGGTCGACGAACACCTGGGCGAACGCATTCGCGTTGATCCGGGGCAGGGTGCAGCGGAGCTGCGTACCGACCCGGGTGCACCCACCTGGCACGCTGATCAGCGTGCCCATCACGGAAACGGTCGGCGACGTGTTGGTCCGCGGGAGGTCGATGGTGAGGTTCACGGTTGTTCCGGACCGCTGCGAGCCGACGTTGCTCACGCGGACCTCGTAGCGGCCGATGTCATTCACCTGGTGTGCGGCCGGTGCGATGACCGTCGCGGCAAGGTCGGAGCCCGGTACCGCCGAGACCGGGTTCGGAGCCACCGCCAGCGCCAGCGCCAGGGTCGGAAGGAGGGTAAGGATGGTTTTGGGAAGTCGTTTCATGACACTGAACGTAGGGAACGACCACCCTCCGCGGCTATCCCGTATCCACGGGGGTGTCTTCCGACCTAGTGCGTGCCAGTGTGGAAATCATGACCGGGCAACCCGCGGAGGAAACGATGCCAACCGTGACGATCGGCCTCGTGGAGGACGATGAGCTCCTGCGCGAGAGCCTGACCTTGATGCTCGAGACCGTCGGAGGCTTCGTGGTTGCCGGCGCGGTCGGCACCCTTGCCGAGGGTCTCGGCCTCCTCGACCGCCAACTCGATGTGCTCCTGGTCGATCTCGGTCTCCCCGACGGAAGCGGCCTCGACCTGATCGCCGAGGTGCGCTCCCGTGAACTCGCCTGCAAGGTTGTCGTGCTCACCGTGTTCGCTGACGTGCGGAGCGTGGTGGCGGCAATCGAGGAGGGCGCCGACGGGTACCTGCTCAAGCAATCCGATTCGGACCAGGTGATCGGGGCCCTGCGGACGGTCCTGGCCGGCGGGGCGCCGATCAGCCCGGCCGTCGCCAGCCACATCCTGGCCCGGATGCGCAGCGGCAGCGTTCCGAAACAGCCGGGAGGCACCGTCTCTCTCACCGCGAAGGAGACGGCGGTCCTCGAAGCGTTGGCGAGTGGCCGCTCCTTCAAGGAGGTGGCGGCCCACCAGTCGATCTCGCTGCACACGGTCGGCGATCACGTGAAGGCGATCTACCGCAAACTGTCGGTGAACTCACGCGGCGAGGCCGTCTTCAAGGCGGTCCAGTCCGGGCTCATCAGCATCAAGCCGTAGCCCAGATGAATCCTGCAACGGTTCCGCCCACCTCGATCCGTTCGGCCCTCCGTCAGCGGGTTCTTTCGGCGGCCGAGCGCTACATACCTCCGGAGCAACGAACCGACGACCAGCTCGATGCCGCGCACCGTACGAGGACCGGAATCCTCATCGCCTGGCTCGGCATCGGCCTGGCGGGGTCGTCGGCCTTGCTCTACGGCGTACTCGGCTCCCCCGTCTCGGCTGCCGCGATCGCATCGATCGCCGCACTGCTGAGCGTCGTCCATCTGGCCATCGTCCGGGGTGTGCCGTTGGTGGTCATCGGCAACGCGGCGACGGCGCTCACCTGGTTCGTCACATTCGTCGTCGCCGGCCGCACAGGCGGCTTCAACTCACCGGCGATCGTGTGGAGCTTCTTCCACCCCGTCACCACCTACGTCGCGTGTGGTCGACGATCGGCCTCGGTGTGGTCCGTGCTGTCGGCCGCGCAGATTGCCATCTTCTTCACGGTCGACCGCCTCGGCTACACCGGCGCCCAGGACCTGTCGAGTGCCGCTGTCTACCCACTTCGCGCGGCCGGCTTCATCGGCTGCATCGTGGCCAACGTGCTGCTGATCGCCAGCATCGAAGGTGTCCGTGTGGCGTCCCAGGCGGCCGTGGATCGCGCCAACCGATCCGTCGAGCGCCAGCGCATCCTCGGCGACATGCACGGCGGCGTCGGCAGCCAGCTGATCGGTCTGATGATCCAGGTGCGGGCGAAGAAAATCAATGACGACCGGCTGCTGGCCTCCCTCGGCGCGTGCCTTGACGACCTCAAACTGATCCTCGACTCGCTCGATCCGGGAGATGGCTCGGCCGACGTCGCACTGGCCGAATTGCGCGCCCGGGTCGGTCCGCGATTCGAAGCAGCCGGAATCGACCTTGCTTGGAAGCAGGACGGGCCGAGTCTCGATCTTCCGGCCGAACAACTCCTCCAGTTGCTCCGGGCACTCCAGGAGATGACCTCGAATGCGCTGCGACACTCAGGCGCCCGACGGGTCCAGGTCAGCCTCGCGACAAGTCCCGACGATGCCGGGCAGTGCATCATCGAGGTACGCGACGACGGGATCGGCTTCGACGTGGGCCAACGGCGATCAGGTCGCGGGCTCGCCAGCCTTCACCAGCGCGCCCGTCGCCTGGGCGGGAGCGTGTGTTTCGACGATGCCCGGCCCGGAACTGTCGTCACGATGATTTTCCCGCTGCGTTCGCCCGTGACCGGAACGGTTCAGCCGATGACCCGTCGCACCAGGTTGACGCCAGGCCGGTAGACGATGTGGGCGAACGACGGCGCGTCGAGCACGGTGATCTTGGCGATCGCTCCTGGCGCCAGCGTGCCGAGCCCGTCGGTGCGTCGAAGGGCGGCTGCGCCGCCGACGGTCGCGGCGAGGACGGCTTCCTCCGCGGTCAGTCCCATGTCCCGCACGGCGAGCGCCATGCAGAACGCCATCGACGTCGTGTAGCTCGAGCCGGGGTTGCAGTTCGTGGCGATGGCGATGCGGACTCCCGCATCGAGCGCTCGCCTCGCGTCGGGGTAGGGCTGTCGAGTCGAGAAGTCGGCGGCGGGCAGGAACGTGGCCACGGTGTCGCTTCCCGCCAACGCGTCGAGGTCGTCATCGGAGAGATAGGTGCAGTGATCCGCGGTCGCCGCAGCGTGCGACACTGCATGCTGCACGGCGGGTCCGTGACCGAGCTGGTTGGCATGGTCGCGTAACCCTAGACCGGGGGC
>JANPFX010000223.1:0-25978 GCA_031423635.1 Acidimicrobiia bacterium | reverse complement strand
GGCCCAGAAGGTGTCCCGGTCAGCTGGTGTCCGCCCGGGCTCCGGCGGGCCTGTCGTCCGTGTCGCCTTCACCGTGTGGTGTGTGCGAGCCGGTGTGCCGAAGTCGACACCGGACGTGTCGGAGTCGTTCGAGGCAGAGGTTTCGGGCGTGCGCAATCGATTCGAGGTGTGGTTCAGTGGGGGCGGTTCGATCCGACGTTGATGGTGGCCAGGGTTCGTGGGGTTCGTTGTCGACGGTCCAGGTGCCGTTGGGTTGTCGGGTGATGTTGTGGCCGGTTTCGTGGCGGTGGGTGTGGTGTCCGTGGGTGCACATCAACTTCATGGCGTCGAGGTCGGTGCGTCCGTTGGGGGTGTCCCATGGTGGGTCGTGGTCGGCGTCGCATCGGTTCCATGGGACGTCGCATCCGGGGTAGGCGCAGGTGCCGTGTTCGCGGAGGGCGAGGGCGAGTTTTTGGAGTGCTGATGCGAGTCTTCGCGACCGACCGAACTTCATCACTGCGCCGTCGGTGGTCTGTATAGCCGCATACAGATCTGTGCGGGGGTCGTCGGCGAGGTCGGTGGCGTCTTGGGTGGGGAGTGGGCCGTGGCCGAGGATGTGGGCTTCGAGGGTTTCGGCTCGGACGGTGACGATGAGGGCAGTCCGGGTCGGGCCGGTGTTGTTGGTGGTGTCGCCCAGGACCAAGGTGACGAGGGCGTCGGCGAGGCGTCGTTCGCGGGGTTCGTCGTCGTGTGCGCCGGCGGTTTCGGAGCGTTCGGGATGCGCGGCGCGCCAGGCGGCGTCGCACGCTTCATTGATGGCGGCTTTGACGCGTTCGCCCTCCAACGTCGGAAGGATTCCGCGGAAGCCAACGCAGCCGTCGTCGGCTTTGAAGAACCGCAATGACCGGGCGGCGCGTTGACGGGCCCGCCATCCTTCGGAGTCCCGGTTGATGCGGTAGCGGTCGACGGTTTTGGCGAACTCGTCGGGTGACTGACTGGGCGCCAACTCGAAGAGTTCGGCGGCCTCGGTGGGGTCGGTGATGGGGGCGAGTTTGCGGAGGTGTTCACCGGTGACGGATCCGTCGGCGAGGGCGTCGTCGGCACCGGGGATGCGGGTGACGACATCGGCGACAGCTTCGGCTTTGGTGGCTTCGGCGGCGGACATCCCGAACCGGCGGGCGAGGGTGGCTTTGGTGTCGCGTCCGGTCTCCGTCTTCATCACGCCAACGAACACGGCTTCGGCGGACGAGAGTTCCCCGCGGAGCCGTCGGAGCTCGCGTAGGGCGAGCTTGGCCGTTCCGGCATCCCAGTCAGAAGCCGAGACGCGCGGGATCGACAGGCGCTTGAAGACCCCGATCTGTTCCTCTGCGCCGTTGCTCATGCACCCATACTAGAACAGGTGTTCGTAGGTGTCAAGTGATTTGTTCGGAAAATCGGGAAATCCACGGCGCCCTCCGAAGTTCCCCTCCGAGCATGATTGCTCTATGCAACTCACGATCACGGGCGGACATCTTCCCGGTCGGACTGTCAGACTTTGCCGGTGTCGGCCGAAGCCGTGGAGCGGGCTCGACGAACTTCCTCCCTCCGAGTGATAGCCCGGTGACCGATGCGTGACGAAATGCAGTGGTGGTCCGCGCATGAGACGGCGGCAGCAATTCGCTCCGGTCTCGTCAGCGAGCGAGAGGTCTTGGACGCAGTGATCGCCCGCGTCGAGCGGCTCGATCCGGGGCTCGGCACTGTAGTGATCCCGCTGTTCGAGCGAGCACGCGACAGCGCGTCAGGCGACCGAAGAGCTGAGCTGTTCGGCGGCGTCCCGATGTTGCTGAAAGACGCAGGGGAAGAGCTCGACGGCACGGCGCATTGGGCCGGGACCCAGGGGCTCAGGCGTGCCGCCCATCGTTCGGCGCGCACCACTGCCCTGGCGCAACGATTCGAGGACCTCGGCTTCTTCATCATTGGCAAGAGCGCATGTCCGGAGCTCTCGGCGAGTTCGACCACGGAACCGGCCGGTTTCGCGCCGACGCGGAACCCATGGGATCCGACCCGAACAGCTGGTGGTTCGAGCGGTGGGTCGGCCGCGGCCGTCGCTGCCGGTCTCGTCCCCATTGCTCACGGAAGTGATGCCACCGGCTCGCTGCGCTTCCCGGCGTCGCACTGCGGCGTCGCAACGCTCAAGCCGACGCGGGGTCGTATTCCTCAGGAGGCGCCGACCGGCCAATCGGACCCGCTTCGAGTGTGGACCCAGTTCGCGCTGGCGCGCGACATTGAGGATCTGCGAAGACTGTTCCCGCTCCTCGCTTCCGGCGAGGCGACGCAGTCGCCGTTCCGAAGCTCGCTTCGGGTCGGGCTGCTCGACCGCGATCCGATCATCGGGCTGCCAGTCGACTCCGAGTGCGTGCGAGCAGTGCACGTGTTCGGCGATGCGATGTCACTGCTTGGTCATCGCGTCGAGCTCGACTTCCCGCCCGCCTTGGCATCGCTGTTCGGTCCGTTCCGGAAATCGATGGCGGTGCTCGAACCATGGATCCGGTTCGAACAGCGAACGTGGATGGAGCAATGCCTCGCTCGACCGTGTCGACCGGGCGACCTGACCGACGAGATCCTTGAACTTGCTGAGCAAGGAGCGCGGTTGGCGTCGCCCGTTGTGGGCGAAGCTTGGGAGAGGGTACGCCAAGCCATGGCCCCGATCCCGAGCTGGTGGGACACCGGTTTCGACCTCCTCGCGACGCCGGTCATGCTCGCACCCCCGTGGAAGTTGGGCGAGGCAGCCCCAGTGAAGACGGGGATGTTCTGCGCGCCGTTCAGTTTCACCGGGCAACCGGCGCTCGTCGTGCCCGTTGCCGTGACCCCAGATGGATTGCCCGTCGGTGTGCAGATCGTTGGACGACACGGCGATGACGAGTTGCTCCTTGACCTTGGGACGATCCTGCAAGAGGCCACCGCGTGGACTGACCGCCGACCGCTGCTCCCCGAACTCTCGGCTTAGCGCCTGAGTCGGCGCGGCGTCAGCGAAAGGGCAATCGCCGCCCCTCTTTCCGAGCGAAGACGGCCGGGCCATACTGAAGGAGTGGCGCCGCGAGCCGAGCGATAGTTGAACGCGCGGAATCCGTTCGGGCCCCGACGCGAGTCGCACGTCGACCGGCAGATCCGGCTGGCTCGCGAGTCCGGGTCGTTCGACGACCTCGCGGGGAACGGGCGGCCGCTTCCGGGGATCGACGATGTCGACGACGAGGACTGGTGGATCAAGGAAAAGCTGCGCCGCGAGCAGGTCGAACTCGAGCTTCCACCGGCGCTCGCCATCCGTCAGGCCAAAGGCGACCTGCTGGAGTCGCTCGCGGACTTCGATGACGAATCAGACCTCCGAGGGCGGATCGACGACCTCAACGAACGAATCGCCCACGTGAACCGCGTGGCCACCTCCGGTCCGCCTTCGACCACGACCCTGATCGACGTGGAGCGAACGGTCCAGGTGTGGCGCGATACCCGGTCGGGCTGACCGTCCTGGGTCAGCTCCCCTCGTTGGGTCGGGACATGCGCAGTTTTGTGCGAAAGAACATGAGCACATGTGCACAGATCCCGACCCAGTGCAGGAATTCTGACCCGGTGCACAGGACCGACCCAGAAACGGGCTCGGCGACTCGGAAACTGGCAGGGCGGCGCAGAGGGGGCGCGTAGCATCGACGCCCGATGCGCACCGTCAACGTCACCATCTGGAACGAGTACCTCCACGAAGTCGAGGAGCCGGCGATCGGTGCGGTGTACCCCACCGGGATCCACGGGGCTCTCGCCGAGGGGCTGGGTGTCGACACCCGGCTGAACATCCGCACCGCGACCCTCGCCGAGCCAAGCCACGGTCTGACGGACGAGGTGCTGGCATCGACCGACGTGATGCTGTGGTGGGGGCACAAGGGCCATCACCGTGTCGATGACTCCATCGTCGAGAAGGTCCATCATCAGGTGCTGAGCGGCATGGGGCTGATCGTGCTGCACTCCGGTCACTACTCAAAGATCTTCCGCAAACTGATGGGGACGAACTGCTCCTTGCTGTGGCGCGAGGCCGACGAGAAGGAGCGCCTGTGGAACCTCGAGCCGGCGCACCCGGTGATGGACGGGATCCCGCCGTTCTTCGAACTGGCCGCTGAGGAGATGTACGGCGAGCGCTTCGACGTGCCGACCCCGGAGCACCTTCTCATGGTGAGTTGGTTCCAGGGCGGCGAGGTGTTCCGCAGTTGTGCCACGTGGCAGCGCGGTCACGGCAAGATCGTCTATTTCCGTCCCGGCCATGAGGAGTACCCGACGTACCGCAACGAGCACGTGCTCCGAGTGATCAACAATTCGTGTCACTGGGCGGCACGACGCGTCACCCTCCCGACGAACGACGCACCGAACTCGCCCCCGCTCGAGTGGGTTCCCGGTGCGTCCGCAGAGGCGGCCGAACGTGCTCGCCTCGGCTCGTCGAGCGTCGGCTGATGGCGACTGCGCGTCGCATCGCCGTCGTCGGAAGCGGCGACATCGCCCGGGCCCACGTCATCGGCTACAAGGCCGCCGGGGCTGACGTCGTCGCGATCTGCGACATCAGCAACGACATGCTCGCGCTGCGCAGGCGCGAGTGGGAGGTCGATGATACCTACACTGACTATCGCGATCTGCTGGCAGGTGCACACTTCGACGCGCTGTCGATCTGCACGCCGAACTCGACGCACCATCCGATCACCATGGCTGCAGTCGCCGCCGGGAAGCACGTGTTGTGCGAGAAGCCGGTCTCGCTCGACCTCGCCCAGGGAGCGGAGATGGTCGCCGCTGCGAAGGCGGCCGGAGTGGTCTTCCAGGTCGGCCACCACCTCCGTTCGTGGGCGTCGGCATCACGGGCGAAGGCGATGATCGATGCGGGTGATCTCGGCGCGATCACCGCAATCCGGTTCCGACAGGCGCACGATTGGGGCGGTGGCGGCGTCCGCGGGGTGTTCGGGTCCAAGGCCCACTCGGGCGGCGGAACGCTGCTCGACAACGGCTGCCACCTGTTCGACCTCGCGCGCTACTTCGGCGGCGATGTCGACAACGTCTTCGCCCGCGTCGCTCGACTCCAGTACGACATCGAGGTCGAAGACACCGCGCATGCCTCCCTGGCGCTCGCGTCCGGCGCCCTCGGCACCATCGAGACGGCCTGGACGGCCACGGGTTACCACGAGGGCTTCTGGGTCTTCGGGACGCAAGGGTCGCTCGAGTGCGACAGCCGCACCGGCGCAAACACCCTCATCCATCGCTTCCGCTCGCCCGGCTCACCACGCGGCGGTGTCACCGACGTGACGAC
Source organism: Acidimicrobiia bacterium (assembly GCA_031423635.1). Taxonomy (GTDB): domain Bacteria; phylum Actinomycetota; class Acidimicrobiia; order Acidimicrobiales; family JANYDT01; genus JANLQX01. The sequence continues at coordinate 20,688 of JANPFX010000223.1, read as the reverse complement.
CTACAACCTCAACGCGCCGGTCGCCCACACGACGCACGTGGCCAACTTCCTCGCTGCGATCAGCGGTGAGCGCGAAGTGATCTGCAGTGGGGCCGACGGCGTCGAGGCGGTCCGCCTCGTTCTCGGCGCTTACGAGAGTGGCGAGACCGGATCGACAGTCTCATTCCCCCGATGAACTCGCGCCGGGCTCAGCCGGCCACCCGCGCCGTGCCCTTGAAGAACATGTACGAGAACATCCCATCGGGCTCTGCGGTGCGGTTGAGTGCGGCGATCCCGGCGTCGAAGCGCTCGGCGGTCGTCAGCCTCGCTTCGAGCGCCGGGGCGCGAATGCCCTCGATCATCGCCGTGAAGGTCCGACGGGTGAACCCGTCGATCAGATCAGGCCTGCTGCCGTCCACGTAGACCAGACGTGGTGACACCGACACCTCGGCGAACCCGGCTTCGACGAGAAGGGGGTAGAGCTGCCGGCCGATGTTGGCGTTGCCGCCGGAGCGACGCTGCAACTCCACCTGACACTGCACGGCGGCGCGTGCGTCGTCGTTGTCGGGATGGAAGAACGTCGAGCCGTGGTCGCCCTCGATCACCGTGATCGTGCCTCCGGGCCGCACGGCGCGGCGCAGGGTCGCGAGCGCCTCGGCCGGCCGTGAGAGGTGTTCGAGCACGAAGCAGACGAAGAGGTGATCGAACGATGCTTCGGGGAACGGCAGGTGAAAGAGGTCGCCGACGTGGAACTCCACGTTCGTGATCTCGCGCTCCTCGACGCGTCGGCGTGCCGTGGCCACGGACTCGGCGGAGATGTCGACGGACACGATCTGCGCCGCCGGACTGTTGGTCGCCAGCGTGACGGTCTGTGCGCCGACCCCACAGCCGGCTTCGAGCACCCGGGAACCGGCGGGGTAGCGGGTGTCGTGGTGGAGCAACGAGACCAGTGCGCCGGCCTGGTCCTCGAGCCGTTCCCGCTCGCGCTCGTCGTACCCGTGGACGTAGGCAGGGCTCGACGCGGCGGTGGGTTGTGCCATCCCCTGTTGCTACCAGATCACCGGGTGACTCGGTCCCGGCCGGGGCGTCCCGACCGCTCCACCAGCGGGTTGGCCGCGGCGGCAGGTGAACGCCGTTCTTTTTCCCGCGATCGGAGGTCGCGCCGCCCGGCCGTTGCCTAGGCTCAGCCTTCTCAGCCGGCCGGAAGGGAGCGCCCATGCGTGAAATCGTCGTGTTCTCGGGAAACGCTCACCGCGTCCTGGCCGAGCGGATCTGTGACGGCCTCGAGGTCGAACTGTCCCCGTCGGAGATCAAGCGGTTCAGCAACGACTGCCTCCAGGCGCAGCTGCTGGCGAACTGTCGCCAACGCGACGTGTACATCGTGCAGCCGCTCGTGCCCCCGACGCAGGAGCACCTCATGGAGCTCCTCTTGATGATCGACGCCGCCCGTGGCGCGTCGGCCCGCCAGATCACGGCGGTGATGCCGCACTTCGCGTACGCGAGGTCCGACAAGAAGGACGCTTCGCGCATCTCGCTCGGCGGCCGCCTCGTGGCCGACATGTTGGTGGCGGCCGGTGTCGACCGCGTGCTGACCATGGCGCTCCATGCACCTCAAGTGCATGGCTTCTTCAGCGTGCCGGTTGATCACCTCACGGCCATCGGCGTGCTGGCCGAGCATTTCCGCGACCGTGATCTCACCGACACCGTCGTGGTGTCACCCGACCTGGGCAATGCGAAGACTGCCACCCAGTTCTCGCGATTGCTGGGGCTACCTGTCGCGGCGGGCTCCAAGCAGCGTCTCGCCGACGATCGTGTCGTGATCGATTCGATCGTCGGTGACGTCACCGACCGCAAGGCGATCATCCTCGACGACGAGATCGCCACGGGTGGATCGATCATCGAGCTGTTGGATCGTCTCAAGGACTTCGGCTGCCGCGAGGCCGCCGTCGCGTGCACCCATGGCCTGTTCGCCGGGAACGCGGTTGCTCGCCTCCGCGACCATCCGATGATCAGTGAGGTCGTCACGACCGATACGGTCCCGAAGCCGGCGGGCTGGCCCGAGCTGCGGGTGCGCTCGGTGTCGCAGCTCTTCGCCCAGGCGATTCAGCGCATCCACGACGGTGAGTCGGTGTCGAGCCTCTTCGACGGGGTCGACCCGACCCACGCCACTCCGCAGTCGACTCTGTTCGACAAGCCGTAGCCACCATGCCGAAGGCACCGGCGATACCCGTCGTCGATATCGGTCCGTTCCTCGCCGGGGGCGATGGGACCAATGCGGCGCGCGAGATCGAGGCTGCGGCCACCCGTGTGGGGTTCTTCCAGGTCGTCGGCCACGGGGTGCCCGTCGCCGTTCTCGACGATGTGTACGACGCTGCCCGAGCCCTGTCGAGGCTCGACACCACCACGAAGAATCGGTTCGGGAGCCCGCACCCCTACCGCGGTGTGCACGTACGGCCCGACGAGTCGGGCGTTGTCCGTCTCGAGCGGTTTCTGGCTGCTCGCTTCGACGATCCCGAATCAGCCATCGCCGCCGGGATCGCCCCCGAACTTGCCGGCTTCTTCTACCCGAACGTGTGGCCGACGCAGCCGGTGGGCTTCGAAGCCGCCTGTCGCTCCCTGTTCGACCACACCCAGATGCTCGGTGGCGCCTTGATGAGGCTGTTCGCGCTTGCTCATGGGCTCGGCGTCGACGGATTCGACGGCGACATCGAGCCCAACTCGTCGCTCTTCGCCGTGAACCACTATCCCTCCGGCGTCGGGACCCGGAGGGTGGGCGAAGATCCGGAGTTGCTCTTCCATGAGCACGCCGATGGCAACACCCTCACGCTGCTGCATCAGCGTGGTGATTACGAAGGTCTGCAAGTGAGCCGCCTCGACACACCCGGTGAGTGGATTCCCGTGCCGGTTCGAGACGACGCCTTCGTGATCAACATGGGAAAGCTGATGAGCCGGTGGACCAATGACCACTGGCCGGCCACGCGACACCGTGTGGTGGCATCGTCGGATCCCCGCCACCAGCGGACCACGCTCACCACGTTCCACATGCCGGCCCTCACCGCCGTGATTGCGCCGCTGGCCCGATTCTGCGACGCGGACGGTCCGCACTACGAACCGCTCACCGCTTATGACTCGGAGAAGGCCAGCATCCGGGAGTACGCGCTTCCGCACGGCGACGCGCTGCTGCTCGCCCCTGATGTGGTGGACTTCGCCGCCCGAACGAGCTGATTGTCGAGCCGGATTCGGGCTGGGGACACTCACGCAGGTACCGTCGGCGGCATGAAAGCCGCCATTCTCCGGCACGGGTCAATCGAGGTCGACGACATCGGTGAGCTGCCGGTGCTTCCGGGGCACGTGCTCCTCGAGACGATCGCGTGCGGGATCTGCGGAACTGATCTCCACTCTCGAAGGTACGCCCGCGATTTCGTCGAGGCAGCACGGGCGACCGGTTTTGCCCTCTTCGACTTCGACCCCGACGCCGACGTGGTGCTCGGTCACGAGTTCTCCGGCCGCATCGTCGAGGTGGGGGCGGGAGTCACCGGCCTCCGACCCGACACACCCGTCGTCGCCCATCCCGTCGCCCGGCGGGCCGGCCGGGTCGTTGCCCTCGGCTATTCGAACGACCTACCGGGAGCTTTTGCGCAGCGCCTGCTCGTGCACGCAGACGGCGTGCTCCCCCTACCCCCCGGAATCGATCCGAAGCTGGCGGCGCTCACTGAGCCCGTTGCCGTAGGGCTCCACGCCGTGGACCGATCGGCTTCCGTACGGCACATGTCCGCCGTCGTCCTCGGGTGCGGCCCGGTTGGGCTCGCCGTGATCACGGCCCTCAGACTGCGGGGCGTGCCGCTGATAGTCGCATCGGATTTCTCTCCGACCCGGCGGGCACACGCCAAGAAACTAGGTGCACATATCGTTGTCGATCCTTCGGCGGCCGACCCCGTTTCGGAGTGGCGAGCGGCCGGTGGGCACGGTCCGACAACGATCTTCGACGCAGTGGGCGTGCCCGGAATGATCGAACAGGCGATCATCGCGGCGCCGTCACGCTCGGAGATTCTCGTGGTCGGGCTCTGCATGCGACCGGACACGTTCCGCCCCGCGATCGCCATCAACAAAGAGTTGCAGTTCACGTTCGTCCTCGGCTGGACGGCAGACGAATTCGCCACATCGCTGAAGGCCATCGCCGAAGGGGCGATCGATGCGGGTGCGCTGATCACCGGCGAGGTCGGCCTGGACGACGTCGCACACGCCTTCGACGAGCTGGCGAACCCCGATCACCACATCAAGGTTCTGGTGATGCCCAACGGCTGACCACGCCGCTCGACGAGGTGCGGAGGTCGGCGGCTGTGAGGACCTGGGGCGAGCGCGGGCGTCCGAACACGTGACGCGGACGCCGCAGCGCACGCGTTACCCGTGCTCTCCGCTCGCACCGACGGAGCGGATGGCAATCGTCACGGCGTGTTGCGCGAGCAGCCGGAGATGGAAGAAGTCGGCCTCGACGTTGCCAGTCGCCACCACGACGAGCGCATCGCCGTCGGCATCGCTGTGGGCCGGGAGCAACGCCCGGGCCACGCCGTCGTGGCCGCTCTGGGCCACGAGACGACAGGCCACCTTGTCGAGTCGGGCATTCGTGACGATGACTCCGATCGTGGTATTCCCGAACGCGTTGTCGGGTACGACGGCGAAGCGCGGGGGACCGATGTCCGCGGTGGTCGTCCCGTCGTCGATGAAACCGAACGCGTTGACCGCGAGAAGTGCGCTGACGACGAGGTCTCCCGACCGGAGGGTGGCGGCGCCGAGACCTCCCGGTTGCGACGACTCGCGTCCGAACCACTTGCCGACGGTTGCACCGGTACCTGCGCCCACGGGGCCGAGCTCGGCGTTCGGGCTTGTCGCGTGTTCGGCGGCGAAGCGTCCATGCAACGGACCCGGACGGACCGACGGATCACCGACCCCGAGATCGAACAGGCTGAGCCCAACCACGATCGGCACGGGTCCGAGAGCCGTTGCGAACCCGCGGCCCTGTTCGGCCAGCCATTCGACAACCCCGTCGCAGGCAGCCAGACCGAAGGCTGATCCGCCCGAGAGCACCAGGGCATCGATCGATGACACCTTGTGCAGTGGATCGAGCAGGGCGAACTCCCGCGACGCCGGCGATCCCCCACGTATCTCGCCCGAAGCCACACAACCTTCGGGAAACACCACAACGGTGCACCCGGTCATAGCGACCGCATTGGTCCAGTGACCGACCAGCACTCCCGGGATGTCCGTAACCACCGTCAGACCTCGTCCCCGAAAGCATCACAGTCCTCGTTGTCGCAGACGAACGCCGAGTCGATCACGTTCGACAGATGAGCAGGCAGCGCGGTCACTCCGCAATAGGGGCAGATCGGTGCCCGGTTGACACCGGAGTCGTCGTTCACGTGTCCATCCTGCCGTGCGAACCGGTTGGCGCCGGGGCGATCGATCCGAGCCATGCGGCAACGACCTCCGGCACGCTGACCGGGGCGTCGTGGCCGGCGTCGATCGTGTCGTACGAGATCCCCGCAGCGTCGAGTTCGACCCGACTGAGGGACGACGGGTAAGTCGGCGGCGTCCGTCGGCAGAACACGACACGACGAGGAATCGTCTCCCACCGGTTGACGTCGCCAAGCATCAACGGTCCGATGCCCGGACCGACCGGATTTGGTGAGAGCCGCTCGGTCATCCACGCGGCCACGCCGTCGTCGGTCACGTCGTCACGGTTCACCGGAAGCGGCGGCGCCCAGGCCGCGGGATCCAGGGCCCGTCGTGGCGGCATATCAGATCCGGTAGGACGAGAAGGGTAGAGGTCAGCCGGAGATTGGCCCGGTCGCAGCACGGGTGCATCGAGAAAGCCGAGCACGGCGACGCGGGTCGGGCCGAGGCGGTCGGCCGCCTCGGCGACGATGACCCCGCCGAGTGAGTGGCCGACGAGGACCACATCGTGCAGGTTGTGCGAAACGATCAGCGAAACCACGTCGTCGACCCACACCGAGCGGGGGAGCGGTCCGGCAAGCGCAAGGAGCGTCGCGTGGTGGGAGTGCTCCCCCATTCCCGCGAGCGACGGGGTCCAGACCTCGTGACCCCCGGCCCGTAGGAGCGCGGTAACCGGGCCGAAGTACCAACCTCCCCGGAAGCTGCCGTGAACGAGGACGAAGCAGGCCATGGGCTGCGAGTCTTGTCGAGCGCAGCGCTGCACCCGCCTACCCTGTGGTGGATCAGCCGAACAAACTTGCGAAGTGAGGTGATCCACACGTGCTCGGGCGACGAACACCTCCCGCTATGACTCCTCGAACCTCCGCGGTGGTGATCACCGCCGACACCCCCGATGGCGAGCTCGTCGCCGCGATCGCCCGGCAGGACCAGCGCGCACTGGCCGAAGCGTTCCGCCGCTACTCGCCGTCGGTCGCCGGGCTCGCCCGTCGCGTGCTCGACGACGAACCACTGGCCCAAGACGTCGTGCAGGACGTCTTCGTTCGGCTCTGGGAGGAACCCGGACGGTTCGACTCTGATCGAGGCAGCCTTCGTACCCTGCTGCTCACGCAAGCGCACGGGAGATCGGTCGACATCATCCGCACACGCGAGGCGCGCAAGAAGCGGGAAGACCGGATGGCCAAGGAGCCGGGGGCTCCCCAGCCCGAGGTCGACGCCGAGTTCCTGGCAATCGCCCAGGCCGAGGCAGTGCGTGAAGCGATGATCTCGTTGGGCGAGGGCGAGCGACGGATCCTCCAGCTCACCTACTTCGAGGGCCACACCTACCGCGGAGCGGCGGCCATTCTCGGCCTCCCCGAGGGCACGGTGAAAGGCCGCATCCGGGCCGCGCTCCGTAAGCTCCATGAGATCCTCGTCGCCCAGGATGACGCCCAATCCGTGGTCGACCTCCGCAACCCCACCACTCGCATCTCGAAGGGCGACGTCCGATGAGCACCGACCCGACACCCGCTGCGCTTCCCGATCCGGGCGATCGCGAAGCCATGCTCGACCTGGTCGCGGCATACGCCATCCACGCCGTCGATGAGCGCGAGTACGACTTCGTCGAAGCGCATCTCGACGACGACCCGGCGTACCGGGAAGAGCTCGGACGCCATCTTGCTGCAGCTGCCGCGCTGACGATCGAGGCGCCCGTTCCGTCGTCCACCTGGGATGCCATCGTGGCCCGGACCACCATCTCCGGTCTCCCGCCGGTCGACATGAGCCACGACGATGGCCGTCTGCGGCCCGATCTGGCCAACGTGATCGCCCTCGACGCGGCCAGGGCCGGGCGGCGCTCGCGGTTGCGGGCCGCCGTTGCCGCAGCGGCGGCCTCGGCCGTGATCGCCGTTCCGCTCACGCTGCAGTTCGCCGGCGGCACGACGCCGTCCATCGCTGCGCTGGCGTCCAACGCGGCGAAGCAGTCGGGCGCACGAACGGTGGTGCTCAAGTCACCGGACGGCGCCGAGTTGGCCAGTGCGGTGGTCACCGCAGACGGCCGTGGGTATCTGCGTCGCGACACGCTCCCCGCTCTTCCGGAAGGCCGCTCCTACCAGCTGTGGGCGATCACGGGGGCAACGCCGGTGTCGGCGGGGGTGCTCGGTCGCGACCCGTCGGTTGTCGCGTTCACCGTCGACGCACCGACCTCGGCGATCGCCATCTCGGTCGAGCCCGCCGCAGGTTCGACCCAGCCGACCGAGACGCCGATCGCCGTCGGCGAGCTGGTCTGAGGCCCAGCGCGCCGCCGAAGTCCGGCGTGATCCAAACGGGGTTCGGCAACGAACACCCGGCATGAACGCACCAGACGCCGAGAGCGAAGTCCCGTCCGCTATGAGCTCCGGTTCGTCGTCGATGCTTCCGGCGGATCCCGAGACAAGGCCGAGGCGCCGCGCCGCCTGGCCGCTGAGCGGTCTTCTCGCTGGCGCGTTCGGCCTGGCGGTCGCCGAGCTGTTCGTCGGCGTGTTCGACAGCTTCACCTCGCCGGTTCTGTCCGTCGGCGACAAAGCCATCGATCTTGTTCCCGTGCCGGTCAAAGACTTCGCTATCCGTACCTTCGGCACGAAGGACAAGCAGGCGCTCCTGTTCGGCATCTTCTCGGCCATCGCCGTGTTCGCGCTGCTCGTCGGCTTCATCGGCCGTCGTCGGCCGGCGCTTGCCATCGCCGGGTTCGGCCTCTTCGGTGTGGTCGGCGCAACAGCTGCGGTGACTGGTCGGACCGGTGAGGCCAGCGACGCGGTGCCGAGCGTCATCGCCATCGCCGCAGCAATCGCGCTGTTCGTGCTCTTGCGACGTTCGATCCTCGGCCAGCCCATCTGGCCGCGGAGCGCGAATGGGCAACCGATTCCTCCAACCGTGGTCGGAATCGGAGGAGGCATTGCCGCCGGGGGCGGATCCCGTCGGCAGTTCCTCGTCCTTGCCGGCGGTGCCGCAGTGGCGGCGGCAGGTATCGGCACGGTTGGTCGCCGGCTTCAGACCAGTGCCGGTGCGATTGCCCGTCGACTCGCGGTCGTCCTCCCGAAGGCGAGAGAGCCGCTCGCAGTGCTCCCGGCTTCCGTCGGTGTCAGCGAGCTGAGAACGGCCAATCCGTTCTTCACGCCGAACAAAGACTTCTACCGGATCGATACCGCGCTCGTCGTCCCGAAGATCGACGTGGAATCGTGGACCCTTCGGTTCAAGGGGATGGTCGGCCTCGAACGTACGTACACCTACGAAGACCTCCTGTCGCGCAACCTTGTGGAGCGCGACATCACCTTGACGTGTGTGTCCAACGAAGTCGGCGGGATCCTCATGGGCAATGCCCGGTGGCTCGGCGTGCCGTTGCGCGAACTTCTCGCCGAGGCCGAGGTTGATCCGAAGGCGACCCAGATCGTCGGCCGATCCGTCGACGGGTGGACGTCCGGTTTTCCGATGTCGGCCGTGACCGACGGACGAGACACCCTCGTGGCAGTCGCGATGAACGGCGAGCCGCTGCCTTTCCAGCACGGGTTTCCTGCCCGCCTCATCGTTCCGGGCCTTTATGGCTACGTCTCGGCGACGAAGTGGCTCACCGAGATCGAGGTCACGACCATGGAGGCCTTCGATGCGTACTGGGTTCCCCGCGGCTACGCGAAGCAAGCGCCGATCAAGCTGGCGTCGCGCATCGACGTACCCCGCGGACTCTCGACGATTGCTCCGGGGAGGACGGCGGTCGCCGGGGTGGCATGGGCGCAGCGCCGTGGCGTCTCCAAGGTCGAGGTCAACATCGACAGCGCCGGCTGGCAGGAGGCCGAGCTCGCCGACGGCGTGAGCACCGACACGTGGCGGCAGTGGCGCTTCGCCTGGGATGCGACACCCGGCAGCCACGACATCGCCGTGCGTGCCTACGACGGCAAGGGCACGCTGCAGACCGAGGAGCGGGTTGCTCCGCTGCCCAACGGTGCCACCGGCTGGCACTCGGTGATTGTGTTGGTGTCGGACAAGTGATCCAGCAGAAGCGGAAGAGCAGCTTCGAGCGACGTTGATCAACGCGGCGTCTCGCCGCTCCCACAGGCCCCCCCGTATCGGGCGCCCGTTCTTCGTGAACGGGCGCCCGATGTGCGTCCGAAGGAGCGACGGGTGTCACTCGACAGAAAATCCTGTGTCGGTTGATCCAACCGCGCCTCGGCTGCGAACACCCATCGTCCTCCACCGAAACCTTCGGCGGAACCCCCCAACCAGGAGAGAACGATGAACAACAAGCACGCATACGGAATCGGCCGCGGCCTCGGAATCACCGGCGTCAGTGTCGCCCTTGTCCTCGGCCTCGCCGTCGCCCCCTCGAACGCCGCTTCGAAGGTCACCACTCCCGTTGCTGCCCAGAAGGATGCCCTGAAGGTCGGCATCCCTGCCACCGGCAAGGGCAGCCTGAAGGGCATGGCCCAGGATCCTGCGGCCACGGCCGCGTCGAACAACCCGCAGCTCACCACGCTCGTTGCTGCCGTCAAGGCTGCCGGCCTCGTCGACACGCTCAACGGTCCCGGTCCGTTCACCATCTTCGCCCCGGCCAACTCGGCGTTCGCCAAGCTTCCCGCCGGCACCGTCGAGTCTCTGGTGAAGCCGGAGAACAAGGGTACGCTCACCTCGATTCTCACCTTCCACGTTGTCGCCGGTAAGAAGCTGTCGTCGAAGGACCTTGCGAAGAACCCGACACTCAAGACCGTGAACGGCGACAGCATCAAGATCACGACCAAAGGGAAGAACATCTCGGTCAACGGTTCGACCAAGGTCGTCCTCGGTGACGTTCAGGTCGCCAACGGCACCGTGTTCATCATCGACAGCGTCCTCATGCCGGCCGCCAAGGGCGATGCCATGACCGGCGCGATGATGGCCAGCGAGGCCGATGCGACCGCCGTCGGTGTCCCGGCAACGGGCAAGGGCAGCCTGAAGGGCATGGCCCAGGATCCTGCCGCAACGGCCGCGTCGAACAACCCGCAGCTCACCACGCTGGTTGCTGCAGTGAAGGCTGCTGGCCTGGTCGACACGCTCAATGGCCCCGGTCCGTTCACCATCTTCGCTCCGGTCAACTCGGCGTTCGCCAAGCTCCCGGCCGGAACGGTCGAGACACTGGTGAAGCCGGAGAACAAGGCCACCCTCACCTCGATTCTCACCTACCACGTGATCGCCGGAAAGAAGCTCTCCAGCGCCGACCTGGCCAAGATGACCACCCTCGACACCGTGAACGGCGCCAAGCTGCAGGTGTCTGTCTCCGGCAAGACCATCACCGTCAACGGGACCACCAAGTCGATCCTCGCCGACGTACAGGTCGCCAACGGCACGGTGTTCCTGATCGACAGCGTGTTGATGCCCGCCTGACCTGTCAGCAGAGCACGGTGTTCCTGATCGACAGCGTGTTGATGCCCGCCTGACCTGTTGCCCGCCTGACCTTGCCATCCCGGGGTCACTCGGGCGAACCACGACAACACGATGCCGGGCCGACGTGAACCACGTCGGCCCGGCATCTTCGCGTTTCGGCCCCGGCGGTCAGTTGCTGTGCGCCAAGCCGGGCAACACGTCGTCGCCCAGGACCACTTCCATGTATTCGCGGGGATACGTCTCGGCCGGCCGCAGGTGATCTCCCAACGCCATGATGCGTTCGCGGTAGCCGTCCCAGCCGATCAGGTCGTGGTAATCGGACAACTCCCGGAAGAACCGCATGTTGGTGAAATGCGTCGGGTCCGCCATGCTCCGGAGCAGACGGCGTCCGACATACCCGGGGTGGCGTGCAAGGAAGGACTCGAACTCCCGGCAGGCGGCGATGTACGCGTCGGCGTGTCCTTCTGCGTCCAGCGACCATGCCTGGCTCACAACAACGATCACAACGGTTCCTCCTGCGCGGCTTGGTAAATATATCTCCCGGTTGCCATAAGTTCGCCGGATGGTCAAATCCGACATCGACCCCGACCGCTTTGCGTGCGCCTTTTCGTCCGCCCGGGGCTTCCGTCAGGCCTACGTCCGAAGTGGCGAGGGCGGCCATCCGCTGCTGTGTGTCCACGGTTGGCCGGAGTCGAAGCGAATCTTCTGGCGCGTGATCGAACCACTCGCTCAAGCCGGGTTCGAGGTCGTCGTTCCCGACCTCCGCGGCTTCGGTGACAGCGAACTGGGGCCCGACGGCTTCCACGACGTCGCTTCGCACAGTCGCGATCTCCATGCCCTCATGGTGTCCCTCGGGCACGATCGGTTCGTCGTTCTCGGCGGTGACCTCGGCGGACCGGTGATCCAGGATCTCGCGCTGCGATTCCCCGATGCCGTCGAGCGGATGGTGCTGTTCAACTCCCCGCTGCCATTCCTGCGTGAATCAATGACCGGCCTTCGCACGCGTCCCCCTCGTGAGTCGAGCGACTACTTCGTCCGCCAAGGAACCGAGCCCGACGAACTTGCGGCAGAGCTGCGGACCGCCGAGGAGCGCATCCGTTACATCGCCACGTTCTACACCAGCAGGTTCTGGGCCCACCCCGGAGCGTTCGACGCCGAAGCGGTCGCGTTCCATGCGGCGCCCTTTGCCGACGCCGCCAAACTCCGGGCGAGCTTCGGAGCATACGAGTCCTCGTTCTCCCCACCAGCAAGATCCGAACCGGCAATGCTGACCCGGAACGAGAACATACGCGCGCTTCTTTTATTCGGCGCGAGTGATCACGTGATCTATCCCGACTTCGACCGCATGGCGGCGATCGTGTTCCCTGATCATGTGGGCCCTTACCTGTTGCGCGACTGTGGTCACTTCGTTCCGTGGGAAGCGGCGCATGCACTCGTGAGCGGCACCTCAGCCTTGTGTGGGGATCTCCTTCTGGGGTCCTCGTAGGTCACGTACGAGGAACCCCGGACGAAATCCGCGCCCAATTCATCAGGATCGATGACGGCATTTCGCGACGAGATCTTTAGCGTCTTGCGGCGTGCCGATGACGATTGCAGACGCCGCACACCTCCTCCGCCGAACAGGTTGGGCTGAGCCTCTGGCGACGGTCGAGACGCTCGCCGCGCTGGACCGATCAGCGCTGGTGGACCGGATCCTCGACTTCACGCCGAATCCAGCCCCGACGTTCAACGTCGCCGCGCTTCCGAGCGAATGGGAGAACATCCAGGCGCTGCGCGAGTGGTGGCTCGACCGGATGGCCACCGTGCCTCGGCCGCTGGAAGAACGGTTGTCGCTGTTCTGGCACAACCACTTCGCAACCTCGATGTCGAAGATCTTCGACGTCCGTCACCTCTATCGGCAGAATGCGATCTTCCGCAGTCTCGGTTCGGGCGATATGAACGTGTTGTTCAAGGCGGTGTCCAAGGATCCGGCGATGCTGATCTGGCTCGATGGCGCCTACAGCGGCAAGTGGGGACCGAACGAGAACTTCGGCAGGGAGCTGCAGGAGCTCTTCATGTTCGGTGTCGACAACGGCTATACCGAAGCCGACGTCAAGGCGATGGCCCGGGCCTGGACGGGACACAGCATCGACTCGAACAACAACGACGAGTACATCTACCGTCCGACGTGGCACGACACGAACCAGAAGACGCTCTACGGCGTCACCGCGAACTGGGACGGGCCAGACGTCCTCGATGCGACCTTCGTCGCCGGCGGATCGTTGAACACGATGCGTCTGCGCGCCGCTCAGCATCTTGCGGCCAAGCTCTGGAGCTGGTTCGCCTATCCGATCAAACGAACCGATTCGCTTGCCATCGAGCTCGGGAACAGCCTCGCCTCACATCCGGCCATGAACGTCGAGGCGTTCCTGCGGATCATGTTCAACCGTGACGAGTTCTTCTCCGACACCGCCAAGCAGGGCCTGGTCCGCCATCCCATCGACTGGGCTGTCGCCATGATGCGAACGACGGGCGTCGTTGCATCTCGCGTGAGCATGGTGTCGCAACTCGAAGACCTCGGCATGGGCCCGCTGGCTCCGCCGAACGTCTCGGGCTGGCGGCAGAATCGGGCGTGGATGAGCGTCTCGGCCTACTGGCGCCGGGCCGAGATCGCCAGCTCGCTGTTCGGTGTGGCCATCGCCGACTCGACGTCCGGGGGAACCTCTTTCCTCAACACCATCGATGCCATGATGCCGACCGATGCGGTGAACTTCGCGCTCCGCCAACTCGGCGACGATCGAATAGCTCCCGGGTCCCCGACCCATACCGCGCTCGTGAACCTGGTCATCGCCGAACGGGCGGCGAACACGGCAGCCAACCAACGTCGCAACCTCGCTCGCACCATCGCCATCTCACCCGAGTACTCGCTCGCCTGACCACCTGAGGATCAACGTCACGATGAGCACTGCATCACATCCGGAGAAGCTCCTCGACGACCTCGGAAGGGGCAAGCGGCTGTCGCGTCGGCAGTTCATGACGCTTCTCGGCGCCGTCGCTGCCGGCGAGTTTGTCGCTGCCCAACTCGGCCCGCTCCGGCGGGTGCTGGCATCGGGTACCGCGGGCGGCAGCGCCGATGGTGTCACCGTGTTCCTCTACCTAGGTGGGGGAAACGACGGCATCAACACGGTGGTTCCGCTCGCCGCGGCGGAGTACAGCCGATACGTGTCCATACGGACGAAGACGATCGATGGGGTGACCTCGTCGATCGCCTACCCGATGCCGGGAACACCCAATCGTGCCGACTCACTGCTGGTCGGTGATGCGAACATCGGATTCAACCCGGGCATGACCAACATCGCCGGCTGGTACCGCGGTGGCAAGGTCGCCGTCGTGCAGGGCGTTGGCTACAGCAACGCCAACTTCAGCCACTTCGAATCGCAGGAACACTGGTGGGGCGGCGCCGGTGCGGCCGGATCGGCGGTCAGCTACAAGCCACCGAGCGGATGGCTCGGCCGGTTCGCGGATACGGCCGGACTCACGTCGATCGGGGCGATCTCGGTCAACTCTGGCGGTTCGCTGAACCCGTCGCTGCGCAGTCTCACGTCCGATGCCTTGGCGATCTCGCCGTGGCAGGGGAACCGTCTCGGAGCGTCCACGTCGGGTCGGGACCAGCGCGCCGCGGTGGCCGTGAGGGCAATGACTCAGCAGACGACGCTCGGCGCTCTGGGGAATGATTGGTCCAAGCTCGGCGGAACCGCGCTCGATCTGGCTCCCGTGGTCAACAACGCCTACACCGGCATCGTCTCGGGCTCGTCGGGTCTCAAGCGTCAGCTGACGATGGCGGCCAACCTCATCGGCGCGAACCTCGGCACCCGGGTGATCCACACCGACACCGGGGGCTTTGACACCCACGAGAACCAGCGCAAGGCCAACGGCAACGGCGTCGAATGGCACACCGGTCTCTGGATGGATATCGACGATTCGCTGAATCAGTTCTTCGCCCTGCTGTCGCCGACGAACCGCCGTCGCGTCACCGTCGTCATCTACTCCGAGTTCGGCCGTCGGGCCGAGATGAACGGTACCTTCGGCACGGATCACGGTGCTGGAAGCGTAGCCCTCGTGATCGGCGACAACGTCAAGGGCGGTGCGTACGGCGAGTACCCATCCTTGCTCGACCTCCGTGACCCGGAAACCGGCGGAGGTGGCAACCTCAAGTCGTCGGTCGACTTCCGTCAGCTGTACGCGACGATTCTCCAGGGATGGCTGGGAGTGGACCCCGTCCCGATCATCGGCGCGCAGCATCAGGTGCTGCCGATGTTCGCCGCGGCGCCCGGCGACGTGCCCGGCCAGACGACGACGACATCGACCTCGACATCGACCTCGACATCCACCTCGACTTCGACCACATCGACCTCGACCTCGACGACCATTGCTGCAACGACGTCGACCATTGCTGCAACCACGTCAACCATTGCGGCGACGACGACCACGGCGACCCCGACGACCATCGCGAACCCGACGACGTCGATCGTCACGACAACCACCGTTGCATCGACCACACCGACGACCACGGCCCCGACTTCGACGGTCGCAACCACGTCCACGGTCGCGCCGACCACGGTCGCGCCGACCACGGTGCCGCCGACCACCACGACCACCACGACCACCACGACGATGCCGTCGACGACCTCCACCACCTCGATGCCGGCGACGACCATCGTGACCACCAGCACGACCCGACCGTCCACCACAACCACGACGGCGCCCGACCGAAGGCCGGTGCCGCCGGACCCGACCACCACGCCGAGCCCCGGGACCCCGGACTCTGTCAACACGGTCGTCGAAACGGTCGTTCCGCCGTCCCCGCCCCCTGCCGAGCCCGGCGGCGCGTCCACGACGACCACGTCGGCGCCGCGATCATCGACGACCGTCGAGCCGTCGGTGTCCACAACGTCGTTGCGTCCGACGACGTCGGCGCCGAACGGCGACCCGACGGCGACCACCCGTCCGAACCCGAGGCAGAGCACGAAGAAGACGACCCGCAAGCCTCCTTCCCGGCTCGCTCTGAAGGAGCCTGCGCCGAAGAAGACCAAGACAAGGCGATCAGCGGCGACGGAGCGACCGAAGTCGACGACCTCGGTCGTCAGCAGACTCCGCCAACGCTGACGTTGTTCGTGGCGAACCGAGCCCTCGCCACCGGTTCCGGTGATGGGCCGGCTGATACGGTCTGGCCATGGTCACCGCTGCCCGTCTCATCGATGATCTCAGCCCTTCGGAAGTCGAGCGGGCGGAGCGGGTCGATGCGATCCTTCCGGCGCTTGCCGCTGCCTCTCAGGAGGCCGACCGCACCGCGACGTTTCCGCCCACGCACGTTCGGCTCCTCGGCGACGCCGGGCTACTCGGACTGATCGTCCCGGAACGCTTCGGTGGTCTCGGCGGTGGTCTTCGCGATCTGACTGCGGCGGCGTTCGCGATGGGCACCGCATGCCCATCCACGGCGCTGGCGTTCTTCTTCCATTGCTCGAGCGCCAGCCGCGGATTGCTACCCCTCGAAGCGCTCGATGCCGGGCTGTTCGCGGCCGACGATGCCCCTCAGGTCCGAGCCTTTGCCGAACGCGTTCTCCGGGGCATGGGCGCCGGACAATGGCTTGCGAACTTCGCGTCCGAGTCGGGGAAGACCGAGGGTGCGAACATCACGATCAACACCGAAGCCCGACACGTCGACGGCGGATGGATGCTCAACGGGGTGAAGTCCTTCGGCTGTGCGACGGGAGTCGCCGACAACTACCTCGTCACCGCGAAGCGGACCGACGTCGGTGGGGTCGCAGGCCTTTCGCTGTTCATCGTTCCCCGCGCCACGATCGGTGTGAGCGAGCGGGCACGTTGGGACGGCCTCGGCATGCGGGCGAGCGCGAACCACGGCATCGTGCTCGACGGCGTCTTTGTCGCCGAGGAGAACGCGTTGGCCGTTCCGAACGCGTTCATCACCATGACCCAGGTCAGCCGCGGATCGTTCGTCGGGAACCAACTCGCGGTGGGTGCCATCTATCTAGGCGCCGCCCAGGCGGTCTACGACTACGCCCTCGGCCACCTCGCCACGACGACATTTGCCGACACCGGTGCATCCATAGGTACGGCTCCGTTTCAGCAGCAGCTCATCGGCGAGATGACCGCCGATCTCGAGACGGCGAAGCTGTGGATGCGCCGCCAGCTGTGGCTGGAGGCGACCGAACCGCGGCCCACGTCCAAGGCCGAGGAGGTCAAGTCGTGGCGACTGGCCAAGGGTCAGGTCTGTGAGGCCGCGTACCGCGTCGGAACCACCGCACTCAAGACGTGCGGCACGTCGAACGCCACCCTCGACGGCATCGTCGGAAGGTCGCTGCGCGATCTCGCGATGGGTCTGGTGCAGGCCTTCCCGGCAGAGAAGGGTCAACTCGAGGCGGCATCGATGGTGATGACCGGGCAACGCCAGAACGAGTTCGGCAGCCAGCGTTGAACGTCCCCGACATGGACGTCCGCGCCAACCTTCACGCGATGGTCGGCGTCTGGCATGACCGTTTGACTGGTTTCCACCCGGACGGCTCGGCGATGGAGTTCGACGAGCACGGCGGCACCCCGGGTCCATTCCCCTACGAGAATCTCGTCTACATCGACTTCGACGGTGAGACGTACCGCCAGACCAACGTGTCGATCGCCGGTCGTCCGCTGAACGTCCGATCGTTCAGCGCGCATATGGTCGACGGAGTTCTGGCCTTTGGCGAGCTCGGCCGTGGTGACCCGGGCCATGTCGGCGTGAGCGGCGGGCCGGGTGTGCTGGTGTTCACGCCGCGCGTCATCGACGAGGCGTTGCAGCGATTCAGCGATCCCGACTTCATTCTTCTCACGGGACCTGATCTCACGCGCCCGACCAGCCGGATGCGAGTCACCACGCTGTATCGCCACGGGGTGATTCGCCGGGTGCTCCGCGTCGAGGGCGACCGGGTGGGCAACGACCCGCGTGTGCGGCATGCGCTCGATCCGCGGGGTTCCGAGGGGCCAGTGCACGAGCCGCCGAGTTCGACGAGCGTCTACGAAGCGCGCTGAAGTTCGTGCGCCGAAGGCCCCACCCATTGCCGACGAGGCCGTGCAACGGTTGGGCGACTCATGGTTGGTCGTGTCCGACCGCGGCGGTGGCGAGGTACGCGAGTGCTTCGGCTTCCGAGTAGACCTCGGCGTACTTCTGCTGAAGGTCGAACAGGTTCGCCTCGTGCACCGTTGCCGAGCGATCACCGCAGGCGTCTCGCACGACGATCGGAACGAAACCGTGCTGGCAGGCGTCGAGGGTGGTGGCGCGGACGCAGCCACTGGTCGATACGCCGGCTATGAGGAGGGTGTCGACACGCAACGCCGTGAGCGTGGACGCCAACGAAGTGGCGAAGAACGATGACGCGTATTGCTTGGTGACGACGACGTCGGCCGGGGTCGGCACGATCGGTTCGACGAACTCGCCGAGACGATTGCCCGCCTCGAAGCAGCTGAGGGCGCCGACCTTGCGGAAGAACACCCCTCCGTCGGTGCCGCCGCGCTGATAGCGCACGGTGGTGAAGATGACCGGGACATGATCGGCGCGGGCCGCCTCGATCAACCGGGCCACGGACAACAGGACGGACGAGGCGACCGGTTCGCCGAGATAGAGCGGAGCGTCAGGCTCGAAGTAGGCCTTGGCCATGTCGATGACGATGAGCGCCGGACTGGTGCCGGGCGTGAGTCCCTGACCGAAACCGGCGCGGGCATAGTCGGCGTGGAGGTCCGAGGCCGAAGTCATGGTGCAATCATTGCCTGTCGGCGCCGGATACGCGGAACCAGTATGTGCTGCCTCGAACGGGCGCACCCGCGACGTCGGCGAGAGACGGGCGGGTCGAGGGACCTGGGGCTAGCGTCTCGCTCCATGGCCAAAGAGTCGCTTCAGCACGTCACGGAATTGCTCGACGCCGGAACGGTCGACAACACCGAGTGGTTCCACAAACTCTGGGCCATGACTGCTGAGCTGCGGGCGCGCGTCGACGCCAAGTTCCCGGATCTCGTCCGCGACCCGAGCTCGCTTCCCCACGACAGCTATGCCTCCGCGGCGGGCGGCCCGCAGGGCCACATGAGCACGTGGGTCGGCGAACCGATCGACTGGATGGTGCACTCGAACTTGGTCAACCCGACGATCGGGTTCTGCAACATGCACCTGTCGATGTGGCTCGGCCCGACGGTGAAGGTGCCGCATTGCGCGTTCGCGTTCGGCACGTTCCCCGACCTCTTTCTGCTCGGTGACTTCCCCGCCCGCACCGACACCATCATCGATACCGAGCACCTCTTCACGTACTACGAGTCCGTGAATGCGTTCTGGCTGAAGCACCGGGCGAACGAGAACCTGAGGCCGTTCACGAGCCGCGCGCTCTACGTCCGCGACACACTGTCGGAAACAGCCTTCTGCTTCCTCGCCGACCGCACTGAAGAGAACTTCGCCACCTATCGCGAGATTGCCAACGGGATGCTCGACATCTGGTTCGCTTGGCTGGATGCGGCCGTTCCCACACCGCTTGCGGAGCGGGCCTCGCTGGCCGATCGGGACCTCAAGGTCCGCCGCTATGCAGCGGAACTCGACCCGGCGAATGCGCTCGCCGTCCGCTACTTCGGCGAGGAGAAGGTTGCTCAGCTCGAGCGGCAGTTGTGGGGTGGCGACCGCCTGCTCCCGCGCATCGGTGGCTTCATCAACGAGTGCGCGCCGCCGGCGATGCGTCCGTCGAACTACTGACCCTGCCGTCGCCCTTACGGGCGGCCCGAGTTCTTCAAGCGAGGACTGCTCGCGCCACGAGGTCGGTGCCGAACGCCGTGAGGATCGCCAGGTAGAGCATGCCGGTAGCCGCCATCACGGCGGAGTAGAAGCGCTCGCGAAGCACGATGCGCGTGGTGAACGCCAGTCCGCCAGTCATAATCGCGCATCCGATCCAGAACCAGCCGAGCATGCCTCCGTAGGAATCGCTGATCGAGCCGTTGATCACCGAGATCATGCCGGTCGGTACCAGAAGAAGGGCAACCTCGACGGGCCAGAGCCGCAGGAGCCAGTCGTTGATCTCGCCGATCGGTTTGCGGGAGAGGCCGGGCTGCACGAGATACCAATGGCCGAGGAGCATTGCGTCGGACACTGCGCCGAGGAACAACGCGCCGACGATCGTGCGAGCGATGCTGAGTGCACCATCGCCGCCACCGTTCGGTGCGGCTGCCCATCCGCCGGCGATGAGTCCGATGAGCCCGATGGCCGGCGCAACGAGATCGAGGATCGGCGGGAACTCGGGGCCGGCGGAGACGTCACGTTCGACCGTCGCCGAGGCGCGGCCGAACTGATCGCGCATCTGCATGGCAGCGCTCGCCGGACCTCCGTCGGCCGGCAGCTCCGCGGCGACGACGTTGCCCGCCCCGGTCATGGCGGCGACCCGTTCCTGCTTGCGTGTCGCCTCCTCGCGTTGGCGTTGCACGCCGGCCTTGCGTCGTCGGAACGAGACGGCGAATGCCCCGAGAGCAGTGACGGCAACCGCCGCCGACGCGATGTCCCGGACGACGACGCGCTCGGTGAACCATGACGCCGCGAGGGCTCCCGCGGCGAAGACCGCGTACGTCCAGCGCAACAGCCATCCGTAACCGAGGCCGACGAGGCGGTGCCGGGTGGTGACCCAGAGGAAGAAGAGTCCACCGGTGGACCATTGAAGGAGCACGAGTGCGCCGTCGAGGCGGATCATGGTTGTGGTCCGGTTGGTGTTGCGAGCACTGGAGCGCAGCGGAGGGGCGCAGCGCTGGAGAGCACAGCGCCGTCGAGGCGGATCATGGTTGTGGTCCGGTTGGTGTTGCGAGCACTGGAGCGCAGCGGAGGGGCGCAGCGCTGGAGAGCAC
>JANPFX010000222.1:0-2327 GCA_031423635.1 Acidimicrobiia bacterium | reverse complement strand
GCGGTGCACGCGCGTTTTCTTGGTGCCTGCGACATTGCCCCCGGGTTTGGGCGCGATCGGGGCCCGGCTGCTGGGCTGTTTGTAGGCCCCGATGGCCAACGTCTCCCGCGCCGCCCGGGTGCGGCGCGGGGCCTGGTCGCCGATCACGAACCGCTCGACGTAGGCGGCGAGGTCGGGGTGGCTCTGGAATCGGTACCCTCCGGCGGCCCGGACGAGCTGAAAGCCGCGATGCTCGGCCTCGTACGCCGCCGCCAGTGCCGCGCATCGCGCCTCGACCAGTCCCGGCGCGACCTCCAAGAGTTCGCCGAGAAGCTGCGGCGAGACCGGCTCATCGGCCACCATGAGAACGGCTTCGATCGCCCGCGTCACATCGTCGCGGTCGTTGTCGTCCGCGGCCAACGGGTCGACCTCGGGGGTCACCCGCCCGTTGTCGTCGTCAGCCGTCATAGTCATCAACCGTGGCGATCGGGCCTGTGGCCAGGCGGGCGGTGCGAGCCGCAGCGATCGACTCTTCGAGCTCTGCTTCGATCTCCTCGACCTCGTCGACATCTTCTTCGTCGTCGAGCAGTGGCACGATCGACTCCGCCGAATCGTCATGCGAGCCGCCACTTCCGTCCGGATCCGGGCCGTCGGCCCAAGAACGGACGTCGACGAACGAACGATCGAGGCCGTCGGGCTGCCAGGAGATGTGGAGATCGCCGAAGCTCTGCGCCTGATCGAGCTCGACCCATCCCTGCTTGTACAGCTCGAGTACCGCGAGGAAGCGCACGATGAGCTCGGCCGGCTCCGTCACCCCGACGGTGAGCATGCGGAACGTGGCGCGACCGATCCCGGGTAGCACCTGCGCCAACTCGATGACCGCTTCGCCGACGGTGACCCGAACCGGCGTGATGTGGTCGACGCGGACGGACGGAACCTCTTTCGGAAACGCAAGACGGGACACGACCCGGCGAAATGCTTCGCGGAGCTGCTCGGGCGTCGAACCGGCGAGCGGATCCGCGGTGACCGACAGGAAGCGCTCCTCCACCACGTTGGTCCGGGGGAACGACTGCGACGCGTTCTGCTCGAGGCGACGCAGGAACGCTGCCGCCCCCCGAAACGTCTGATACTCGAGCAACTTGGCGAGCAGCAGGTCGCGCTCCTCGAGCAGGGCCAGCTCTTCGTCGAGGTCGACGCTCGGCCGTTCGGGGAGCAGCCGACGGAGCTTGAGTTCGACCAGGGTGGCCGCGATCAGGAGGAATTCCGTGGCCACATCGAGGTCTAGACCCTCCATGACCTCGATCTCGTGGAGGAAGGCGTCGACGATGCGCGACAGCGAGACTTCGTAGAGATCGACCTGTTCTTTGGTGATCAGGTGCAGCAGGAGATCGAAAGGCCCCTCGAACACGGAGGTGGAAACGTCGACCGACACGGCGCACCAGCGTACTGGAGCAGGGAAAGCCCCGGTTTGGCGCTCGGGTGGCTCCTACAATCGACGCCTTGATGAATCACCGCGCCACGCACGTCGCCAGCCCCTCCTTCTCATGACACGAGTCCTCTCGTGCATCCAGCCGACCGGGGAGAAGCACCTCGGCAACTTCATCGGTGCCGTCATGCGCTGGGTGCAGGACCAGAGTCCCGACAGCTTCCACGGCGTCGTCGATCTGCACGCGCTCACCGTCAGACGTGACCCCGCCATGCTGCGCGACAAGACCCGGGAAACGGCAATGCTGCTGGTCGCCGCGGGCATCGACCCGAACAGCAGCTGCATCTTCGTGCAGAGCCACGTGCCCGAGCACGCCCAGCTCAGCTGGATCATGGAGTGCACGGTCGGCTACGGCGAACTGTCTCGCATGACCCAGTTCAAGGACAAGGCGGCCAAACAGAACGACGACAGCGTGCTCGCCGGCCTGTTTACCTACCCGGCGCTGATGGCCGCTGACATCCTCCTCTACGACGCCGAACAGGTCCCGGTCGGCGACGACCAGCGCCAGCACATCGAACTGACTCGCGACGCCGCGCAACGTTTCAACCGGCTCTACGGGGACACCTTCGTCGTCCCGGTCGGCACGATGCCGACCGTCGGGGCGCGGGTGATGGATCTCCAGGAGCCGACGAACAAGATGTCGTCATCGTTCGCCTCGCCCGGGGGGACCATCGGTGTTCTCGACGCCCCCAAGGACATCGAGAAGAAGATCAAACGAGCGGTGACCGATCTCGACGGCGAGGTCCGCTTCGATCCGCAGAACAAGCCGGGCGTGTCGAACCTGCTCTCGATCCTCGCGGCAACCACCGGTGAAAAGGACCCGGCCGCCCTTGCGTCGCGCTACACCCAGTACGGCCCGCTC
>JANPFX010000221.1:0-93005 GCA_031423635.1 Acidimicrobiia bacterium | reverse complement strand
CCGGGGACCCGCACGTCTTCGAGGACGACCTCGGCGGTGTGGCTGGCCTTGATGCCGTGCTTCTTGTACTTCTGGCACTGGGAGAGGCCCTTGGTACCGGGCGGCACGATGAAGCTGGCCTGGCCACGGCCCCGCAGCGCGGGGTCGACGGCGGCGACGACCACGTGCACGTCGGCGATGCCACCGTTGGTGATCCACGCCTTGGTGCCGTTGAGCACCCACTGCTTCTACTTCTCGTCAAAGACAGCGCGCGTACGAAGTGAGGAGACATCGGAACCGGCGTCGGGCTCCGACACGCAGAACGCGCCGAGCTTCACGTCGTCGGCGGTGCCGTAGCACTGGGGAACCCACTCCATGACCTGTTCCGGCGTTCCGTTTCCGGCGATACCTGCAGCCGCCAGACCCGAGCCCATGATGGCCATGCCGATGCCGGCGTCGCCCCAGAACAGTTCCTCGACCGCGACCGGCATCGTGAGGCCGGTGGGGTCACCCAACATCGCCTGGGCGATGAAGTCCATCCCGTACAGCCCGATCTTCGCAGCCTCCTGCACGATCGGCCACGGAAACTCCTCGCGCTCGTCCCATTCATGCGCGGCCGGACGGATCACGTCGACGGCGAACTGGTGAATCCAGTCACGCAACGCGATCTGGTCATCGTTGAGCGAAAGAGAGAACTCGGCCATGACAGGCACCTCCGGGGAAGGAATTCGAACGCTCTCGCGGTATCGGCGCGAGCAGTGTGCTAACTGTAGCAAGCACACTGGTGAACCTGAGCAATCACTCAGCTATTCGCGTCGGCGCTGTCCCGGTGCGGCCGATGGTCGTCCGACGCCGCACATCAGGCTTGTGGCGCCGCACATCGCCCCCGAATCGACGTACAACCGCTGATTTGGCTCGATGTGCGGCAAAGCGACGCCGATGTGCGGCAGTCACGCTCGATCTGCAGCAGGGTTTGCGGCAGATGGAAGTCCATGGTCGGCGAGGTGCCGGACAGGAGGTCAGTGGGCGGAGGCTGGGGTGCTGCGGCCGGTGTGGGGAAGCACGGCGGTCGTCCTCGACCGGGCTCGCACCACCAGCACAGCGGCAACGGCATAGAGCACCCCTCCCACCACGAACGGCGCGGCGATGTCAACGTGGTCGTACAGCAGGCCGCCACCGAGGGGACCGAGTACCCGGGCGAGCGAGCCGAACGACTGCTGCGTGCCCATCAGCTCACCCCGGACCGCCGGATCGATGCGCCCCGAGATAGTGGCCGAGAGCGACGGGGAGGCAAAGCCCTGCCCAACCGCGGTGAGTAGCACCTGAGGGATGAGCATCCACCACGAATGGGTGACCGCCAGTACGAAGAATCCGGCGGTCACCGACAGCAGGCCGAACGTCAGCACCGACAGCTCGCCGAAGCGGGCGACAGCCTTGCCGACAAGGAGTCCCTGAACGATCATCAGCACCAGCCCGACGAAGGTGAACATGATGCCGGCGCCACGCTGTCCGAACGACAGTCGATCGTCTGCGAACACCGTCACGAGCTGCTCGAACGCAGCAAAGGCGAAGAACGTCAGGAACACGATCACCAGCAACTCGCGAAGGCCGTTCTCGTTCCACTTCCGGGCAAGGCCATGCGCTGCCCCAGACTGGCCAGCTGCGGCGGCCTCGGCGAGCGCTAATCCCTTCGTCTCGGGCACCCGGATCCACGTGGCGATCGCGTTCACCAGGGCGACGGCAGCAGCGCCGAAGAACGGCGCGCGTCGACCACCCGCCCAGGAAAGCAACGCGCCGATCGCCGGCCCCACGGTGAAGCCGATCCCGAACGCCGCGCCCATCATCCCCATCAACGCGGCCCGTCGGCGCGGTGGTGCGATGTCGGCGACCGACGCCTGAGCAACGCCGATCGTGGCGCCCGACGCGCCGTCGAGCGCGCGGGCGAACAAGAGCAGCCACAGCACATTGGCCAGGCCCGTCAGGAGCGATGCGAACGCGGTGCCCAGCATCGACATCACCAGCACGGGTTTGCGCCCTATGCGATCCGACAGCTTGCCGAGCGGCCGGGCGACGATGAACTGCATCAACGAGAACGCGGAACCGATCGCTCCGATGAAGAGCCCGTTCGCACCCAACGACTTCGCGTAGGGACCGAGGACCGGAACGGCGATACCGAAGCCGATCATGTCGATCACCACGGCGCTCCAGAGGACCCAGAAGCCGGGCGGCATCGGTTCTTTGGGCGGTTTGGTCGACGAGGATGTGGCGACCGTGGCGGACATGCGGACGTTCACGGTAGTCGGCCACCTCCTCCCCGTTTCACCGGCACGTCGAGGCGCCGACTCCAACCGCAGCGGCCGCCTCGAACGAAAACGAGCCAGCCCGGAGGCTGGCTCGTTTCAGAAGATGTGCGTCGGACCGGGGCCAAACCCCAATCGACGCGGCGATTTCGTTAGAGGCCGAACGCCCTCCGGGTCAGCCCGGACGAACGTTGGAAGCTTGCAGACCCTTCGGGCCCTGCTGCACCTCGAACTCCACTTTCTCGCCTTCGGCAAGGGAGCGATACCCCTGCTTCTGGATGGCGGAGTGGTGGACGAACACGTCCTGCCCTCCGTCTGACTGCGAGATGAAGCCGAAGCCCTTCTCTGCGTTGAACCACTTGACTGTTCCGGCTGCCATCGTTGGCGGCCCCCTTTTGATGCGGAGCTCGGGATGAGCTCTTGGGTGTTGAGAGAGGGGGACGAAGCCACCGACACTGCTGGATCGTGAACGAACCGGTGCTCAGCGGTGTTGCCACCAACCGAGCGCTCCGAGGCACTCGAAAATCTTGTGTTGCAGGATCAGAGGTTGGAACCCCTCACGGACCAGCGTAACAGGGATCACACTGCGTGTCGCCCGTCACAGCTAATTGAAGCCGCAAGCATCTTCCCAGCTCAGTGCACCCGGACGAAGCCGACTCAGGCCCGACGGACGGTCGACCCGGCCTTGGTCTGCTCGACGACCCAGCCGTCGGCCTGCAGCCGGGCCCGGGCCGCATCGGCCGTGGCCCAGTCCTTGGACGCACGCGCCGCGTCGAGGACCTTGAGAAGATCGACGATCTCGAAGGGGACCGGAGCCTCCAGGGGCGCCGGGAACAGTCCGAGGGCGCCGGCCATCTCGAACACCGTCGCCGCCAGGACGTCGGCGTGGGTGCTCTCGGTATCGAATGCCGAGTTGGCCACCCGAAGGGTCTCGAACACCACCGCCATCGCGCCCGGCGTGTCGAGATCGCGTTCGAGTTTCGCCCGGAAACGGGTGATGGCGTCGGCGTCGAGCGTCGCCAGTGCCTTTTCCAGCCCGATCGTCGCCTGGGGCGCTTCGCCCCAGCGACGGGCCAGGCCGTCGAATCGGCTGAGTGCCGTCTCGGCATCGGATAGCAGGTCGGGCGTGACCTCGATCGGCGATCGGTAGTGACCGCGCAGGATCAACAAGCGGTACGCACGCGGATCGACCCGACGGAGCAGATCGGTGAGCGATGTGAAGTTGCCGAGGCTCTTCGACATCTTCTCGCCCCCCATCTCGATGAACCCGTGGTGCACCCAGTGCTTGCAGAAGACGTGGCCCATCGCCACGGCCTGGGCCCGCTCGTTTTCGTGATGCGGGAACATCAGATCGAGGCCGCCGCCGTGGAGATCGAAACCCTCACCAAGGATGTCAAGGCTCATCACGACGCACTCGGTGTGCCATCCGGGGCGCCCGGCCCCCCATGGCGACGGGTACTGCGGAACGTCAGCCGGGCCGCTGGCCTTCTTCCACAGAGCGAAGTCGACCGGGTTGCGCTTGTGCGGATCGGACTCCACCCGGGCGCCGGCCTGGAGCGACTCGATCGTCTGACGCGCCAACAAGCCGTAGTCGGCGACCGATGACGGAGAGAAGTAGACGGTATTCGGGGTGTCGTAGGCAACACCCTTGTCGATGAGCGCACCGATCAGCTCGACCATCCGATCGACGAACTCGGTGGCGCGCGGCGCGCGATGCGGACGGAGCGCGCCGAGCGCGTCCGACGCCTTCCACCACTCGGCCTCGTACTTCTTCGTGAGCTCGCGTGCGGAGATCTTCAGCTCGGCGGCACGATCGATGATCTTGTCGTCGATGTCGGTGATGTTGCTGACGTGCGTGACCTCGAGGCCCATCCACTCGAGCGTGCGGCGGATCAGGTCCCACGAGAGCATCGCCCGGCCATGGCCGATGTGGGGAAGGTCGTAGACGGTCGGCCCGCAGGCATAGAACGAGAACTTCCCCGGCTCGCGTGGAACGAGCTCGACCGGACGGCCCAGAGCAGTGTCATGAAGGGAAAGCACGCGCCACAGGCTACGACCTGCCCACAACCCCTAACCCCCGTTTTCCGCGCACAACACCCCAGTCCGGCGTCCGGTCACGCATCCCTCGGGCAGACAGACGGCGCGGTTTCCAGTCATGTGTTCCTCGGACGACAGCGCGGCTTCTATTGCGGGGTCCTGTCACCGATTCACCCCATCCACTGCGGTACTCGCCCGAGCTCCTCCGTCGCCGGGTCTCCGTTCCTCGGGCGGGGCCCCATCGGCGCCACCCCTCCATTCGATTGCTCTTGACCCCGCCGAACGCTCGCGAGCGCTGGACCGAAGCCCTTCACGTCACAACCGCAAACCACGCACCACCCGCCAACGAGCGGGAGGGGTGGCGCCGGGGAGGGGCCCGCCGAGGAACGGAGACCCGGTGCGACGGAGGAGCACAACGGGCGAGTACCGCAGAGTGGGAAGGCTCCCCGGTGACAGGACCCCGGGAGCGGGCCAGGGACAGAAGAACGAGAGAACAGGGAGAGAACAGGAACGCGCAAACACGCGGGGGTGGGAGGGGGAGCGCCGGTAGCCTGGATGGCCTTATGGCACGCCGCATTCCCGACAAGCCCACCCTCGACGGTCTCGAGGCGCGCTTCGGGTCGGTATGGGAGGACAACGGCGTCTATCGGTTCGACCGCAACGCAGCCAGGGCCGATGTGTACGCCATCGACACGCCGCCGCCGACCGTCAGCGGTTCACTTCATGTGGGCCACGTGTTCAGCTACACGCACACCGACACGATCGCCCGCTACCAGCGGATGCAGGGGAAGGCCGTCTTCTACCCGATGGGGTGGGACGACAACGGCCTGCCGACGGAACGGCGCGTGCAGAACTACTACGGGGTCACGTGCGACCCCTCCGTTCCGTTCGACCCGTCGTTCACGCCCACGTATGCCGGAAACGTCCCGAAGGATCTTCGCGATCGAACGCCGATCAGCCGCAAGAACTTCGTCGAGCTGTGTCACACGCTGACGACCGAGGACGAGAAGGTCTTCGAAGCACTGTGGCGGCGTCTCGGACTCTCGGTCGACTGGTCGCTGATCTACACGACCATCGGTCGTGACGCCCAGCGCATCAGCCAGCGTGCGTTCCTCCAGAACCTGAGCGCCGCAGTGGCGTATCCCCACGAGGCTCCGACGCTCTGGGACGTCGACTTCCGCTCCGCCGTGGCCCAGGCCGAACTCGTCGACAAAGAGGTCCCGGGCGCCTATCACGCGGTCGCGTTCCATCGCACCGACGGCCAAGGCGACGTGGTCATCGAGACCACCCGTCCGGAACTGCTCGCCGCGTGCGTCGCGCTGGTCGCCCACCCCGACGACGCGCGGTTCAAGCCGTTGTTCGGCTCGACGGTCCGAACGCCGCTCTACGGCGTCGAGGTGCCGCTGTTGGCCCACGAGCTCGCCGACCCCGAGAAGGGCTCCGGCGTCGCCATGATCTGTACGTTCGGTGATCTCACCGACGTCATCTGGTGGCGAGAGCTCCAGCTCCCCACTCGGGCGATCATCGGCCGCGACGGCTGCATCCTCGCCACGCCCCCCGACGCAGTCGCCGCAGACGGCCCGTACGGCGCCATCGTCGGCAAGTCGTCCAAGCAGGCCCAGAGGATCGTGGTGTCGCAACTCCAGGAGAGCGGCGAGATGATCGGCGAAGCCCGAGCGATCACCCACCCCGTGAAGTTCTTCGAGAAGGGCGACCGGCCCTTGGAGATCGTCACGAGCCGCCAGTGGTTCCTGCGAACAGTCGCCGACCGCGACGAACTTCTGCAGCGGGCCACCGAGATCACCTGGCACCCGAGCTTCATGAAATCGCGCTACGACGACTGGGTGAAGGGTCTCAACGGTGACTGGTGCATCTCCCGTCAGCGGTTCTTCGGGGTGCCGTTCCCGGTCTGGTACGCCGTTGATGCCAATGGGGAAACCGACTTCGGAACCATGCTGCTCCCCGACATCGACTCGCTGCCCGTCGATCCCCAGTCCGACGTCCCGGTCGGTTACACCGAGGCGCAACGGGGACAGGCGAGAGGATTCATCGGTGACCCTGACGTGATGGACACGTGGGCGTCTTCGTCGCTCACCCCTCAGATCGCCGGCCACTGGGGCAGCAGCGACGGCCTGTGGGAACGCATGTATCCGATGGATCTGCGCCCGCAGGGCCACGACATCATCCGCACGTGGCTGTTCTCCACCGTCGTGCGTGCCAACGCCGAACTCGGGGTGGCGCCGTGGTCGAACGCCGCACTGTCGGGCTGGATCCTCGATCCCGACCGCAAGAAGATGTCGAAGAGCGTCGGGAACGTCATCGTCCCGACTGATCTGCTCGATGATCACGGCTCAGACGCCGTTCGCTACTGGGCATCATGCGCGCGACCGGGGGTCGACACCACCTTCGACGCAGGACAGATGAAGATCGGCCGCAAGCTCGCCGTGAAGCTCCTCAACGCCTCCCGTTTCGCCCTTGGATTCTCCGACAGCGAGGTCCCGGCCGAGAAGATATGCACGCCTATCGACTGTGCTCTCGTCAAGCGGCTCGGAATCCTCGTGGCGGAGGCCACGCTCGCGTTCGAGGGATACGACTACGCCCGCGCGCTCGAACGCACCGAGTCCTTCTTCTGGTCATTCTGCGACGACTATCTCGAACTCGTCAAAGGCCGCGCCTACGGCAGCGATCGCTACTCGACCCAGGACACGGAGTCGGCCCAGGCAACCCTGCAGTTGGCACTCGACGTGATGCTTCGGCTGTTCGCTCCGTTCATCCCCTTCGTGACCGATGAGGTGTGGTCGTGGTGGCGCGACGGGTCGGTCCACAACCGACCATGGCCGGTCGCCGCCGAGTTGACCGCAGGCGACGGCGGGAACGATCTCGTGTTGACCGTCGCCGCGGAGACACTCGGTGGAATCCGCAAGGCCAAGACCGAGGCGAAGGTCTCGATCAAGGCTCCCGTCGAATCGGTCGTGGCCACACACACCGCCGAACGCGCCGCTGCCCTCCGGTTGAGCGCGTCCGACGTGGCCGATGCCGGAGCCGTGGGGACGCTCACCGTCCACGACGCCGCCGATGAAGCGTCGACCTCACTCGCCGTCAAGCTCGCAGAAATCCCCGCCTGAGGGTTCCGACCCTCGTCGGTGCGCTCGACGACGCGTCTCTACCCGGACGGCGCCTCGAGGTACGGCACGCCCAGGTCCGCCGCCATCGACTTCACCGCGGTTTCGAGTTCGGGAAGCCTCGGCATCTTCGCCGCGGAACTCAGCCAAAGCGGCTTGCCCGAGCTGCGGTGGACGCCGACCACCCGGAATCCGCGGACCTGGATGAGACCGATCCCCGTCACCTCGGCGATGGGCACGGCGGTGCCCGACTGGGTGATCATGCCGGCGCTGCGGTCGAGGGTGGTGAGCGCTCGGGTCTTCGCGCGCGCTGCCTGGACCAGTGCAGCCGTGCCGAGAATCAGCACGATCACGGCGAGGGCGACCACGATGATGCGGAGGATTCCGGGCAGGAAGAGCCCCCCCACGAGACCGAATGTGCCGACCAGCACCATGTTCAGGCCGATCTTCTGATCCCCGCCTGGCATCACGCGGGTTTCGTAGCCCGTCTTGGTGGGCGTGATCGTGAACAGGCGGCTTTCGTAACTGGCGGGCACGACTTCGAGTTTTCCATCTGCCATCGCACTTGCGAGGGACCGGGCGAAGGTCCGGCGAACTCGCCCCCGCCGGGCTCGAACACAGGAATCACCCGGGCCGTACCATTGACGGCGTGACGAGCACGACAAAGACCGATGGTTCCGATCGACGTCGTCCGGATTCCTACGTGGTGTCCGACGATGAACTCGAGGCATTCCGACGCGACGGTTATGTGCACCTGCGCGGCGTGTTGAGCCAAGCCGAGGTGGATGAGATCGAGGCCGTCTACGACGCGTTCCTCCGCCGGGAGATCAAGGTCGATGGCAAGGACTTCAACGACATGACGACCGGTGAGCACGGCACCGATCCGTCGGGCTACGCCATTGTCAACGTGATGCTGCCGCGCCGCTACCACCCCGAGTGGGTCGGCAACGTGTTCGAGCGGCGCGCCCACTCGATCGCCGAGCAGCTCTGTGGAGAGGGAATGACGATCGACTTCGATCAGCTCCTCGCAAAGCACCCGGGCCGGAGCGACGCCGTGTTCGGCTGGCATCAGGATCAGGCCTATTGGATCGACACCGACGACCGACGTACGGCCACGTGCTGGCTCGCCGTCGAGGACTCGACGCTGGAGAACGGCTGCATGCAGTTCCTGCCGGGCAGCCAGACCGAGCCCGTCCGCGCACACCGGCCGCTCCATGAGGATCGGACCCAGAGCCACACCCTGATCACCGACCTTCGTGACGGCGATGTGATGGTGCCGGTGCCGATATCTCGCGGAGACATCACGGTCCACAGCGAAGGAGTGCTCCACGGGTCCGGGGGCAACACCACCGAGTCGAGTTGGCGACGCGCTTACATCGTCGCTCTGCGCTCTGTCGACGCCGTTCGTCAGGAACGAGCGCTCGGATTCACGCACTCCCACAACGACGGCACGAGTGTGCTCGATGAGGTCACCGGTCTCACCGTGTGATGCCTGAGGAACGAACACAGACCTGCTTGGCGTTTCGTGCCTACTCGGCTCCAAGCCAACGGTTACAAGAGCAGCGAGCTCACCACCACCGAGCCGGGACTGCCCGACTGCAACGATCCCTGACCGCCGGACTACCGTTTCGTCATGACCGAGATCCTGACGGGAACCAATCGCTCTGCCGGAGTCAGCTTCGCCGAGCTGCTCGGCCACGACTCCCATCCGGTGAGCGATGTCCTTCGCCGAGAGTCCGCCATGCTCCCGCCGGGAAACACTCGCGTTCCGGCCCACGTCTACTACTCGCAGGAGTGGCATGACCTCGAGGTCGAGCACCTGTGGAGTCGGGTGTGGCAGTTCGCCTGCCTCGTCGATGACATCCCGAACGTCGGCGACTACCACGTGTACGACATCGCTCACCTGTCGTTCCTCATCGTCCGTGACGCCGACGGCAGCATCAAGGCTCATCGCAACGCGTGTCTGCATCGTGGCCGCAAGCTCCGAACCTGTGAAGGCAAGGGCGCAAAGAACCTCCGGTGCGCGTTCCACGGCTGGAACTGGAACCTCGACGGCTCACTGAAGGAGATCCCGTGCGAATGGGATTTCCCTGATCTTGATAAGGACGAATACGACCTGCCTTATGCCAAGGTCGACGTGTGGCAGGGGTTCGTGTTCATCAATCCGGATCGGAATGCCGAGCCGCTCGAAGACTTCCTGGGCAACCTGGGCGATCACTTCACCCACCTGCCGTTCACCCATCGCTACAAGGCTGCGCACGTCGCCAAGATCATGCCGGTGAACTGGAAGGCCCTGCAGGAAGCGTTCATGGAGGCGTATCACACGGTCGCCACTCACCCGACGCTGATGGAGAACCTCGGCGACGCCAACAGCCGTTACGACGTCTACGAGAACTTCTCCCGGGCGATCTCCCCGCATGCCGTGGAAAGCCCGCATCTTGCCGGTATGCCGCACTACGAGCGGCTCGCCGACGGCAAGCAGTATGCCAGGTGGCGACATCCGCTGAACGGGCATATCTACCAACGGCTCGAGACAGGTCGCGTCGATTCGTGTCACGTGGAGGTCACCGATCTCGACGGCAACGCCAGCATCTTCGACGACGAAGGCAACTGGATCAGCGGTTCGCAGACTCAGGCCGATCCGCATCTGTGCAAGTGGGTCGGCGGCACCTTACTTCCAGGTCTCGAAGACATTCCGCTGTCGACGCCGAACCCGCCGGCGGAGGTGAAGGCGGGCGGTCCACCGGCCGTCCGGGCGTGGATTGCCGAGCAGAAGCGCGCCGGCGTCCGCACCCAGTTCGGGGGGGAGGTCAACGTCGACAATGTGAGCGACGCGGAAATGATCGACGCGATGTTCTATTCCGTTTTCCCGAACTGGTCGCCGTGGGGTTGCTTCCACTACCTCATGTACCGCTTCCGTCCGAACGGTTCAGATCCGAACTCCTCAATCTTCGAGATCATGATCTGGCCGCCTGCTCCGGACCCCGAAAACCGTCCGGCCCCGGCCAAGGTCACCCACCTCGGTGTTGATGACGACTGGATGCTGGCAGGTGAGCTCGGCCCGATCGTGAAGGTGTTCCAACAGGACTCGCTCAACCTGCCCCATGTGCAAACCGGACTGAAGGCGCAGGAGCAGCAGGAGGTGATCTTCGCGAGTTACAACGAATCGAAGATCCGCCACTTCTACGACCGACTCTTCCAACGCATCGATCCGACACGGTGACAGCGCACGTCACGACAGCGCACGTCACGACAGCATCGGTCTAGGAGAGGCGAAGAAGCCGCCGAGCATTGTCAGCGAGAGCGTCGGCACGGCCCGCAGTTTCGGACTCATCGCCACCGGTGTCCCATCCGCCGAAGTTCGTGCCCATGACGAGCCGGCCCTCGCCCACAACCTCGGCGAGCAGACGCACGGCGCGCTGGTCGGCGACATGCACGTCGAACCACAGCCGTGCCAACATGCGACCGTATGCTCCGGGCTCGCGTAGCCAGTCGGGCGACCACGCCCGTAGACGCGTGGCCGCCTCCCACCGACCGTAGAGGTACGGGATCGCACCACCGCCGTGGCTCAGGCACACGTCGAGCTCAGGGTGGCGGTGGAGGACGCCACCGAAAATCAACTGTGCGACGGCGACGGATTCCTCGTAGGCAAACTCGAGAATGAGATCGAGATCGAAACGGCGAAGACGAGCATCACGCAGCGGCCCATCGATTCCCGATGGCGCGGGATGGACGAACACCGGTACGTCAAGATCGACGAAGGTCGACCAGAGTTGTTCGAGCGCAGCGTCGTCGAGCGCTCGCGGCCCAGGGTCGGTTCCGATGTAGCCGCCGACGAGGCCCAACTCCTCGATGCTTCGCCGGAGCTCCTCGCACGCGGCGTCGGGGTCTTGTGCCGGGAGCTGAGCGAGACCGACCAATCGATCCGGGTGCGCTGCCACGAGTACGGCCAACGAGTCGTTGTGACGTCGGCAATAGTCGATCGCCAGCGACGCATCGACGTGGTGAAAGTAGGTCAGCGGATTCGGCGAGAGGGCCTGCACCGAAATGCCATGCGCGTCCATGCGTTCGATCCGCAGGTTCGCATCCATGAAGAGTGAGCCGCGGTAGCGTACGCCGCACAGCGTGTACGCACCGACGTGGAACTCCTGCACTCCTCCTTCTTCGTCGAGTCGCGGTCCGTGAGGTCCGGCGGTGCCGAAGGTGTCCTCCAGAACAACGTGTGCATGGACATCGACCGGACCCGGCCGGAGGTGTCGAGCGACGCGGGGTGTGCTCACGGCGCCAGCAACTCGCCGGAAAAGGAGCGAACTTCGATCGCCAGGCCCGGGCACCGACGGGCCAGAACGATCAGCCGCTCGACCGAAAGCTCCGAAGCGCCGGGCAGAACTTCAGCAAGTTCGTCGCCGTCGAAACCGAATGCTGACGATTCATCGGCGATGCAACGCCCTGCGCTCACGCAGCGTTCCTTGTCGATGGTCACGACGGGTCGTTCGATCATGGAGTCCTTCGTTTCGATGTGATTTCTGGGGAGCTGGTCTCCGGAGCACTGGTCGCCCGCGATCGAGTCGCGAAACGTGAGGTCATGGTTTTGCCCCGAACACCTGCAGGCCGGGCGAACCCACCGTGGCACGAAGCCGCTGGAGTTCCTCCGACCCCTCCCACAGACCCCGGAGCGCCTGGCCGTGGGTGGAGCCGAGGATCGATTGGATCGCCATGTCGTGGCGGATGTACTCAGCAACAACGAGCGCCATCGCCGGGTCATCACACCACATGCCCCACGTCTCCTCACCAACTGCACCAGCGGTCAGGACACTGGAACGATCGGCAACGAAGGCGAACAGACGGCAACCGAGACGTTCCTCCACGACGTCGGGCGCCGAGAAACGATGCTCGAACACCGTGCCGACTCCCCGAAGGGAGTCGCCGCCACCGAACACGAGGGTGGTCACCTCAACGCCACGTGCGGCGGCGCGTCGCAAGTCGTCGACGACGGCCGGAACCTCGGGCGGCCAGATCGAAACGAGGAGATCCGACACGGCACTCTCGATGACGTCCTTGGCGCGGTCGAGCACGCTGCGCCGGCCGCGGATCTGTTGCGTGAGATGGGTCTCGCGTGGTGCGCTGACGTTCGGCAACGACGTGGCAAGTGCACCGAGCGCATCGTCGACCTCGCGGCGCACGCGGGCGAGAAGACTCTCGATCGGGAGCGGAAGGTACGCGGTTCCCGAGTCGGGAACGTTGACCTCGAACGCGCTGCCACGGGCCACGAGCTTGGCGACTGTTTCGTACACCGTGCTGCGCGGAACACCGGACTGCTTGGCGAGTTCGTATCCGTTCAGCGGTAGACCGGCGGCGAGCATGGCGAGATAGACCTTGGCTTCGTAGCCGGACATCCCAATACGTCGGAGTTGCTCAACGACGTCTTCGGCGGGCATCGGTGCGACTCTACCGATCCAGTCACTGTTCAACGGACGCCAAGGTCGCGGTCGTCGGCCGGAACACCACGGGATAGGAGGAGAACACGGTGCGAACGGTCGACGTGTCGAGCACGGCCGGGTGCCGGGGGTCGCGTTCGAGCCCGCGGGCGAAGAGCATCGAGGCCATCGTGGTGATCGCCCCGAACACGTGGGCGTTCGGATCGACGGCTCCGGCAGCCCCGAGTTCGGGAGCCGTGCCGCCGGCCAACTCCATACCCAGGCAGGCATGGATGCCGTGCCCGAACGTGAGCCCCCATGGTGCGGCGTCGTCGGGGATGCGACGGTCGGGACAGAACTCGTCGGCATCCGGTCCCCACACGCTGCGATCTCGATTCGCCTGCTCCATGTCGACGATGACCCGTTGACCAAAAGCGATCACGTTTCCGCCGATCGTCGTTGGTTCGTCGGTGCCGAGGCGGTGAGTCTGTGGTGACGCCGGATGCAGCCGCAACGTCTCGTGTACGAATCGCTGGAGGCGTAACGGATCGGATGTAACGGTCAACCGATCCGCCGGGTGGGCATCGAACCACTGGAAGAGTCGGTGAACCGCATGGACGAACGCATTGGCGGTGGAGTGTGAGCCCACCCACGGGAAGTACGCGGTTTCCCTGATTACGACATCGATCGGCAGGCCCAATGCGTCCTGGTTGCACAGGAGCGTGGTGAGCACATCTCGCGGAAGTTCGTCCTCGGCACATTCGCCCGCAGCGTGCGCGTTGATGAGAGCGATGCGTCGATGAAGCGCCGGCCGCACGAACAGGGTGTCGACCTGGGTGAGCGCATCGAGGCCGTCGGCGCGCAATTCGTCGTGATCGATCGTTGCGTGAAAGACCGTTGCCGCTCGCGCCAGCCGATTCATAAGCGCGAACACGGTCTCGAAATCGTCGTCGACGATGTCGAGACCGGCGATCGTGCAGGCGAGCTTCATCATCGTTCGCCTGGCAAGGGTCAACAGATCAGCTTGCCCCGACGCGATGTCGGCGGCGATCGCTTCGGAGATGAGAAATGGGATGACCTCCGCGTCGTACCAGCGGAAGTTGTCCCGTCGGAAGAGCCGGTTCTCGACGCGTCGCCGATCCCGGTGGGCTACACCGTGGAGGTTCACGATGACGTCGCGCATCAGCACCCCTGCTTCGTCGTAAAGACCTTGGCGGAGGGTTCTGGCCCGAAAGACCTCGCGTGCGCCGGACCACGTGTCGACGCGCAGTGCTTCGCCTATCGAGGGATCGTCTTGGAGAGGTGAGAAGCCGGGCACAGGACAAACCTCAGAGGGAAAAGAGATCGGCAGACGGGCCGGTGATCGCCGTGCGGCGAGCACCACGACAAAAGTTGGACGGCACCGTCGTTAGATGCAACACTACGTGCCTCGTACGCGCCCTGCGCAGGGCGTCACCACACCAGGGGACCTTCATGAAATCTCGCCGTATCCTGTCGGCTCTCATTATTGCGGTTGGCCTCATCGCCACCGCGTGCAGTAGCGACAGCAAAACCACCGACGCAGCGACGGAAGCGGTCGCCACCGAGGCACCCGCAACCGAGGCGGCCCCGGCAGAGACAGAGCCGGCCGCCACCGAGGCAGCGCCGACCGAAGCCGCAGCTGCGGAGACCAGCGCAGCAACGGCTACTACTGATCCGGCCGATCGCGTTGCAGCGTTCACGAAGCCGGTCACCGAGCTGCCGTTCAACGAGGCAATCGCCGCCATTCCCGCCGGTAAGAAGGTGTACTACGTGCAGTGCAGCGTGCCGGTCTGTGAAGAGATCAAGGGCGGAATCGAAGCAGCCGCCAAGAAGCTCGGCTGGACGCTCGAGACCACTGCACACAAGGACACGCCGGAGACGGTTGCTGCGGCCTTTGACGCCGCCATTGCCGCCAAGCCCGACGTTGTGCTCACGAGCGGGAACCCGCGGGAATGGTTCGCGACCCAGCTGAAGACCCTTGAGGACGCCAAGATCCCGGTGATTGCCTGGTCGATGCCGGAGCCCTACGAACCGGGTAACGGTATCTCGGCGAATCTGCTCTCCGGTGATGACTACTACTTCTACGGTGCGTTGATGGCGGACTACGCTGCTACGAAATCGGCAAAGAAGAACATCTTGTTCGTCGGCCTACCGGTGTTCCCCGTCCTGTCCACTGTGCAGAAGGGCTTCACCGAGGAGATCGCCAAGGTGTGTGCGGACTGCAAGGTCGACACCATGGAGGCCGCGATCACCGACCTCGGCACCAACCTCCCCGGTCAGATCGTCTCGAAGCTACAGGCCAACAAGGATCTCGATTTCGTCGTGTACGCCTTCGGCGGCATGCTCTTCGGTGTGCCCGACGCCATCGAAGCGGCCGGTCTGCTCCCCCAGGCCCAAGCTATTTCACAGGCCGGTGGCCCGATGAACTTCGGCTTCATCGATGCGGGAAAGCACCAGGTCGCCGAAGTTGGTCTCGCATCGGAGCTGCTCGGATGGCGGGCCATCGATGTCGCTGCTCGCGTGCTTTCCGGAACTGGGCCGGGACGTTCGACGCCCCCGGCGCAAGCATCCATCGAAGGACACCCCGACATCCTGGTGAACGGCCTCCCGCTCCAGATCCTGGAGAAGGGCAGTCTCGCCGACGCATCGAAGCTGTGGCCGGGGGTCAACGGATTTCAGGATCAATTCGCCAAGCTCTGGGGCAAGTGATTTTCGCAGGCAGTCAGCCACATCCGACGTTCGGCTGCAGTGATCGTCGATCTCCGTTCCCCTGAAGAATCGGTAGGCCCGTCCACTCCGGTGGACGGGCCTGCTGACCTTCTGACGATCCGACGACTGTCCAAGACCTATCCCGGGCAGGTTGCGCTCCGCGATGCCATGTTGACGCTGCGCTCCGGCGAAGTGCATGCGATCGTCGGGCAGAACGGGTCGGGTAAGTCCACGCTCATCAAACTGCTCGGCGGCTACATCAAAGCCGACCACGGAGCACAGGTGCTCGTTGATGCCCAACCCGTCGACCTGTGGTCGGCGCCTGCCGATATCCGGCGCCGGATTCGTATCGTCCATCAAGACCTCGGCCTGGTACCGACCCTGTCGGCGGTCGAGAATCTCGGCCTGGGGCAGGGCTGGACAACAGGAGCCTTCGGGCGGATTGCGTGGAGCGCCGAAGTGGAGCGGGCCCAACACGAACTCCTGCGGTTCGGACTTGCTCCTGACGTACGACGGCCGGTCGCGCTTCTCACTGCGGCCGAACGTGCTGCTATCGCTATCGTACGCGCGCTTCGTGACTGGGAGCCTGGAGAGCGGGGCATCCTTGTTCTCGACGAGCCAACGGCATCGCTCAACCGCAACGAAGTCGATGCTCTCTTCCGCGAGGTCAGACGCGTGGCCGCCGAGGGTGCCGGTGTGGTCTTCGTCAGCCACATTCTCGAAGAAGTACTCGGCCTCGCAGATCGCGTCACCGTGCTGCGCGATGGTCAGGTCGTCGCCGCTGGAGTGCCCTCTGCGCAGTTGAGCCAGGCGAAGCTCATCGAACTCATCGTGGGCCGATCGGTCATGCAGCTCTACAGTCGCTCGTCCACGGCTCGTTCACTTGTTCCGGTATTGGAGGTAGTCGGCGTGTCGGGCATCACGTTGCGCGATGTGAGCTTCACGGTTCACGTCGGCGAAGTCGTCGGCGTCGCCGGGCTCGTCGGTTCCGGGCGCGACGAAATCGCCGCATGCGTGTTCGGTGCGTCGCCGCGTTTTGCCGGTCGTGTGCTGGTGGGCAAGACGAAAGTCTTTGCCGCTCCGCGCGAGGCCATCAAGGCTGGCATGGCACTCGTGCCCGCCGACCGCAAGAACCTCGGTCTGGTGGCCGATGACCGACTGGTCGAACACATACCACTCCCCCGCTATGGTCCGCTGCAACGCAGCGGGCGGCTTCGTCATCGCACCGTACGGAACGAGGTCACGGACTGGGTGAGACGGCTCGACGTGCAACCGCCGATCATCCGAAGACGGATGGAGAAGTTCTCCGGCGGCAACCAGCAGAAGGCGGTCTTGGCGCGCTGGCTTCGAACGGAGCCCAAGGTGCTGCTCCTTGACGAACCGACCCAGGGCGTCGACGTCGGCGCGAAGGCTGGCATCTATCGAACGATCAGCGAAGCGGCCGAGAAGGGAATGGCCGTGCTTGTCACGTCGAGCGACGCGGAAGAACTCGTCCACATCTGCGACCGGGTGTTCGTGCTTCGGGGCGGAATGGTCGCGGCCGAACTCACCGACGCCACGCTCACCGAGGATCGCGTCGTTGCCGAGATGCTCGGCTCAGCCTCCTCCCGCAAGACCATGAAGGTGCGCCAGCGACCCACCGGACCGAAGGTCATCAGGTCCGGCGCCGACCTTGAGATGCATAGCGAGACGCCGGCCGAGGTCGATACCGTTGCAACGCAGATGCTGTCACCGGAACGGGGCGGTCGACTCGCGCAGTGGACGCGCCATGCTCTGGCACGCTGGAGGCGACGATGAGCAGCGACACCGACAACCGTGTACCAAAAACATCCCGAGATGATCGGCGCGCCCCGAAGTTCGTTCGAGAGGCGTCTACCTTTGCCCGAGCGAAACGCGTGGAGGCGGCATCGCGGCGTGACCTGTCGAAGCGCACGGTCCAATTCGATGAACGAACCGGTGATGTCATCGCTCGCCCGGCGATGAAGAAGCATTGGCTCACCCGACGTCCCACGATGGTGATGAAACACACCGAGCCGACCGAGCGTGTGGACAGTCGATTCGAGACAAAACGTTCACCGTTTCGCTGGCACAAACTCCACCCCCGAAATATCGGCGTCGTGTATCTCTACGCGCTGTCGTGGGCGGTGTTCATGCTGTGGGTGCCCGACACCTGGACGACATGGCTGACCCATCGTTCGGTGCTCAATCAGCAGGCCATCCTCACCGTCGTGGCGCTCGGCCTGTTGATCCCGTTGTCGGCGGGAGTCTTCGACCTGTCCATCGCTGCGTCGGTTTCGACATCGGCGATCGTGGTGAGTTGGGCATTGGTGAACCAGGGATGGCCGATCGCCATCGGCATCGCACTCGCTCTTGGATCAGGCCTCGTTATCGGCCTCATCAACGGATTTCTGGTGGTGAAGGTGAAGATCGACTCGTTCATCGCCACTCTTGGGACCAGTTCGATCTTCACGGCGTTTGCGGTATGGCTGTCCAAGAACAAGTCGATTCTGGGCTTCAGCGATTCGTTCAAGTCACTTACGCGCCAACTCGGCGCCGGCGTGAACAAAACCGTGCTCTACGCACTCATCCTTGCCGTGGCCGGTTGGTTCGTGCTCGAGCACACCGCACTCGGCCGGTACCTGTTCGCCACCGGCGGCGGACGTGAGGCGGCCCGTCTCGCCGGCGTCCAGGTCGATCGCTACACGTGGGGCGCGCTCGTCGTCTCGGCGGTGGCGTCGGCCTTCGCTGGCGTGCTGCTGGCATCTCAGTACGGCTCGACGCAGGCACAGTCCGGATCGCCGTATCTTCTTCCGGCGTTCGCCGCAGCGTTCCTCGGGGCCACGCAGTTCAAGCGCCGCTTCAACGTGTGGGGGACCGTGCTTGCCGTGTTCGTGCTGCAGAGCGGCGTGAAGGGTCTCCAACTCGCCGGCGTGGCCCAGACCTGGGTGGAGAGCCTCTTCTTCGGAGTTGCGCTGATCGTGGCCGTTGGATTCTCGTCCTATCGCAAGAAGGTCCATGGCGGTGAGAGACGTTGGTGGCGGCGCGAGGAGAGCGGTCCGGATCAGTTCCTCGGCAAGTTCCTCGGATGGGGACGGCCCCGCACGGAACAGTCGAAGGACAATGCCGAGCAGTGGTGGTTCGATCCACAGGACAAGGAAGGGAACCACCTCAAGCCATGAGCCCTCCTCATTGCGCTGCGCTGCTCCGCTGCGCTTCTCTGCTCGCAACACCCTTCCGATCACCACTCCGACCGGAGCGCCCATGAGCCCCCGACACTATTCAGCAGCGGTCCGATCATGAGCCTCGTTGGCGCCCGCGTCCTCCGCAAGGAAGATCCGAAACTCCTGGCCGGTCGCGGGACGTTCGTGGACGACCTGTCCCCAGCAGGCTGTGCATTCGCCACGTTCGTGACGTCGCCTCATCCGCATGCGCGCATACTTTCTATCGATGTGCGCACGGCGCTCGCGATGCCCGGCGTGCTCGGCATTTGGACGGCAGCCGATTTCTCCGAATATCCCGACGTTCCCGGTGGCCTGCCCCAGTTCGAACGGCCGGCATTGGCCATCGATGTCGTCCGCTTTCCCGGCGAACCGGTGGCCGTCGTCGCCGCCGAGGACCGCTACCTCGCCGCCGACGCAGCCGCCGCCGTGCTTGTGGAGTACGAGACCCTCCCATTCGTGTCGTCGATCACCGCCGCCACCGCGCCGAATGCGCCGCTCCTGTTTCCCCACCACCGCTCCAACACCGTCACCTCGGTGCCGATGCTCGACGATGCCGAGCGCGAGTTGGCGAAGTCCTACGGCCGCGCCCGCCTTCGCCTCACCAACCAACGCTGCGCGGCAGTTCCGATCGAGCCGATAGCAGTCCTGGCTG
The DNA here is from genome assembly GCA_031423635.1 of Acidimicrobiia bacterium. Classification (GTDB taxonomy): domain Bacteria; phylum Actinomycetota; class Acidimicrobiia; order Acidimicrobiales; family JANYDT01; genus JANLQX01. The sequence continues at coordinate 73,547 of JANPFX010000221.1, read as the reverse complement.
ATTGGACGCCGAGCGGGCTCACCATGTGGGCCACGTTCCAGGCACCGCACCACCTCCGTAACTATCTCGCCACCTGGCTGGACGTGCCCCAAAACCTGTGCCGGGTGATCGCTCCCGATGTGGGCGGAGGTTTCGGGGCCAAGATCGTCTGGTATCCAGAACTGTTCCTTGCTCCGCTGTTGTCGAAGTGGACGCGTCGCCCAATGAAGTTCGCCCAGTCGCGCAGCGAAGCGATGCTGCAGATGTCCCACGGACGAGGGCAGGAGCACGATGTGGAAGTCGGCTACGCCAAGGACGGCACCATCGAGGCGCTCCGCCTCATCGTGTCGCAGGACCTCGGTGCCTATCCCGACCCGACCGGTCTCGGCCTGGCGGTGCTGACCACATGGATGGCTGCTGGTTGCTACAAGATCCCCAAGGTCGTGACGGGGTTCCGTAACGTCGTCACGAACACCACGCCGATCGCGGCATATCGCGGCGCCGGTCGTCCGGAAGCGGCGTACACGGTCGAACGCATCATCGACGTGGTGGCGCGGCGCACCGGCATCGATCCGGTCGAGATTCGGCGGCGCAACTTCATTCAGCCGAAGTCGTTCCCGTACAGGACCCACAACGACGCAGTGGTCTACGATTCCGGCGACTTCCCGGCCGCACTCGACGAATGCGTCCGGCTGCTCGATCTCGACGCCGTCCGCGCTCGACAGGCCGCTTCACGTAACGATCCGACCGCCCCGCTCATTGGCATCGGCCTGTCCGCCTGGTTGGAGATCGCCGGGTTCGGCCCGAACGGCTCGCTCGAAGGCTTCGGCCACTTGGCCTCGTGGGAATCGACACAGATCCGCATCCAGCCCGACGGTTCAGCAATCGTCTTCGTCGGCTCCAGTCCGCACGGCCAGGGCCACGAGACCACCTTCGCCCAGATCGCTTCGGACGAACTCGGTGTTCCCTTCGATCGGATCACCGTGGTGCACGGTGATACCGAGTCAGTCCTGCAGGGCGTGGGCACAATGGGCAGCCGCGGTGTTCCCACTGCGGGTTCTGCGGTCAAGGTCGCGTCGCAACGTGTACTTACGAAAGCGAAACGAATCGCTGCCCACCTCCTCGAAGCAGCTGAGGAAGATCTCGAAGTCGAGTCCAACGCATTCCGGGTGCGGGGCTCACCCGGGAAGTCGGTAAGTTGGGGAGACGTCGCCTGGGCCAGTTTCCAGCCGCTCCGACTTCCGCCCGAACTCCTGGCGGGCTCGCTCGAGGAGCGGCTCTTTCAGGAGTCGCCAAACTTCTCGTACCCGTCGGGTGTCTACGGCTGCGTGGTCGCAGTTGATCGTCGCACCGGTCGAGTGCGAATTGAATCGATGGTGCTAGTCGACGACTGCGGCACGGTAATCAACCCACTGCTCGCAGAAGGCCAGGTCCATGGTGGTGTCGCGCAAGGTATTGCGCAGGCGTTGTTTGAAGAAGTCGTTTATGACCACGAGTCCGGCCAACCGCTCACCAGCACGCTTGTCGACTACTTGATTCCGTCGGCGCCAGACCTCCCGTCATACATCGCAGGGCGCATCACGACGCCTTGTCCCAACAACCCGCTTGGCGCCAAGGGCATCGGTGAGTCCGGCGCGGTCGGTGCGCCGGCCGCAGTCGTGAACGCCGTGATCAACGCACTCAGTCCCTTTGGTGTCGAACATCTCGACATGCCGCTCCTCCCTGAGAAGGTGTGGGCAGCCATGCAACCGGGCGCCATTGCCCAAGGACAGGCGTCATGAATTTCGCCGAGCATCCGAAGACCCTGGTGAACGTCGACGTCAACGGGAAGAGCGTTCGCTATGAAGTCGAAGACCGCACGCTCCTCGTGCACCTGTTGCGGGAGCACCTGCGCCTCACGGGGACGCACGTGGGTTGCGACACGTCGAACTGTGGTGCGTGCACCGTGCTGCTCGACGGCGACGCGGTAAAGAGCTGCACCGTGCTCGCCGTGCAAACGCAGGGTCGTTCGGTCCGCACTATCGAAGGGGTCGACGGACCGTTCGATGGCCGCAGCGCGCTACAGGAAGGATTTCGCCAATGCCACGGACTGCAGTGTGGCTATTGCACCCCGGGCATGGTGATGGCGTCAACCGCTCTGCTGGCAGAGAACCCTGATCCGAGCGAAACCGAGATCCGTGAAGCACTCGAAGGCAATATCTGCCGCTGCACCGGTTACCAAATGATCGTCGAGTCGATCCGGTGGGCGGCGGAGCACGGATCCCCTCCTCCGAACGGAGTATCGCCGTGATACCCGCGCCATTTCGCTACATCGCAGTCACTTCGATCGAGGAGACGATCAGCGCGCTCACTGAGTACGGTGACGAAGCGAAGGTAATCGCCGGCGGACAGTCGCTCCTGCCACTCATGAAGTTGCGCCTCGCTGCGCCCACGGTTCTGCTCGATCTGGCCGGGCTCGGGATCCGGAAAATCCACACTGAACCGGCTGGCAGTGGGACGGAACTGGTCATCGACGCGATGGCCACGTATCGCGATGTCGCAGCATCACCGATCGTGCAGGAGCACGCTCCAATCCTCGCTCGCGCTGCATCCCTCGTCGGCGACCCCCAGGTGCGCAACAGGGGCACACTCGGGGGTGGCGTGGCCCACGCCGACCCAGCAAGCGACGTGTCCTGTGCACTCCTCGCCCTCGACGCGAGAGTGGTCGTCATCGGGTCCAACGGCGAACGAGAAATCGCTTTCGATGACCTCTTCATCGGATTCTGGACCTCGACCATCGCAGCCGACGAGGTCCTCACCGAGATTCGGCTACCGAGCGCGCGCGGCATCGGTTGGTCGTACCAGAAGTTCACCATCCGCTCCCAGGACTGGGCTCTGGTCGGCGCAGCCGCATGCGGCGGACGCGTCGCCTTGGCGTCCATGGCGACCCAGGTCATTCGCGCACGTGGCACCGAGGCCGCGTTGGCAGCCGGAGCGTCCTTGGCCGACGCGGCAGCGCTAGCAGACGAGGGCTCCGACCCACCCGCCGATCTACGCGGTTCATCCGCGTACCGCCGCCACCTCGCTCGAGTGCTGGTTGCCGATGCACTTCGCGATGCGGCAATGGGCAGTTCGAACCGCCACTGACACGCCGGACCAACTGTCGACCAGGGTGAGGCCACCGACAACCCGTCGCAAGCCTGATCGTCATCACCGCGAATGCGTCATCGTCCCGGGGTGCCTCGACTGAGCACCAGCGACCACGCAGTCCTATGCTTCCGCGATGACTCAGGCGATCCCCACACGCGTCGAAGACATGACGCCCGAATGGCTCAGCGGCGTGTTCGCCGAGTCGGGCGTGAGCCCGGTTGCTGTCACTGCGGTCGAGTTCAGCCGTATCGGTGAAGGAGTCGGCTTCATCGGCGAGATCCATCGGATCGCGTTGTCGTACGAGGACCCGGTCGCAGCGGTCGCAGCCGGGGCGCCGACATCGGTGGTCTCCAAGATTCCGACCCAAGATCCCGGCGGCCGGATGATCGGCACGATGCTTCGCCTCTACGAAAAGGAATCCGGCTTCTACCGCCACCTCGCGAAGGACAGCCCCGTCCGAGTGCCAGCGTGCTTCTACAACGGAGCCGATGTCGACACCCAGCAATGGTGTCTTCTCCTCGAAGATATGCACACATACGATGTCGGGGATCAACTCCAACCGTGCAGCCTCGAACAGGCGCGCACCCTGATCACCGCAATGGCGAAAATCCATGCCCGATGGAGCGATGGGCGAGCAGACGACCTCGAGTGGCTACCTCGCATCGACGACCCATCAAACTCCGGAATGCTGGCGATGTACGACGACTGCCTACCGATTGCCACGGCCCGCTACGGCCACATGGTGCCCGAATACATGCTGGATTGGGGACAGCGGTTCGCCCCGCACGCTCTCTCCTGGGTGGCCGACTACGCCTCCCAGCCGGGAACCGTCACCCATGGTGACTTCCGAACCGACAACATCGTCTTCTCCCCGACCGCGCCGCTCGCCGATTTCGCGTTCCTCGACTGGCAACTCACCAGCCGCGGGCCCGGCGCCACAGACCTGTACTACTTCCTCGCCCTCAGTCTTGACCCCGAGGTGTCATGCGGGAACTTCGACGAACTCGTCGATCTGTACTTGGCCGAGTACCGAGCGGCCGGCGCAACGCCGCCGAGCCTCGATGTACTGCTGCACCAGATGCGCGGCATCGGTCTGTTCTTTTCGGTGCTGGGAGTGGTCACCATGGCAACCCTTGACACCGCCAACAAACGCGGCGAGGAATTGTTCCTCACGATGTGGAGGCGCGCCGTGCCATTCGCCGAGCGCCTCGACCTCAGCCCCGCGCTACCTGCCGGCAGCTGACGGTCGAACGCTTCTGCGCGCCGAGTTGATGGGATCGTTCATCACGCGTTGAAGACCACCGGATAGCTGGACCAGTAAGGGCGGCTGGTTGCGGCATCGATGACTGGTGGGTTGGTCGGGTTGCGACGCGCGCCGCGGTCGATCATTGCCTGCACGGCAATCGTGGCGAGGCCGAAGAGATGGTTGCTGGGGTCGTCTCCTTCGCCGAGCAGAACGCCGGCGGCCAATTCCTGACCGATGCAATGATGCATCCCGTGCCCAAACGACAGCCCGAAAGGACCTACGTCGTCACGGCTCACGACGCGGTGCGGATTGAACACCGCAGCGTCGTCTCCGAAGATCGAGGGGTCACGGTTGACCGACATGAGGTCGATCACGACCTTCGATCCCGAACGAATCACGGAACCGTCCTTACGCGTGACCTCCGAACGGGCCCAGCGTTGCGCGACCGGACTCGATGGTTGCAAACGAACCGTCTCATGCACGCACCGCTGCACGAACAAACGATCAGCGCGTAAACGATCCTCATCGTCCGGGTGGGACGCTATCCACGTGAAGATGTTGTCGAGGGATCTGGTGAATGCCGTTGCGCTCGTATGCGCCCCGGCGAGAAGGAAGAACGCGATCTCGCGCTGGATGATGTCGGCCGGAAGCGGGAGCTGGTCGATGTTGCGGAGGAGCACGGTCAGCACGTCACGTGGCAGCGATGACTCGGAGGCTCGTCCTGCGCCAACATCGTCAATGAGGGCCCGGCGACGCTCGATCGATGGGTCGAGAAACTCCGTCTGGAAGCGGCCCATTGCTTCAGCCACTTCGCCGTTCACAACGGCCTTGTCACGCGTGGAGTGCGCGATCGTGGCGCCCTCGATGAACTTCATCATCTGGGCGTAGAGCCGGTGCGTCTCGGCCGCCGTGCCGGTCGGGCGGTCGACACCGGCATTGAACGCGGCGAGGTTCATCATCAGCTGATGGCTCAACGTGACGAGCTCACTGGACCCGGCGGCGACGTGGGGGGCGAGGGTGGCGTTGATGATCGGAGGAAATCGTTCGTGCTCGTAGTGATCGAGGGTGTCACGGCGAAAGAGCCGATTCTCCAAACGCCGACGGCTGCGGTGGTCATCACCATGCAGATTGACGAGCACACCGTTCATGATCTCGCCCTCGTCGTAGAGTGCCTGCGCCATGTCCTTGTGTCGGTAGATCTCCCTTGCTTCGTCGAGACCCGTGATGGTGACGATGGTTGGTGTCGACATGATGACCTCCGAAAGAAACGAGAACGATCTCAGGTGTGGGTATGGCCGAGCCCGAGGCCACCGTCGACGCTCACCACGTCGCCGGTGATCCACTCGGAGCGCGACACGAACTCAATGGCTTCGGCGATCTCGTCGGTGGTGCCGATACGGCCGAGTGCGTGCGCCGAGGCCATGCTCTGCAGCCTCGCCAACGCTGCATCGTCGTCCCACAGTCCAGCGCGCTGGTTGATTTCGGTGAATACCGCTCCCGGTCGCACGCACGAGACCCGCACGCCCTGGGGACCGAGTTCGCTCGCGAGGACGGCGGTCAGCGTTTCGACCGCACCCTTCGTCACGGCATAGGGCGCCGCTCCGGGAAAGGCCCGTGTGGTGTACACGGAACTCACGAACACCACGCAACCGCGTCGCGCGAGCAGATGCGGAAGTGCGGATTGCACGAGCATCATGCCGGCGACCACGTTGGAGTTGAGCACCGAGAGAATCGCCTCTTCGTCCCACTCCGCCACCGACGCGCGAACCATGTTGCCGGCGTTGTTCACGAGCACGTCGAGACCGCCACCGAACTCCGCTGCTGCGTTGATCATCGCCGTCCGATCGGCGGCCAGCGTGACGTCACCAACGACGCTCCGACAGTTGGTGCCAATGGCGTCCACGACGGACGCAAGCTTTTCGACCCGGCGTCCGCTGATCGTTACCTTTGCGCCTAGCGATGCAAAACGGGCGGCGGTAGCCGCACCGATCCCGGAGCCGCCGCCGGTGACCAACACCGACATGCCAGCGACGTCACGCATGGACGGTCCCGTTGCTGGCGGCAGCGTTCGGCACGCCGCCGACTCCGTCAACGGCCTTGGGCCGAGGGAGCGAGGAGATCGCGCTCTGCACCACCCCTCCGTCAACGATCATCTCGGTGCCCGTGATGTAGGCCGCCTGATCGGAGACCAGGAACGACACCGCCGAAGCAATGTCGTCCGACGTTCCCAGACGACCGAGCGGGACCCGACCCGCGCGAGCCACCCGTGCTTCGGGGTCGGCGTAGATCGGCTCCGACATTCCGGCGTCGATCAGCCCCGGGGCCACAGCGTTCACTCGGATTCCGTGTGGCCCCCATTCCAACGCCATCTGTCGGGTGAGCAGGGCCACAGCGGCCTTCGTCGCGCCATAGGCCCCGGAGTTCAGACCCGGTGACACCCCATTGATTGAGGTGATGTTCACGATCGACCCGTGCACACCGTCGGCCACCATCCGGCGAGCCGCAAGGCGAGCGATGGTGAAGGTGCCGGTGAGGTTCACGTCGACGACACGGCGAAACTCGGCGTCGCTCACGTCGAGTAGCGACCCGAACCGAACGATGCCAGCGTTGTTCACGACAGCGGCCGGAGCCGCCGACAGGGAGGCGATCATCACTTCGACCGCAGCGTGATCGGTGACGTCGCACACGATGGTGCCCGCGGCTCCGTCGACGTCGAGCCCGATCGTTTCAAACCCATCAGCGCGCAGACGATCGGCGATGGCCAGGCCGAGTCCGCGCCCGGCACCCGTGACGATGGCGATCGGAGTGCTCACGATCGGGCAACCGCCTGCGTCAACGGGACAGCGGTCCATGACATCGAGCGTTCTCCCGGCAGGTCACGGCGCTCCGGAATGGGGGTCAGATCGACGTCTTCGCCGCGACAGATCACGTTACGCAGCTTCGACCGATCCTGCAGGATTGCGATGTCCTCCGACGGATCACCGTCAACCACAAGAAGATCGGCGCGCATACCGACCTCCACAACGCCGGTCTCGCCCTGCTCGCGGGTGGCGATGGCACCGTTGCGGGTCCCGCAGGTGATCGCCTCCAGCGGGGTGATGCCCATCTGGTGGACAAACACTTCCATCTCTCGGGCATGCCACTCACCGATCGGCGTCACGCTGAACCCGGTCTCGGTTCCACACGCAATCGGCACGCCACGGTCGTAGGCAACGCGGGTCATCTTCGCCGTTGCTTCGATCTCGCTGGCGAACCAGTCGAGAGCCATCGCACCGGCGCCGGCCTTGGAGCCGTAGTCGGCGAGATTGGCCAGGAAGGTCCACGTGGGAACCAGCAGCGAACCAGCCTCGAGCATCGCGTCGATGCACGCTTCATCGAGGTACGACCCGTGGTAGATCACGTCGATCCCGGTCTGGGCTGCGAGCAGGGTCGACTCCTGACTGCGGCAGTGTCCGAGCACCCAAGCGCCGAGTTCGTGCGCTGTTTCACAGACGACTTCGAGCTCGCTGCGCTTCCACACGCACAACTCACCGCGACGGCTCGGAACCGAGCCCGTCACATGCACCTTGATGCAATCGGCTCCCTCTTTGATCTGCCGCCGGACCACACGCACCATGTCGTCGCGGTCATGCACGACTTCTGCGTAGCCCGCCGTCCCTTCATCAGGGATGAGCCGACCAGCAGTACCTCCAACGGCTGTCATGAGCGCGTGGTGTCCGGACTTCATGCTCGGGCCGGGAACGATCCCTGCGTTGATGCAGTCGCGCAATGCCGGGCCAATGCCGTAGAGGCCATCGGCATCAAGGAACGATGTGACACCGGCAAGGAGCAACTTGCGAACGTTGGCCGCAGCGATGATCGCCGCACTTGCAGGTTCGCGCCGGAAGAACAGTTCGTCGTTCGAAGCAGGTTCGCCGAGGGTCACGTGGGTATGGGCGTCGATCAGGCCCGGCATCACCGTGCATCCGGTGGCGTCGACGATTCTCGCTCCAGGGGCCGGTGCAGACTGCTCAGACGTCCGGGTGACCGCCACGATGCGATCGCCGGACACATGGACGTCAGCGGGATGCGGCGCCGCGCCGGTTCCATCGATCACCATCGCGCCGGTGATCACCATCGTGCTCATTGCTGCTCCTTCGGATGGCCCGGCCACCGGTTCTCTAGTGGTCGTTAGTGCCCTGACGACGCACGCGTCGATCGTACCGTCCACGCCACACATCGTCGAACGAGCTCGGCCGTCGTCGGGTGGGACAACGCGCTCGCGTCGTGCCCAAGGCCGAACGTCGCGACCGCACCGCGACCGACGCAGCGACACCACAGGACCGGGTGCTCCGCGGCGAGGGGATCGCCGAGCGGGCGGGCGAACGCCAGTGGTTGTGCGTCGTGGCGAACATCAAGGTGCATGTAGACCTCGTCCACGGTTTCGTAGTCGACAAGCCCTCCAACCACCTCGATCGCTTCACTCGTGAGTAGAGCAGGAATACCCATTGGCTTCGATCGAGCCGTTGTCTCCTGATCCGCAGCACTGCCCGCTCCAGGCGACACCAGACGAACCGACACCGCACCAAGCGGAGGATGAAACGAACGGTCCCAGTTCCACTGAGCTCCCAGCAGATCTCCCCAGCCCGGCCATTCGTCGAAACAGATCGTGCTCGTGTGCAACGCGACCAACGCACCCCCATCGATGACGAAACGTTCGAGCGCATTGCGAACTGCTTCTGACGCCTCGTATGCCCAGGTAGCCCTGAGATCGTCGTAGCGCTCTGCGAGCATTCGCCACCAGAGCATGTGCGAGACGATGCAGTCAGGCGCGGTTTGCTCGACGGCTGCGGGAATGTCGTCCGGATGGGTCGTGATTCCTACGACGACATGACCGGCGCTCGTCAGGAGGTCCGTCAGGACCAATGCTGCGGTCGCGTGGTCGTGGGCATACGTCGGCCCACCGGAGGCGAGAAGAATCCGTGCCGTCGTCATTGCAGGCCGGCGTAGGACCCACCATCGACCGGGAGCGCCGCACCGGTGATGAAACGAGACTGCTCTGAACAGAGGAACGCCACGATCTGGCCGAAGTCGTTCGGATCGCCGACAACGCCTGCCGGCACTCCTACTGCGGCATCGGCCATCGATCGGTAGACGTTCGAGATCCGCTCCGTCGCGTGCACGCCGGGTTGCACGGAGTTCACCGTGACGCCGTCCGGGGCGACTTCGCGGGCGAGCGTCTTGAGGAATCCCGTGAGTCCCGCACGCGCCGTATTCGAAAGCACCAGGTTGGCAATCGGTTGGCGAACCGAGATCGACGTGATCGCAACGATTCGACCCCAACGCCGGGACTGCATCTCGGGTACGACCGCCTGACACATGGCAACAGTTGAGAGCAGGCTCAACTCGATCGCTGGCAGGTAGGCCGCCAACGGTGTCGACGCGAAAGTCCCCGGCGGGGGACCTCCGGCGTTCGCCACGAGAATGTCGATGTGGCCGAGTCGAGCGCGTGCCGCTTCAACGAACGCAACGGCTCCCTCGACGGTGCTCACGTCGGCGACGAGCGGAACAGCCAGCGGGCCCAGTGACTGGGCGGCGGCGATCAGTCGTTGCTCGCTTCGTCCACACAACGCGACACGCACGCCGTTCTCGACCAGCGCCCGAGCGGAGCCGAATCCGAGACCGGCTGAGCCCGCAGCAACCGCCGCCGTGCGCCCGGCTATACCCAGGTCCATGGTCAGCCGACTTCGTTCGATTGGCGCCGGCTGCATGACACAAAAGGCGTCGATCCAGATGACGAAAGCGGTTCGGTGGGCACGGTGGCAGCCTACGTTCCATCCACGAAGGGCTCAGATCGATCGTGGGACGAAAGCTGCTCGGTCACGGGCGCTGACTGCAGTCGCCGAGATTCGTCCCCTCGGACGGCTCCATACGTCGGTGCATCGCGTTCTCGCCGCCAGCTGGTCGCTTGGCGCAAGGCAGGTAGTGTCACCGGTCGGAGCGGCACGGAACCTGTCAAGGTTCTTGAGACAGATGAGACCGTCCGTGGCTCCGATCCTCGTACCGAGCACCGAACTCAACGAGTCGGTCCCATCTCCCGAGGGCCCGCCTCCGACGCCGACCTCCTTCCCCGTGACCACGATCGACTCGACGACACGCGAGTCGGCGCCGACGGCCCCGCAATCCGTTCGCGACGTCACCGGTCTCGTCTTCGTCGATATCGACGGCGACGGGCGCCGATCGGTGAACGAGGCCACTTCGGCGGGCGCGTTCGTCACGATCACCTTGCCTGACGGCATTTGCCGCACCGTCGTGACCGACGAACGGGGCCGCTACAGATTCCCTGATGTGCCGACCGGACGAATGACCATCGAAGTCCTCTCCAACGGTCTCAGACACGCGTGGACGGTCGAGGTGCTCGCCGTCACGACCCGCCTCGACGTGCCCGTCGCGGTTGAGCCGACGACGCTCGCCTTCACTGGGCGACACTCTCGAACCGAGTTCGCGGTCGCTGTCCTCTTGGTCGTCCTGGGTTCAGCACTCGTTTCCGGCGGCCGCCGACGCAGGGATTCGGCCCTTTCCTAGGCAACTCGCGCGGCGGCGCGTTACCGACGGCAACGCTCACTTGACTCGGTGCGGGTAGTGTCACCGGTCGGAGAGCAAGCCTCGATTCATCCGACGCTTCGAAACAACGACCGGCGAGCATCTCCGAAGGACCGCTCCCATGTTCTCCGAAATTCCTGTCCTCGATCTCCGCCACTGGAACGCGCCGGAGACGCCCGAACAGCGAGATCAGTTCGCATCGGACCTACTGGAGATCGCGCATCGGGTCGGATTCCTGCTCCTCAACGGCCACGGTGTCGAGCAGACGTTCTTCGACCGATACTTCCGTGCGCTCGGTGAGTTCTTCGCTCTCCCAGGCGACGTGAAAGCCCGAATCGACAAGATCGAGTCGCCTCACTTCCGCGGATGGGAGCGCGTCGGCGCAGAGCTGACCGACAATCGGGTGGACTATCGCGAGCAGCTGGATCTCTGCACCGCACATGATCCGTACACGTATGATATTGACCCACCGTTTCTCCGACTTGACGGTCCGAACCAGTGGCTCGACGAAGCGACCATCCCGGGATTTCGCGCACTCGTCGAGGACTTCATGTCCATGATGGGCGAGATAGCCGATCAGCTGATGGCGGCGCTCTCTTCGGCATTCGGGTTGGCGGAGGATCACCTCCAGAACGTGTTCGGCGAACGGCCGATGTCGCTCGCCAAGCTCATCCGTTACCCGCAAACGCCAGCAGGGCAGTGCGGGGTCAATGCTCACCATGACGCCGGCTTCGTCACCGTCCTGGTACAGCACCGGGTCGGCGGCCTGCAGGCCCTCAATCCCGAAGGTGAGTGGATCGACGTACCTGTCGTGCCGGGCACGCTCGTAATCAACCTCGGGGAGATGCTCCAGGAGATCAGCGGGAACTATGTAATTGCCACCACGCACCGCGTGATTGCGACCGAACCCCGGTTCTCCTCGGCGTACTTCCACGGGCCCGACCTCCGGACAAGCCTTGACCCACTACCGCTCGCACCTGTGTTCGCGGAGGCAGTTCAGAACAGCCCACGGCATGCCAACGCGGGCTTCATGGCCAAACGCGATGAACTCCTCGCCGGGAAGTCCGGGCAGGCGAGCACGGGGACGGGTGTCTATGGGCAGCAACTCTGGAACTACTACGCCCGGAGCTACCCGGCCAACATGGCCCGGCATCACGCAGATGCCGTCGCCCGATGACGCCGGAAGCCCGCCGTCCCGGCGAGCACGCGTAGGTTGCTCGAATGGAGCTGGGGTCGATCGACGACGGTGAACGTTGGATCGGTGCGGTGATCGACGGAGCGATGCCGCTGCACAAAACGTTCCGAGATGTCGAGTTCGCCGACTGCGAGTTCCACCTCACATCGTCTGACCTCCCATGGTCACCCGTGGAATGCGTGTTCGACCGATGCCGATTCGTGGGAACCGACCTGTCGTTGTCGAAATGGACGGACTGCACGATTCGCGACACGACGTTCGAGGACTGCCGCCTCACCGGTGCCGACTTCTCGGTCGCGTCGTGGTCGGCGTACTCCGCAACCTCGCCGAACACCTTCGACCGCTGCGACCTCAGCTACGCGAACTTCGCAAGGTCGCGCCTCGGAGCGATCCGCGTGTCCGAGTGCCGAGCACTCGAGGCCGAATTCCTCGAGGCAGATCTGACCGGTGCGGTGTTCCACGAAACCGACCTCGCACGGGCCGGATTTGCCGGGGCCAACCTGACCGACTCCGACTTCCGGACGGCGTTCGGCTTCCTCATCAACCCGCTCACGGCGAAGCTTCGTGGAGCCCACTTCTCCTCGAGTTCGCTCGTCGGCCTGGTCATCGGGTTCGGGGTCGAAATCGACTGATCTGCGCAGCCCTATCGGAATCGACAGGGTCGATATGCACAACGCCTCGCAGGGATGTTGGGCCCTCAGCGCCGGGCGCGCGGACCCCGACGCATGAGGCGGACCATCAATCGGCGTAGTGCTCGAACTTTCGGGTACCGATGATCAGCGCGGCGGCCGAACAGACGAACACGACGGTGACGCCGCGCCCGACAGCGAACGTCGTGAGGTTGCCGCGGAACAAGTCGCGCGCAGCGTCGACGGCGTGCTTGAGCGGATTGATGTTCGCTACCCGCTGCAACCACTTCGGTCCGAGCGAGAGCGGAAGCAGCATGCCAGAGAGCAGCAAGATCGGCACGGTCACGAAGTTGAGCAGTCCGGCGAGGGCATCCTCATTCCCCAGGATCATGCTGACGGTGTAAGACAACGAGGCGAACGTGATTCCTACGCCAAGCAGTACGAGTACGCCGAGGATTGCCGATGGACGGAGGTTCAGACCCATCGGCCACGACACGAGCGTGATGACCGTTGCCTGAAACACGAGTGCAACGAGGTTGGCGAGCACTCGCCCGATGAGCAGTGCACTCCGCCGAACTGGGGTGACGAGCATGCGCTCGATGACACCTTCACGGAGCTCGGACACGAGGCCGAATCCGGCAAAGGCGGTGCCGAAGAGGGCGAGCTGCATCAAGAGGCCCGGCACGAAGATGTCGTAGGCACTTCCGCCGTTGAGCCGGTCCGACCCGATCGTTCGCTTCAGGAGCGGCGCGTAGAACAGCAGATAGAACAGCGGTTGCACCAAGGTGACCACCACCCACACGGGATTGCGGAGCACTTGGGTGATCGATCGGATGAAGACAGTTCGAACGTCATGGAACATGTGGCGATGGTCCTTCGTGATTTCAGCGGAATCAGGCGGGCGTGTCGCGAAGGGAACGACCGGTATGGCGAAGGAAGACGTCGTCGAGGGTCGGACGCGCGGTCGAGAGCGAGGTCGTCTCGATCCCGGCGTCGTCGAGCAGTCGAAGGAGCGGACCGACCGTCGAATCACCGCGTCCGACGGTGAGGCGGAGCGCATCGTCGCCGAATCGCTCGATGTGCGTCGCCAACCCATTCGATCGGATCACGCCGTCAGCTGCCGAAGGGTCGGGCAGGTGCAGCGTGATCACATCGCCGCCCACTCCTGCTTTCAACGCGTCGGCCGTTCCTTCGGCGACGATCCGACCGTGATCGACGATGGCGAGCCGGTCGCACAACGCGTCGGCCTCATCGAGGTAGTGGGTCGTGATGAGCACGGTTGTCCCCTCGCTCCTCAGCCGGCGCACTGCGTCCCACAGGTTCGCACGACTCTGCGGGTCGAGACCCGTGGTCGGCTCGTCGAGGAAGAGCAACTTCGGGGCGTGGACGAGCCCGAGCGCGATGTCGACACGGCGACGCTGACCGCCGGACAACGTCTTGATCTGCCGGTTCGCCGCAGCTCCGAGCTCGAAGCGGTCGAGCAACTCCCTCACCCGCTTCGTGGCCGCCTGGCGATCGAGACCGAAGAGCACGCTCTGGTGCACGAGCTCTCGCATCGGTGTCTCCTCGGAGTCGAGGCCACCGCTCTGCGAGACAACACCGATCACCCGTCGGATCTCGTTCCGCTGCGTTGCCAGCGAGAATCCGGCAACAGTGGCCTGGCCCCCGGACGGAGCGAGGAGGGTCGAGAGCATCTTGATCGTCGTGCTCTTTCCGGCACCGTTCGGGCCGAGCAGACCGAAGATCTCGCCGGCGTCGACGCGCAGGTTGATCCCGTCGACGGCCACGATCGGCTCAACGGCAGCACCCTTCTTTTTGGCACCGGGCCCTTTCGGCTGGAAGGTCTTTCGCAGTCCGACCGTCTCGATCACCGGCATCGCTCCAAAGTCCCCTTCGCCCGCATCGGAGGCCGCACAAGGATCAGTGCAACTCGGCGATCAGCGCTTTTGCGATGACCGTCTTCAAGATGTCGTTCATGCCTTCACCGATGGCCATCAGCGGCGCGTCGCGATAGAGGCGCTCGACCTCGAACTCGGTCGAATAGCCGTAGCCACCGTGGAGCCTCATCGAGTCGAGTGAGCAGGTGATGGCAACTTCAGAAGCGAACAGTTTCGCCATGCCCGACTCCATATCTGCGCGCATACCTTTGTCGGACCGCCACGCCGCCCACCACGTGAGCAGGCGCGCCGCCTGCACTTGCGTGGCCATGTCGCCGAGCTTCATCTGCACAGCCTGGAAATTGTTGATCGACTGTCCGAAGGCCTCGCGATCCTTCGTATAGCGCAGCGCCTGATCGAGCGCCGCCTGAGCGATACCAACGGATCGCGCAGCGATGTTGACCCGGCCGACCTCGAGCGCGCCCAGGGCCATTTGCATTCCTCGGCCCTCGTAACCGCCGAGCAGACAATCCTCAGGGACGAAGCAGTCTTCGAAGACGACTTCGCAACTCTCCGTGCCCTTGTAGCCGAGCTTGCCGATGTCTTTCGTCACGGTCATGCCGGCTGAGCCCTGCTCGACCATCAGCACGCTCATCCCTTTGTGCGGAGGCGTGGTGGTCGGATCGGTCTTGCACAGAACCGGCATCGGGTTCGCGTAGCGGGCGTTGGTGATCCACATCTTCGTGCCGTTGAGGATGTAGCCGCCGTCGACCTTCTTCGCTGTGGTCCGGATGCGCTGGAGGTCGGTTCCGGCGTTCGGCTCCGTCAGGGCGATGCACGTCCGGCGAACACCCGTCGCCAGTTCGGGCAGCCAGCGCAGCTTCTGCTCCTCGGTGCCGTGGTTGACGATCATCTTGCAGGCGAGTGAGTGGCTTCCGAGGATGCCGGCGATCCCCATCCACCCCTTGGAGATCTCCTCGAACACGATCGCCATCGTCACGAGGTCGGCGTCCATGCCGCCATACGTACCCGGGATCGTGATGCCGAAGAGCCCGAGTTGCTTCATCTTCTCGACGATCTCGGTCGGATAGCGACCTTCGTGTTCCCAGTCTCGGGCAACAGGACGGATCTCGCGGTCGACGAAGTCACGCATCGTCTTCTGGAACATCTGGTGTTCGTCTGACAGTTCGAAATCCATGGCGAGTCTCTTTCCGATGCGTTCCGACCAGAGGAACGCTGTTCTGCGTCACCAGGGAGTCTACGAACCAACCGCGGCTACCAAACCGTCGGAGATGGCACGGAACCCGCAAGACTGCTGAGATGGACTCCGCCCGCCAGATTCAAGACGAGCTCCGCGCCCCGGCTCGCGCCCTCCGTGAGGACATTCCCGATGTGATGAAAGGCTTCGCTGAACTCCACGCCGCCGCGATGAAGGACGGGGTGCTCTCGGCGAAGACGAAAGAACTGATCTCCTTGGCCATCGCCATCTCCAAGCAGTGCGACGGCTGCATCGCCGCACACGCTCGCGGAGCGGCTCGGACCGGCGCAACCGAGGCCGAGGTTGCCGAGACCATCGGCGTCGCAATCGTCATGAACGGAGGACCTGGAACCGTCTACGGGCCGCGAGCGTTGTCCGCATTCCGAGAATACGCCGAGCCTTCGGCGTGACCCGGCGATTCTGGGTCAGCTGACGTCGTTGGGTCGGGATTCGTGCCAAAAGTGCACACGTGCCAAAAGTGCAGACGTCCCGACCCAAAGCGCTGAGCTGACCCAGGGGCTGACCCACCGCGACGAGCTGACCGGGCTGCCCTCAACGAGCGAGCGCCCGGTTCACCGACAAGCGTCTACCGTGAAAGGGTGCGTTTTCGGGTGGTTGCGTCTGACATCGACGGGACGCTCATACGATCCGACGGGTCGCTGGCCCCTCGGACCAAGGTGGTGCTCGACCGCGTCGTCGCAGGCGGTTCGACCTTCGTGCTGGCCACCGGCCGCCCGCCGCGTTGGGTCCACCCGATTGCCGAGATGACCGGTCACCAGGGTCTGGCCGTGTGCTCGAACGGGGCCATGGTCATCGATCTCACCGATGAGCGGGTCGTTGATCAACGGCTCCACCAGCGAACGACCGCCCTCGCTGCTGCCGACGCCATCCGCGCCATACTGCCCGATGCCTCGTTCGCTGTCGACGGTCCGTCCGGTTTCGGCCACATTCCCGGCTACAAGGCCGTGTTCGCGCATGGACGCGAAGCTCGCGAGGCGCCACTCGAGAAACTCCTCGACGGGCAGCTCACGAAGATCATGTTCCGGCATCCCGCGATGGACGTCGACCTGCTTGGCGCCCTGATCGCGGCGATCGGAGACCTTGCCACCGTGACCTATGGGTCCATGGGCGATGACCTCGGACCAAACTCGCTCATCGAGCTCATGCCCTTCGGCGTCACCAAAGCCGACGCCCTCGAGCGGATCGCCCATCACTTCGACGCATCGCAGCAAGACGTCATCGCGTTCGGCGATATGCCAAACGACGTCGACATGCTCGCGTGGGCGGGCCACGGGGTCGCCATGGACAACGCGCATCCGGTGACCAAGCAGGCTGCCGACGAGATCACCGTTTCGAACGACGACGACGGAGTAGCTGTGGTACTCGAGCGTGAGCTCGCCGCCGACGAGACGTGACGCCGGTGACGACGGAGGCGAGCGCCGAGCGTGCCGCGAAGTCGGTGTTCTCGGCGCAGTACCGGTCCATCACCATCTCGACCCTCACGGCGATCTCGTTGTCGGCCTTCGACGGACTGGGCGTCACCGCCGTGCAGAGCACCATCGCCGGTGATCTTGGGCGGGTTCGTCTGCTGCCGTGGGTCTTCACGGCCTTCACCCTGACCCTCACGATCGCCGCGCTCGCTTCCGGGCCGTTGATCGACGGGCTGGGCCTCGCCCGGGTGTACCGATTCACGCTCGTTACGTTTCTCCTCTCCAGCACGGCGTGCTGCTTTGCACCGACGATGGAGACGTTGATCCTCGCCCGCACCGTGCAGGGAATGGGCGGCGGGCTCGTCGTTGCTGTGGCCCTGGCCGCAGTCGGCGTCACCTTCCCGGAGCACCTTCGGAGCCGGGCATTCGCCGCGAACTCCACCGTGTGGGGTGTGATGTCCTTTGCCGGCCCAGCGCTCGCCGCGGCGCTCGTCCGGACCCCGCTCGGATGGCGCGCCGTGTTTGCCGTCAACATTCCTCTCACACTCTTCGCGGCGTTCATCGGCTGGAACCGACTGCCCGGAAAGCGCGAAGGAGCATCAGTTTCGTTCGACCTCCGCGGGCTCGTTCTGCTCGGCACCTTCCTGACTCTGCTGCTCGTGGGCGCCACCGAGTTCAATGCAACGGCCGCGCTCCCCATCGCCGCCGCCCTCGTTTTCGGCGGGGCCTACTGGAGGCACGCGCGGCGCGCGGCCTCACCGATTCTCGAACTCCGTCATCTCACCAAACCCCCCTTCGCGGCGATCAACATCGCCGTGTTCCTGTTGTTCGCCGGCGGACTCGCCGTGGAAGGGTTCGTGCCGTTCTACGTGACCGGAGCGCTCGGACGGTCACGAGAAATCGCCGCATTCTCCGTCACCTTCATGGCCCTCGGATGGACAACGGCATCGATCGTCGTCAGCCGCCTGCTCGATCGTTTCACGAACACCCAGGTGATGCTTGCCGGCGGCCTGCTCACGATTCCACCGCTGGTCACCGGCCTCGCGGTCTACAGCTCGACGTCTACCCCGGTCGCCGTCGTCGCGGCAATGTCGTTCCTCCAGGGGTGCGGCATCGGTGCGGTGACCAACGCCGGTCTCACGCTCCTACAACGGTCGGCCGACGCCGCCGACATGGGCCGGACCAGCGCCGCCCACCAGTTCCTGCGCAACCTCGGATCGACCGTCGGCGTGGCCGCCGTGAGCGGCGTGCTGTTCGGCGTGATCCGCCACCGCGTCGGAAACCTCGAGGAGATCCGACCGCTCCTCAAAGGCGAGAACACCGAAGTGAGCAACCTCGCGAGGTCGGCAATCGCTGCCGGCTACCGCGCCTCGCACATCGTGTCCCTGGTGCTGTCGCTCGGAGCGGTCGTGTTCATCGTCCGCCTACACCGCTGGGCGAAACGAAACCTCTGACCCTCCGACGCGAAACTGCCCGGGACACGTTGGCCCGGGCAGGAATCGCGACAACCGGGGTGCCGCGGCACCCGAAGGAGTGGTCAGACGTTCACGACGTAGGTCGAGGCCATCTTGTCGTGCCAGGTCTGCTTGTCCTTGTCCCACAACATCCAGAAGTATCCGAGACCCAACGGGATTGCCGAGACGATACGCCCGACGTAGCGGACGGCGGCCGACCCGTACCCGATCGGCGACGAACCCGAGGTGGACACGACGCGAAGCCCCAGAGCTTTCTTGCCGAGCGTGGCGCCCTGGCCACCTTCGAAGTAGATGTAGTACCCGAGACCGATCGCCGTGGACAGCGCCTGACCCGCTGCTCCGCCTCCGAGGATCGCTCCGAGGATGGCGCCCACCACCCCGACGATGATTCCGTCGAGAAGTGCGGCAAGAAATCTCTTGCCGAAGCTGGCACGAGTCATGGTTTGTCCTCCGGGTAGATGAATCCGTGCAGCATTGCGGAGGAACGCACCGACGTCAACGACGGAATCCGCCCACGCCACGCCGGAAACGACAGGGAGCCCGAGCGAACCGAGGAATCCGCGATCCGGAGAGGAAATCAGCGCAGCTTGTGGGCCATGATGGGACGACCATCACACCGAACCACACGGAGCAGCCATGGCGAAGCCATCGAAGACCGACAAACTCACGCACCTCGCAGCCGTCCCGCTGTTCTCGTCCTGTACCCAGAAGGAATTGAAGGAACTCGCCAGCCTCTGCGACGAGGTCGAGGTGTCGGCCGGCAAAGTCATTGTGCGCCAGGGTTCGACCGGGTTCGAGTGCTACGTCGTGCACGACGGATCGCTCAAGGTCGAGATCGACGGCAACCTCGTGACGACCCTCGGGGCGGGATCGCACTTCGGTGAGTTCGCCCCCATCGACAAGCGGCCCCGCTCGGCCACGGTCACCGCGATCACCGATGCCACCCTGCTGGTTCTCGGGCCGTCGCAGTTCTCCACTGCTCTTGCCCACATCCCCGGCCTCTCGATGAAGCTCTTGTCGGCGATGTCGGAGCGGCTCCGCGAAGCGAACGGTACCCGCTTCTCCCACTGAGAGATGTTCGATCGGCGACCGCCTCGGAGCACACTCCGGGGCGGTCGTCCGCGTCGCCGTCAGTTCCGCAGAGCCTCATCGATCGGGTCGACCCCGAGGATGCCGTCAACCGAACGAAGTTCTTCGAGCGCGGCTGTCGGCACCGCGTCGTCGGTGTCGAGGATCATCAGGGCGCTCCCACCCGTCTCCGAGCGACCCAGTGCCATGTTCGAAATGTTCACTTCGTGCTTGGCGAGTGTGACGCCGACGGCGCCGATCATGCCTGGACGATCGTCGTTGCGCACGACCAGCAGATGCCGCGAAGGCGGCACTTCCACCGCATGATCGTCAACCATCACAATGCGCGGCTCCATCCGGAGACCGGCGATCGTACCGGCGAGGGAGTGGCCGCACGACGTGCGGAGTTCGATCTTGGAGCGATAGTCGAGTGAGAGCGACGACTTCGTCTCGGTGACCGACATCGAGCGCTCGTCGGCAAGCTGCGGCGCGTTGACATAGGTGACCTGATCGTCATGCACGGCACCGAGCAGACCCTTGAGGACGGCGAGGCGGAGGATGCGTGTGTCGTAGTCGGCGATCTGGCCGGCAAAGGTGATCGCCAACTCGGACGGCGTTCCATGGCAGAGGCCGGCTACGAGGAGCCCGAGTCGTTCGGCCAGCGGCAGGTATGGGCGGATAGTCTCGCTGGCCGCAGCGGCGTCCACATTGACGGCGAACGGCACGAAGTCGCCGGCGAGAGCCAACTGGACCATGTCGGCAATCGTGTCGCCGGCCTTGTCCTGCGCCTCACGAGTGCTCGCGCCGAGGTGCGGGGTGACAACCACTCGGTCGAGGGTGAAGAGCGGCGAGTCGGTGCAGGGCTCGTCACTGAACACGTCGAGACCCGCACCGGCGATCTGGCCGGACTTCACGGCGTCATAGAGCGCGACCTCGTCGACGATGCCGCCGCGAGCCGTGTTCACGATTCGGAGGTCCACCTTCGCCAACTTGAGCATGGCCGCCCCGATGATGCCGTTCGTCTCCTTGGTCTTCGGGAGATGGACCGACATGAAGTCGGACTGACGCACGCACTCTTCGAGGGTGTGCAGCTCTGCGCCGAGAGCGGCGGCACGATCATGAGAAATGTACGGATCGAACGCGATCACGCGCATCCCGAAAGCTGCGCAGCGCTCGGCAACAAGCGCCCCGACCCGGCCGAGGCCGATGATCGAGATCGTCTTGCCGTAGAGCTCGACCCCCTCCCATTTCGAGCGTTCCCATTTGCCATTCTTCAGCGCGCTGTGGGCCTGGGCGAGGTTGCGGGCCGTGGCCAGCAAGAGCGCCATGGCCTGTTCGGCGGCGGAGACCACATTCGACTGCGGCGCGTTCACGACCATGACGCCGCGTCGGGTGGCGGCCGGTACATCAACGTTGTCGAGACCGATTCCGGCCCGACCGACAACGGCAAGAACATCGGCGTGTTCGAGCAGATCAGCCGTGACCTTCGTAGCCGATCGGATGATCAGAGCATGTGCGCCGACGATCGCGTCGTTCAGCTCAACGGGGGAGAGACCCTCTTGCGCATCGACGGTGTGCCCCGCCTTGCGAAGTCGCTCCAATCCGCCTTCGGCGATGGACTCAGTTACCAGGATGCGTGCCACAGGGTCAGCAAGGCTAGGCGTCCGCCGTTGGACGTTTCGTACGATCCCCCGTTCTCCGACGTGGCGCCGGTCACGTGACAGCACGGGCAATGTTGACGGAACGTCGACCAAGTTGTTCCGTAGGCTCGATCCCCGTGTCAACGACCCCCGACCTCCGCATCCCCGCCGATCTCCTCCCACGAGACGGTCGTTTCGGGTGCGGGCCCTCCAAGGTCCGTCCGGAGGCGCTGGCGGCGCTCGCGGCGACGGGCACCTCCTTGCTCGGAACGAGCCACCGTCAGGAACCGGTCAAACGTGAGGTCGGCCGACTCAGGGGCGGCCTGCGATCGCTGTTCTCGCTCCCCGAGGGCTACGAAGTGCTGCTCGGCAACGGCGGGTCCACGGTGTTCTGGGACATCGCGTCGTTCGGCCTCATCCGGGATCGAAGCCAGCACCTCGTCTTCGGCGAGTTCTCGTCGAAGTTCGCCGAGGCCAGCGCCGCCGCACCGTTTCTCCGTGACCCGGAGGTGATCAACGCCGACCCCGGCACCTCGGCCAAGGCGATTGCCCGTCCGGCCAACGGTCCGAACGGGCTCGACGCGTACTGCCTGACTCACAACGAGACGTCCACCGGAGTGGCCACCACGATCACCCGACCGATCGGCGCAGACGAATCGCAACTCGTCCTGGTCGATGCGACCAGCGCGGCCGGAGGACTCGAGGTCGATGCGTCGCAGTTCGACACGTACTATTTCGCCCCGCAGAAGTGCTTCGCATCGGACGGCGGACTGTGGATCGCCCTCTGCTCGCCGCGAGCTCTCGCCCGGATCGCAGAGGTGAAGGCGTCGGGCCGGTGGATTCCGGCATCACTCGATCTCAGCATCGCCCTCGACAACTCGACGAAGAACCAGACCTACAACACGCCGGCATTGGCCACGATCTTTCTCGCCGCCGAACAGACCGACTGGATCAACGCCAACGGTGGCCTCGCATGGGCAAACGCCCGCTGCCGCGAATCGAGCGAACACCTCTACGCCTGGGCAAGCTCGCGGACGTTCGCAGCACCTTTCGTGGTCGATCCGAATGATCGTTCGGCTGTCGTCGCCACCATCGATCTCGACGGTGTCGACGCGTTGACGGTCAGCGCGGTGCTCCGGGCCAACGGCATCGTCGACACCGACAGCTACCGCAAACTCGGGCGCAATCAGTTGCGAGTCGCCACGTTCCCGAGCATCGACCCCGACGACGTTCGAGCGCTCACCGCGTCCGTCGACTGGGTTGTCGATCACCTCTCCTAGAGCGGCCCGGATCAGATCAGGTCGCCGTCGCCCGGGGAATCCGCGCCGACCCGGAACTCGTCGGCGCTGTCTCGTTCGCCGACCGGTTGTCGTCTCCCCGCTTCTCGTTCGGCGATCGCAGCCGCATCTTCGGCCGCTTCCTCCTGCCTCCACCGCTCCTGCTGGACCCAACGACGCGCTTGTTCTTCATGCGCCTCGGCGATCTCGCGTTGCAAACCCAGCGAAGCCTGCCTCAATTCGGCGATCACCGCTCCGACCTGTCGCTCGAAGGATGTGTAGTCATCCTCGAAATCGAGACGAGCGGGCCCTTCCCACTGGTCACGGGCGCGGACCACAAAAGGCTCCAGCGCGTCGTGACCGTCCTCGATCGACGCGATAGCAGCCGCACAGTCGGCGATTGCGTCGAGCAGGCCGACCTCGTCGATCACGACCGGGTTCCAATTCGGAGTCCACGAGGGCATGGCCAAAAGGATGACGGGTTCGAGGCCCGCTCCGCCAGGAGTTCACCGTCACTTGCGACGAACGGTCAACAAAAGCGAGGGACTGGCGAATTGACGCGGAGACGAGTTCCCAAGGTGCTACTTCGGTTCTCGTATCCCGCCGTCGGTGATCCACAGGACCACGCCATAGCCGATGAGTCCGACCACCAACAGGCCACGAACCATCCCCGGATACACCGACGGCGACTTGGCGTCGTTCGCCGCAACGCGACACGAGAGCAGCGGTCCGACCGTGCCGACCACCGTGAGGATCACGGGGAGCGAGGTGCGGAGGAACGCGAACTCCGGGGTGGACAGCATCGTGCTGAGCGAGGGTGGACCCTGCGCCACATTCACGGCACCACCGAGCGCACCCATCACCGCTCCGGCGACCGCCGAGAATACGAGGGCCAGAGCGGTTTCGGTGTTCGGCCCCACCGTCGACCCGGTGAACACACCGGCGGCGATGGCAGCGAGACCGGCCACGAGACCGAAGAGCGCTGCGACAGCGCTCGGGACGATGAGTTGACGGTTCGCCATTCGGCCGCGGTGTCGGGGGAGCGACTTCAGCAGATCAGGCCGATCCGCGTCCTGTGCCAACGGTTCGACGAGATCGAGACCCATGACGAAGAAACAAAGCGCGCTTAGTACTACTAGAGGGAGCGCCCCCTCGTACGCGAGTCTCATGAGGGCACCCGCAACGACCGCCAGCACGACAACGCGGGTGACGCGCGCAACCGGCCACCGGGCCATGCTCCGCAGACCTCGGACGACGACAGCCCTGCCCGGCCCGGCCTGTCCGCGGACCCGGAACCATGGTTGGCGGCGCGCCCGCTCCGACGCGAGCTGACGGCGGAGGAGGACCACTCCGCGCAGGTCCTGCGTCGACACGGCGAAACGCAACTGGCTGATGAGTCGGGCGCGTCGTTCGGCCGCTTCCACGCCAACTCCTCCGAGACCGACGAGAGCAAGCGCCAGGAGCACGACTGCGACGGCGCAGATCCCGAGAGCCGAACGATCTGCCGCGGCCGGAGCGTCCGGGAGAGGCCGAAGAAGCGCTGTCCCGGCAAACGAAAGAGGCGACGTGATCGACTCCCGGGCGATGTCGGCCGCGGACCAGCCGAGCAAGCCGACGCTGACCGCAAGAGCGAGACGAGGCGAAAGACGTCGACCGCTCGCGACGAGCGCGAGCGACGACAGCGCGAGTCCGAACACCGCGCCGAGCGCCGCCGTGAACAGCGTCCAACGCCCCGGGCCGCCCGGAAGGAACGGCGCAGTGAGCGGACCTACCGCCCCGCCGACGACAAAGCCGGTCAGCACGCCGCGACGAAGCGTGTGGACGGCCGGGCGGCGCAGCACCCGAGCCCGCGACAGGGGCGCCTGTAGGACATGGGCGACATCGGCGGGTTCGATGGTGAGAGCGGCCCCTCGGGCACCCGATCGAAGCGAGTTGCCGACCACAACCGCGAGTACGCACCCGATGATGCCGGGACCGACACGGCGGACGTCGGCGACCGTCGACGCCGAGACCTGACGCTCGCCGAGCACAGCGGCAAGCCACCAGACGATGCCCCCGACGCCGATCACGATCAAGTAGACGCGATAGAGGGTTTCGCCCCAGGGCAGGCCCTGTAGGCGGTTCGCCTTGCGGGCCCGTCGGAGATCCCGGAGAGCGACGAATGGATCACCGACCGATGCCGTCACCGAAGCTGCGGCATCCGTGACGCTCACGAGACGAGTTCCCTCGCCACCTCGGCGGTGAGAGCACCGTCGCGGACGACCACGCCGTCGCGCAACACGACGCAATGCGACGCCCGCTCGAGGAAGCCGAGCTCGTGGGTGGAGACAACGACCGCGGCGCCGAGAGCAGCCGCCTCGACCAGCAAGGTGACGAGCGCGTCACGACCGGACGCGTCGAGTCCGACAAAGGGCTCATCGATCAGGAGAAGCTGAAACGGACGGACGAAGCCGACAGCCAGCGCGGCCTTCTGACGAAGCCCGCGGCTGAAGGTCGCCGGGAGGTCATCGGCCCGGTGGTCGAGTCCGAGACGGGTCAGCAGGTCCCAGGCATGGTCCTCCCAGTCGTCGCGGTCATGGAGGCGGGCGATGTACTCGAGGTGCTCGATCACGCTCAAGTCGTCGTAGAGAACCGGGTTGTCGGGGAGATACGACGTAGCGGCGCGGGCCTCGATCGAACCCGGTTCGTACCCGGCGATCGAGATCTCCCCCGATGTCGGCTCCAGAAGGCCGGAGATGATCCGCAGAAGCGTCGACTTGCCTGCGCCGTTGTGTCCGACGATCGCCACCATCTCGCCGGCGGACGCCTCGAGAGTGATCCCCTCCAGGGCGACGAGATCGCCGAAGTCTTTGGTCACTGCGGTCGTCTTGAGCACGCCCCCACGCTACCGGCCGAACCGATCCACCCCTACGATCGAGTTCGTGGTCGTCCGAATCGCTACATGGAACGTCGGACATCGGTTCGGTGAGCACGAGCGCCGCCTCGTGGCGCTGGTCGAGACGCTCCGGGAGGAGCAGCCCGACATTGTGTGCCTTCAGGAGGTCTGGGCCATGGAGGGCGGCGCTGATCAGGTCGACTTGATCAGCCAGGCGCTTGGCTGGCACTCCGCCCGTACACCGACGATCTTCTGGCGCGGTCAGTCGTTCGGCAACGCCGTCATGTCCCGGTGGCCACTCCTCGGATCCGAGACCATCGAGCTGGTCGACGCCCGCGGTGAGCGGACACCCCGCACAGCGATATTCGCTTCGGTCGATTCACCCCACGGCGTGATCACCAGCGTCTCCACCCACTTCGAGCATCGTTTCGACCGATCGGCGACTCGAGTGGCACAGGCCGAGCAACTATGCGCACATATCGTTGAGCGACGACCTGACCCCGATACGGCGTTCCCAGTCGTGGTTGGCGGCGACTTGAATGCCGTGCCCGACAGCGACGAGATCCGCATGCTGACAGGGCGACGGACCCCGCCACAACGAGGACTCGTCCTCACCGATGCATGGGAGATGGCAGGTGACGACTCCCCCGGGTACACCTGGTCACGGCGCAACCCCCACCTCGCTGACGCGACCTGGCCGAATCGTCGGCTCGACTACGTGCTCGTCTCATGGCCCCGCCCGAAAGGGGTTGGCGTACCGATCAGCGCGGGTCTCTTGGGGACAACGCCCCGCAACGGCGTGGTTCCATCGGATCACTTCGGCGTTCTCGTGGAGCTCCGCACGAGTTGATTCCGCCGCGGAGTTCGTCTCGGAGCTCACCAGCGTCCGCGGTGGACCATGTCGTCGAGCGGCCGGCGTGGACGCCGGGACGGGCTCCCCTGACGACCGACCAGCTTCGCCGCCTCGGTCGGATGTCCGATGGCCACCGCTCCGATCGGGCGCACACCGGCGGGAACACCGAGGGAGGCGAGGAGCTCGTTCTCGGAACGGAAGATCCCAAAGAACAGCGCGCCCAGACCGGCGTCGACCACCGCGTAGAGCAACGCCATGGCCGCCATGCCGGCATCGACATCCCAGTACGGCACCGGCCACCGGTCGGCCCCCTCGCCGAGCCCTGACTGCGCCTTGTCGGGCTCGGCGTAGCGACCTACATAGGCGCGTCGGTCAGCCATCGGCAGAACGATCACCGGAGCGCGAAGAAGTCCGGGCCACCGAAAGGTCGACCGTTCCGCTGCCGGGAGCGTCTGATCCCAGAACAGCGATGTCTGTTCCGGGCCGACGAGCACAACCCAGTCGAGTCCCTGCGTGAAACCGGCGCTCGGAGTGCGCCGAGCACCGTCGAGCACACTACGGAGCGTCGCTTCGTCGATCGGCTCGTCGGTGAAGTCCCGCACCATCTTTCGACCGCGGACGAGATCGGACCACTCCATCAGAACGCCGACGTCCGCAGAACTGCCGCCACGGTGTGCACCCCGGAGCTCACGTGGCGACCGAGACGAGCTGTAGCACCATCACCAAGGTGTCGGTGCCCGAGACCGGCGGCGAACCCGCCGGACCGAACCCCTCGGCGGGAGGGATCACGATCTCTCGAATCCCGCCCGTCTTCATGCCGAGAAGCCCCTTCTCCAGGCCGGGAAGGAGTCGGCCCTTCCCGAGCCGGCTCAATGCGAGAGGTTGCTCGCCACGCTTCCACGATGAGACGTCGAGAAGTTCGCCGCTACGCCAGAGGTACAAAGCAAAGCGCACATAGGGTCTCGTCCCCTTCTTGGCTTCGGCTCCCGTGCCGACCATCCGGTCGACGATCCTGAGCGTCGAGGGTGCCTTTCCCGTTGTGACCACCGAGGGAATCGAGCCCGGGGGTGCGGGAAGTGCAGCGAGATCTTTGGCGGTAAGCGGTGGCGGCGGAAGATCGGCGGGGTCTTCCAGCTCAGCGACCGATGGAGGCAGCCCTACCTTGGCATCGGCCGGGCCGTAGGCGATGACGATGACCTCCTCGTCCCGCAGCGGCACGTTGTTGCCGTCACCCGAGACAACGGTGGGAGCGTTCACCTTCTTCGATGACCAGGTCAGAGTGCGGATGACGGCCTTCTTCCCCTGGCACGTCCCTCCGGCCGTGAGCTTCTTCGTCGGGAGGACCAACGACCCACTGGTGAGGGTCACCTTGGAGACCGAGAGAAACCTGCCGAGCACCGCATTCTTCCCGGCCGCCGCCTCCTCGAACGGGTGAACATGGATCAGGCCATCGCCGTGCGTATGAATGCCCAGAGGGTCGTCTCCTGGCGTGATCGGCGGCTCCCAGGTGCCGCAGTTCCAGACCCCGAAGGCCAAATGCCAGTGCTCCCCCACCCTGGGTCCTGCGCTTTGCGCCGCCACGGGCTGGCCGGCCAGCAACGTCATCGCGACCACCGCCGCCGCAACCCGCTGACGAGGACGGCGACGGAAATCGGGAAGGCGGCCGACGGACATGGCCCTGACGCTACCGACCAACGCGGCGGGGTACGAACGGGCGAGAGTGCAGCCTCGGTCGCATCCTGAGCGACTTGGCTGCACTCTCCCGGGAGTTTCTCCAGTTGCGGCCGCCCGCTGCGTCTTCGACTCTGCCCGATCGCTGCAGCGAGCTAGCTCAGTTGGAGCCGCCCGCTGCGTCTTCGACTCTCTGCTTGCCGGCCGAGATCCACGGCATCATCGCCCGCAGTTCGGAGCCGGTCTTCTCGATGGAGTGGGCCTTGCCCTTGGCGCGCAGCGCGTTGAAGCTGGGTGAGCCGGCCTTGTAGTCACCGATGAACTCCTTGGTGAACTCGCCACTGGTGATCTCGCCGAGGATCTTCTTCATCTCGGCCTTGGTGGCGTCGGTGATGATGCGCGGGCCGCGGGTGAGGTCGCCGTACTCGGCCGTCGTCGAGATGGAATAGCGCATGCCGCTGATGCCCTGCTCGTACATGAGGTCGACGATGAGCTTCACTTCGTGGAGGCACTCGAAGTAGGCCATCTCGGGCTGGTACCCGGCCTCGACGAGAGTCTCGAACCCGGCCTGGACGAGTGAGGTGAGACCGCCGCACAGCACGACCTGCTCACCGAAGAGGTCCGTCTCGGTCTCCTCCGCGAACGTTGTCTCGATGACGCCGGCACGGGCGCCGCCGATCGCGTAGGCGTAGCTGAGGGCCTTGGCCTTCGCTGAACCTGACGCATCCTGGTGGATCGCGATCAGGGCGGGCACGCCACCACCCTCGGTGTAGGTACGGCGCACCAGGTGGCCCGGGCCCTTCGGAGCGATCATGATCACGTCGATGTCGGCAGCCGGCTTCACGAGCTCGAAGCGCACGTTCAGGCCGTGGGCGAAGGCGACGGCCTGTCCGCCGCTGAGGTTCGGGGCGACATCGCGGTCGAAGACCTCGGCGATATCGGTGTCGGGAAGGGTGATCATCACAAGATCGGCCCACTTCGACGCGTCGCCCATGCTCATGACCTTGAGGCCGGCGGCCTCGGCCTTGGCCTTGGAGGACGAGCCGTCGCGCAGACCGACGACGACGTCGACGCCAGACTCCTTGAGGTTCAGCGCGTGGGCATGACCCTGGCTGCCGTAGCCGAGGACGGCGACTTTGGTGCCAAGGATGACCGAGGGGTCAGCGTCTTTTTCGTAATACACGGTGGCCATGGGAGAACTCCTTGAGAGGCGAAATGAGGTCTTCGATTCTGCCGGAAAGACACTGATCCTCCTAGCGCCAATAATGCAGTCTGCTGATGCGTAGACTGCATCAGTGCCCGAGCTCGAGGACCTTCGCCTCACCGTCGCCGCCGCCGACCGATCCAACTTCGGGGCGGTCGCCCGCGACTCCCACGTGAGTCAGTCGACGGTTTCTCGGGCTGTCCAGCGGGTGGAGGCCGCGATCGGCCGCGAGCTGTTCCGACGCGAAGGGCGGACCGTCACGCCCGCACCGGAATCCGACGTGTTCGTCGAGGCGTTGCGAGCGCTTGTCGATGACTGGGACGCTCTCACCAAGCGGGCCCGGAGCACCGAGGTCACCGAGCTCTCCGTGTTCTGCACCGTCACCGCGAGCCAGCTCATTGCGCCATCGCTGTTCGAACGATTTCGACGCGCCCGACCCGATGTCCACGTCGATCTGCGCACCGGCCCCGCCGGCGCGGCCATTCCGGCCGTGCGCGACGGCTCGGTGGACACCGCCATCGCTCCCCTCCCGACCCGCCTACCGGCCGGGCTGGTCGCCGTGCCGATGCAAACCACGCCTTTCGTCGCGGTGGCAACCAGCGATGTCCGGAGTATCACCGGGCAGCCCGTCTTGCTCTCGCGACAGGGGCTCCTGCGTGAGTTGTCGGAACGGTGGGTCCGTCGACATCTCGGAAACGACACCGAGATCCGGGAAGCCGAGACGAACGAAGAGGTCCTCGCACTCGCGGCGATGGGTTCTGGCGTTGCCCTTATTCCACGCCTGGTCGTTGACGCGTCACCGCTCAAAGGCCGCGTCCACGAAATCCAGATACCCGCCACCCTCCCAACCGTCACCGTTGGCCTCGTCGCCAAGCGCCGAGCCGCCGGCACGCAGCCGCTCGCCGACCTCTGGGCTCTCGCCTGAGCGCTCTGCGCAGACTGCGGCAGAACACCTCCCAACAACGTTCGGAGGTGTTCTGCCCCCATATATGGGGGCAACCTCTCTCCTAGTGGACGGATCGCTGGTGTTGCGAGCAGTCGAGCGAAGCGAGCGGCGCAGCGCCAAAGAAACGGAGGGGCAACCTCTCTCCTAACGTGCTCTAGCTGGCGGCGACGGCTCGCAGTTGGGGGGCTTCGCGCTTGAGCTTCGGTAGGGCGACGCGGCCTGTCCGCTGGACCTCGACGATGCCGTAGGGACGCAGGAGGTCCTCGAAGTCATCGAGCTTCTCCGGTGGATCGGCAAGCGCGATCGTCATCTGGTCCCAGCCGACATTGACGATCTTCGCGTCGAAGATGTTGACGAGCTCGGCGATCTCGGCCCGCCGCTCGGGGAGCGCCGTGACGGAGATGAGGAGAAGCTCGCGGGCGACGGAATCCTCGGGCGAGAGCTCGACGATGTCGATCACGTTGATGAGCTTGTTCAGCTGCTTGACGATTTGGTCCATCGGCGTGGAATCGGCGTCGACAACGATGGTAATCCGCGAGTATTGCGGGTCATCCGTCGGAGCGACAGCCAGCGACTCGATGTTGTAGCCGCGTCGCGAAACGAGGCTCGTGACGCGGGCGAGGACGCCAAACTTGTTCTCGACGAGGACGCTGAGGGTGTGGAGCTGTGCCATGTCTGATTCTTTCCTAGTTCCTACGTGCACTTACCAGGCGCGGTTGGCGATACGACGGGCTTTGTCTGCGGCAAGACGTTCACGTTGCGACTCGTGCACCTCGACGTCGTCATTGCCGATGCCCGCAGGGACCATCGGGAAGACCTTTTCGCTCTCGTCGGTGCGGAAGTCGACCACGACCGGACGATCGTTGATCGAGTTCGCCTTGTCGATGGCCGGCTGCACCTCTTCGGGCGAGTCGACGCGGATGCCGACGCAACCCATCGCTTCCGCCAGCTTCACGAAGTCCGGGAGTTCCGGCGAAAGGTACACCTCGGAGTAGCGCTCTTCATAGAACATCTCCTGCCACTGGCGGACCATGCCGAGGTAGGAGTTGTTGAGGATCGCCACCTTGACCGGGATGCGCTCGATCGACGCGGTGGTGAGCTCCTGGTTGGTCATCTGGAAGCAACCATCGCCGTCAACCGCCCACACGGTCTTGTCCGGGCAGCCGACCTTGGCGCCGATTGCCGCCGGCACCGAGAAGCCCATGGTGCCGAGACCGCCGGAGTTCACCCAGGTGTACGGCTCGTTGAACTTCCAGTACTGCGACGCCCACATCTGATGCTGACCGACCCCCGATGCCAGGATGGTGCCTTCGGGTGCCGAGTCACGCAGCGCCTCCATCACCATCTGCGGCTTCAGCGGACCGTCGACCTGCTGGGGCGCGTAGGTCAGGGGGAAGTTCTCCTGCCAACCAGAGATCGCCTGCTTCCACACACCGCGATCCGGGAACGACGAACCGGTACCGAGCAGTTCCTTGATCGCCGCGATGAGATGCTCGATCGTGATCCGGGCATCACCGACGAGCGACACGTCGGGGGTGCGAACCTTGCCCTGCTCGGCCGGGTCGATGTCGGCGTGGATGATCTTGGCGCCAGGAGCGAATCCACCGAGCTTGCCGGTCACCCGATCGTCGAAGCGCGCTCCGAGGTTGATCAGCAGATCGCTCTGCTGCATCGCGGTGATGGCGGTGTAGTTGCCGTGCATGCCGGGCATGCCGAGGGCGAGCCGATGATCATCCGGAAACGCTCCCCGGGCCATCAGCGTGGTGACGACATGGATGTCGCAGAGCTCGGCGAGCTCCTTCAGTTGGGCTGCGGCGCGAGCCTTGAGAACTCCGCCGCCCACGTAAAGAATCGGTCGGGTCGAGGCGAGGATCAGCTCAGCGGCCCGCCTGATCGACATCGGGTCGGCGTTCATGACCGGGTGATATCCGGCGAGATCGATGACGTCGGGCCAGTACCACTGCATCTTGTTCTGCAGCACGTCCTTCGGAACGTCGATCAGCACAGGGCCGGGGCGGCCGGTCGTGGCGATGTGGAAGGCCTCGGCAACGATGCGCGGGATGTCCTGTGCATTCATGATCAGCTCGTTGTGCTTGGTGACCGAACGGGTGATGCCGACGGTGTCGCACTCCTGAAACGCGTCGGTGCCGATGGCCGCCGTCGGAACCTGGCCGGTGATGCACACCATGGGGATCGAGTCCATGTAGGCGTCGCACAGCGGCGTGACCATGTTGGTGGCCGCCGGACCTGAGGTCACCATCGCGACGCCCGGTCGCCCGGTGACGTGCGCGTACCCTTCGGCCATGTGGCCCGCACCCTGTTCGTGGCGAACCAGGATGTGACGGATCGGGCTCTCGAGCAAGGGGTCGTAGGCGGGAAGGATGCACCCTCCCGGGAGTCCGAAGATGACCTCGGTGTTGCACATTTCGAGGCTCTTGATGAGGGCTTGGGCGCCGGTCAGCTCCATGGCGAGGATGTTCCTTGGTGAGGTGGGTGAAGTGGGGAAGTTCGGGCAAGACGGAGGACGGTGGTCGGATTCCGGCCGGAGAAACAAAAAACCTCCGGATCTACCGGAGGTCGAGCGCGTGCAGCGGGAAACGAAAGCTGTGCGCTCAGTGACCTACTACGAGAATGAGAGAAAGCGAACGCACGGGGCAAGTATGTCATGTCGCAGACACTGGCGCAACCGCCGGATGCCCGACGTCCGGTTGGATCTACGCTCGGCGACCGTGAACGGGTACACGCAGGAGTCGCTGGCCACGATCGATGTCGGTCTCGCCTACCGGGATCTGCGGGAGCGGGTCACCACGTTGCTCGCTGGGCTCGAAGAAGAGGAATGGGAGCGGATCGTCCCGCACTGTCCCGAGTGGACCGTCCTCCAGACGCTCGCCCACATCGCGGGTGTCATCGACGACGCCATCAACCAGAACATGGCCGGCGTCGCAACGCCGCCATGGACGCAGGCCCACCTCGACAAGCGTGCCGGGCGAAGCGGACCGGAGATCCTCGACGAGTGGAACACCTATGCGCCCTTCGTCGAGGCTGTCGCCAGCCAACGTGGCATGGCGCTTTCGCAACTGCTCTTCG
The DNA here is from genome assembly GCA_031423635.1 of Acidimicrobiia bacterium. GTDB lineage: Bacteria > Actinomycetota > Acidimicrobiia > Acidimicrobiales > JANYDT01 > JANLQX01. Next base: position 40,126 of record JANPFX010000221.1, on the reverse strand, counting down.
ATGCCGTGACCCATGAACATGATCTGCGGCACGCTCTCGGCGCCCCCGGGGCGCGCGACTCGACCGCAGTCGCCGTCGGACTCGGCTTCATCCGCCGTCAACTCGCGAGCAGCGCGGGAGGCAGCCCCGTCCGGATCGTCATCGACGGTGCCGAGTTCGCAGGAGACGGGGCAGCGGAGAAGCCGTTGCTGAGGGCAAGCGCCTTCGACGTACTGCGCAGCGTCAGCAGTCGCAGGAGCAGAGCCCAGGTCGAGGCACTCGACTGGTCATCAGTCGACCCCACCACCCTCGACGGGTTGGCCTTCTTCGGTTACCCGCCGGTCGCGCTCAACGAGTAGGGGAGTGCGCCAAGGTCGGGCTGGCGCTGCCAACTCGAGCCCTCGAGCGGGCGTGCGAACAGGTAGCCCTGCGAGGATGGGCAGCCGAGAAGCGCGAGCGCGGCCCGCTGTCCCTCGGTTTCCACGCCCTCGGCGACCGTTTCGAGTCCGAGCGTGTTGGCCATGGTGACCACGGCGGCGACGAGCGCCGCGGCCTGCCGATCCGTGTCGATCCTCTGCACGAAGCTCCGGTCGACCTTCAGCACGTCGACTGGCAGATCCTGGAGCGACGCGAGCGACGAATATCCGGTGCCGAAATCGTCGATCGCCAGTTGGAGACCAGAGCGCCGAAGATCCTGCATCGAGCCACGTAGCGACCGATCGACGAGACTCGACTCGGTGATCTCGAGGCGCACCTGTTGGGTGGAGATACCAAAGGTGTTGAGCGCGGCGGCGACAATGTCGCCGAAGTTGGATTCTCGAAGCTGCGGCGCGGCCACGTTCACCGACACGTAGAACGAGTCATCGACGATCAACTCACGGCGCAGCCGTACAAGTGCTTCGAGTGCCTTGTCGAGGATGAGGGCGCCGAGCGCATTGATCAAGCCGGAGCGTTCCGCCATCGGGACAAAGACATCTGGACTCATCAGCCCGAGGCTCGGATGACGCCATCGGGCGAGGGCTTCCGCGCCGAGGCGCCGTCCGGTAACCGTGTCGACGATCGGCTGCAGCCACACTTCGAGATCGCGGTTCTTGATCGCCAACTCCAGGTCGGTACGGAGAATGGCATTGCCCCGTGCCCGCTGACCCATGGAGTCGTTGAATCGGGCGACCTCGCCCGGTCCGAGACGCTTCGCCTGATACATGGCGATGTCGGCGCGCCGGAGAAGGTCGGACATGTCGACGGGATCGTCGCCCGGCTGAAATGTCGAGATGCCGATCGACGACGACACGGTGAAGCGCCGGTCGTCGAGCACGAACGGTTCGTGAAGCGCCAACGTGATCCGGTCAGCAAGCGGCGCAATCTCCTGAGCAGCCGACGGACCGGAGCGGATCACGACGAACTCATCTCCACCGAGTCGACCCACCAGATCGTCGGGACCACAGGTTCCGCTGAGGCGTTCGCCGAACTGTCGGAGGAGGTCATCACCGGCAAGGTGTCCGTAGCCGTCGTTCACCAGCTTGAAGTCGTCGAGGTCGAGAAGCAACAACGCGACGCTCTCGTCCTCGATGAGCGTGCGTTCGAGGTCTTCCTCGAGGCGACGGCGGATCACCGCTCGATTGGCCAGACCGGTCACCGGATCGATGGTGGCCTGGTGCTGCAAGCGCTGTTCGGCGTTGTGGCGGAGCATCGCGGTGCTGACGATCTGGGCGAATGCCGGCACGACCCGCTGAATGGCTTCGTCGGGTTCGTAGTCTGAGCTCTCCGATCCGAGCGTCAGCATGCCGGGGGTTCCGGTCGGCCCGACGAAACGAGCCGCCAGCATCGCCGCCACGGGAGGAAGGTCGGGATGGCGCATGCTCGTGAACATCACCGCGTTGGTGTCGGTCGATCGCTCGAACGAGAAAGCCGGCATGTGGTCGGGAACGGGCACCCTGATCTGACCCGGTGGAAGCTGATCGGTGCCGTCGGCTCCGACGAACATCTCGGCATCGACGCTGCCCGGTTCCTTGGCCCACCAGAGCGCCGCCCGGTCGACGCCGACGAAAACAGCGAGCTCGATGAGCCCGCGCCGGAGTTCGTCGAGAAGCTCACCCGGGAGCGCGGCGGAGAGCCGCATCGTGACGCTCGACAGCAGGTGCTGGGCGCGTGCATACGACGCGACCGTCCGTTCGATCATCACGCGTTCGGTGACGTCGCGAGCGTTGAGCAGCAGACCGTGAATCGTGGGGTCGTCCAGGAGGTTGCGGATGCGGCACTCGAGGTAGCGCCACGACCCGTCAGCGTGACGGAACCGCACGACCTTCGAGATCGGCGAGGAGAAGAGCTCGGCGGCGATCGGAAGATCGTCGGGGTGGACGAGGTCGAGCGATCGCCGTCCCTCGATGTCACTGCGCTGGTAGCCCAGATCGCTGACCGATTCACTGGCGAACCGGATGACCGATCCCTCGTCGAGCACACCGATCATGTCGCTCGAGCTCTCGAGGACAGCCTGGGACCAGCGAGCGTTCCTCTCGATGGTCTCGGACATCGCTCGGCGGTCGAGAGCGTTGCCGATGACCTCGAAGATGCCACGTGCCGCGTGGATCTCGTCGGGATGTGGGTTCGGGTCGTCATCGGGAACGTGGAACGAGAAGACTCGGGTGTTGCCGTCGTTGTCGACGCGGGTCACACATATCAGCGTTCCTCCGTCCTCGCGCAGCCACTGGAGGTAGCGCGGCGAGGAAGCGGAGAGTTCGGTGGCTCGTAGAAGGACGATCCCGTTGCCGGACTTCCGTGCCAGTTCGCCGATGAGGTCGACGCTGATGCCGGCAAAGTCGATCTGGACACCTGACGGCGCCACTGGCCACAGCCACGGCGACTTCTGCAAGACATCGTTGCAGTCGAGTCTCCAGAACGAAAGACGGTCCGCCCCCAGCGCTGCCGCAAGCTCCTCAGCACAGACGGCGAGGGCCGCATCGAGTTGCTCGTTCGACGCAAGCGCGAGCCGGTGCGATGCCCGCTCGACGATGGCGTTGAGCTCGCGCCGTCGAAGGCGTGATCCAGCGGTGCGGTATTCGGCGCGTAGGTCCTCCAAGGCAAGCAGAACGCCCGTTCGGCCGTTTTCGTCGACCCGCTGAAACGTGAGGCCGACCGGACGCAGCGCCCCGGATGCATCCTGCATGACCACGTCGATGCTGGCGAGCGGAAGCTGGTCCTCGAACATCCCCCGGACCAACGCTTCCACGCGCACTTGGTCCTCGTAGACGAGCAGATCGAGGAGACGGACCGCGTCGAGATCCGCTTGAGTCAACCCGAGCGAGCCGAGTCCTCGAATGACGGATACCTTCCGTGCTGGGAGTTCGATGAACAACAGCAGGGCGTCAAGGTCGTCCACGATGTCGTGAAGCACCGCTCGGGCGTGAGCGGTGCTCTCCGGTTGAGGGCACGCCGTCAGCGACGACGCGTGATCGAAGCTGACCATAGACAGTCGATCTTTCGGAAAATACACCCCGGTTCTAAAGCGAAAAACCGGCAGAAGAATCTGCCGGTTTTCCTCAGGTTGACGCTTGTTCTGCCGACTACTCGACACGAGGAGTTCGGCCTCGCGCCGTTCTGCCGCGCTTCGGGCTCGCGTTTACGAGCGGCCCTTCAACGCTTCCAACAGCTTCGGCAAAACCTTGTGGACATCACCAACGATTCCAAGATCAGCGATGCCGAAAATCGGAGCTTCTTTGTCCTTGTTGATGGCGATGATGTTCTTCGCGCCCTTCATACCGACCATGTGCTGCGTGGCACCGGAGATGCCGGCGGCGATGTAGACCTCGGGCTTGACCGTCTTGCCCGTCTGGCCGACCTGGTACGAGTAGGGGACCCAGCCGGCATCGACGATGGCCCGTGATGCACCCGGCGCCCCATGCAGCGCCTTGGCCAGGTCTTCGACCAGGGAGAACTTGCCGGCTTCACCGAGACCACGGCCGCCGGACACGACGACGGCAGCTTCGTCGAGCTTCGGTCCGGTGCGCTCCTCCATGTGACGCTGGGTGACGGTGGCCGATCCGGATGCGCCACTGTCGGGAACCGCAATGGTTTCGACGGCGGCCGCCGCGCCACCGGAAGCCTCCGCGGCGTAGCTCTTCGGACGAACCAGCACGATGAACGGCCCCGCACCGGTGAAGCTGGCCTTCACGATCTTCGAGCCGCCGAAGACGGCATGGTCGGCGACGAGCGTGTCGCCGACGACGGAGACGCCGACCGCATTCGTGAGCACGGTGCGGTCGAGCTTGACCGAAAGACGACCGGCGATGTCGCGGCCGTCGTAGGTCTGCGCCAGGAGGATCGCATCGGGGGTGTTGCCCCCGGCGACGAGTGCGGCGATCGCCGAAGCCACGGGGACACCGAGGAGCGACCCGCCGAGATCACCGGTGGAATAGACCTTCGAGGCTCCGAAACTGCCGAGTTGGTCGGCAACGGCTGCGCCGTCGCCGGCCACGACGGCTTCGACCGTCGCTCCGGTGGCCCGTGCCGCCGTGAGCAGCTCGAGCGAGCTGGTGGTGACGTTTCCGTCGACGACCTCTGCAACAACCCAAATCGTTGAAATTGCCATGATGTGTTCTCTCTCTACCGATAACGAACGAATGCTGAGCCGGCGCTCAGATGACCTTGAGCTGTTCGAGGAACTCGACGATCTTGGCGTACGCCTCGCCGTCGTCTTCGATGACCATGCCCGCCTGGCGGGCTTCGGCGTCGACCACGGAGTCGACCTTCTGGCCCGCACCGGCCCAGCCGACCGACGACGCGTCGATGCCGAGGTCGGCGATCTTGAGCTCCTCGAGGGGCTTGCCCTTGGCCGCCATGATGCCCTTGAAGGACGGATAGCGAACCTCGACGACACCGGCGGTGACGGTGACCATGGCGGGGAGCGACGCGCTCACGTCGTCGTAGCCGGACTCCGTCTGGCGCTCGACGACCACGGTGCTGCCCGAAACGGTGACCTTCTTGGCGAAGGTGACCGATGGGAACCCGAGGAGTTCGGCGATCTGGACCGGTGTGGTGCCGGTATAGCCGTCGGTCGACTCGGTGGCGGCGATCACGAGATCGGGGTTTGCCCGCTTGATCGCCGCGGCCAGGACCTTGGCCGTGCCGAGCGAGTCGGAGCCCTTGAGCGCCGGATCGCTGACGAGGATGGCCTTGTGTGCGCCCATGGCCAGACCGGTGCGGAGGCCGCTCTGTTCGGAATTGGGAGCCATCGAGACGAGAGTGACCTCACCCCCGCCCGCCGCCTCGACGAGGCGCAGCGCCATCTCCCCCCCATCGGCGTCGGAGTCGTCGAGGATGAGCTTGCCCTCGCGGACAAGTGCGTGGGTTGAGGGATCCAGCGACCCCGGGAGGGCCGGGTCCGGGATCTGCTTGACGCAGACGGCAACGTTCATGAACTGACTCCTGAGAAGGTGAGAGCCGCCCCGAAGCGGGAGCAAGGCGGAGCGGTGACCTCGTATTCTGATCGGCCCCGACGTGCTTGTGAAAATTCGCACGAACTCATGTGTCGGGAGTCACTCTCTCTCGCCACCCGTCGTAGAGCTCCCGGAGCTTCGTGAAGATCCTTTTCATCGTCAATCCATCGGCGTCGGGCGTCACCGCACGCGGCCGTGTCGTCATCCAGAACGCGCTGGCCGCCAGTCACGATCTGACCGTCTCGGAGACGAAACGACGGGGTCACGCCACGCGTTTGGCCCAGGGTGCGGCCGCGACCGGTGTCGACGTCGTGGTGTCGTTCGGCGGCGACGGTACGGTGAACGAAGTTGCGAACGGCCTCGTGCGCTCGCGGACGGCGCTTGCCGTGCTGCCCGGGGGCTCGACGAACGTGTTCGCCCGCACGATCGGGCTCGTCAACGAACCGGTCGAAGCGACCAATCAGCTGCTGTCAGCCCTCTCGCGCCGATCGATCAAGCGGGTCGGACTCGGCAGCGTCAACGGTCGGTTCTTCTGTTTCCACGTCGGGATGGGCTACGACGCTGCGGTGGTCGAACAGGTCGAACGGCGAGGCCAGCTCAAGCGATACCTCGGGCATCCACTTTTCGCCTACGCGGCGATCGACACCTGGGTTCGGCACTTCGACCGACGGTCCGCTCCTTTTCGGGTGGAGTTCGGCAACGGATCCGTCGAGGGGTACTTCGCCGTGTGCATGAACACCGACCCGTACACCTTTCTCGGATCGCGGCCGCTGTCGCTGGCTCCGGGGGCGACCCTCGACGATCCGCTGGCATGCGTCGTGCTCACGCAGTTCGGACTTCGCTCCACGTTGCGCGCGGTGACTGCGGCGTTGCGCGGGGGTGACCGGTTGCGGAGGGTACCCGGGGTCGAAGTTCGCGAGAACCTCCGCTCGATCCGGGTCGTCGGGAATCGCCCGTTTCCATGGCAGGTCGACGGCGACCACCTCGGCGATGCCGAAGTGCTCCAGTTTCGGTGGGAGCCCGAAGTCATCGACCTCGTGCTCCCGTAGCGCCAGGCTCCGTGGCGCCACCCGGAGCCCGACAGGCGTCAGGGCAGCGGCCTGCGCCACATCATGGAGATGTTCACGCCGAGCAACTCCTCGTCGGCATAGCCGCCGAGTTCACCGGCATCACGGATCCGCTGGAGCTCATCGGCCAACACCGCGAGCCGATCCGGTTCGTGGAACTCCACCTCGACCTGACCGTCCGGAACGCTCGCAAAGAGCCGGCGGTACTGCTCGACGCGCCAGTAGTTGAGATGGGCGTTCTCGGTGATCTCGTGACGATGGGCCGGGCGGAGGTGTGCCCAGAGCGGGACGTCTTCGCGATCGCCGGCGAACACCCGGATGTCATGGGCGCCGCTCTCCGACGTCCAGTAGTGCGCGCTCACGAATCCGGCCCCGCCCGGGCGCAATACCCGGCCCATCTCGGCCAGGACGGCGGCCGGATCTGGAAGATGCTCGAACACCGAATAGGAGTACACGAGGTCGAACGACTCGTCCGCGAACGACATCGCTTCGGCGTTCATCTGCCGGATGACCGGCGACGACGCGGACGGCGCACCGATCTGGCGTTGCATCTCGGCGGCGAACCTCCGGTCGATCCCGAGCGCCTTTCGGCCGAGCGTCTTGGCCACCCGCACCGCGCCGTTCTGCCGGAGGAGCCGCAGGTACGAAATCGGATCGATTCCGGTCGGAACGACGTCGAGGTCGATCCCGGTGACGCGATTGCGGGCACCGAATCCGAGGACCTCTCGCGGCGTCTGGCCGCACCCGACAACCAGCACGTCGAGTCCACGATGCTCGCTCCCGCCGAGGGCGACTGCTGATCGCTCGACGTCACGCAGATGAGCGAGCGTCCGGGCCACGTCGCCGGGCACATCACGGGTGCGGATCCGATACAGGCCGCGGATCTCACGACCGAACGCTCGGACACCTGACGAAAGCGAGGAATACGTGGTCGCCACTGACTGAACTCTTCTCCGCGGCTCGCCATGGTGGGCTTTGCCAACGCACCAAACCGTAGCGGTTGCCCTTCCCTGAGCCGACGGGCCGAACGGCGCATTGAGCCACGCCCGCCGGTCGCCGATACTTGCCGCATGAGGAAGGCGGGGACTGGCGCGATCGGGCGGCCCCGTGTGATCACCGTGATCACCGATGAGATGGTCAAGGCACCGGCTCGCAGCGTGGCGCGCCTGGGTCGCGCCGTGTGCCGACTCGGACTGCATCGCCGGCCACTCGACTGGGACCGCGATCGAGTGGTCCTGTTGTTCTTCGAGGACTTCGAGCGGGATTCAGCTGTCCCGGGAGATCGTCACCTCCACCGGGCAGCGCGCAAGATCGTGCACGCGGCCAGAGCAGGCCAACGCGTGACGGGACTCGGGGTGGCGTTTGATCGACTGGTTCAGGCGCTCCTGGCCGCCGGATGCAACGTCGTCGTCAACGACCGACGGCTGGCCCGCCGTAACCCCACGTACCCGGTGGGTCTCGCCGGGTACCCGGGCATCATCGACTACCTCGATCTCCCGAACCCCCAGATCATCGGGCACGGTCCCTACGATCACCCCAATCAAAACCCTGACCTGATGAACGACCCGCGTCGCCGGATCTACATCTCCGCGTCACTGTGGGTGGCCGAGATGTTCGAGCCCGGATACCCCGGGAAAACCGAGGTGTGGTTCGCCGGGATCGACCTCGACGCGTGGCCGGACTGCTCCGATGAAGCGAAAGAGCTCGACTTCGTCGTCTACGACAAGATCCGCTGGGATCAGGATCGGGTTCGCGGCGAGGTACGAGTACCGGTCGAAGAGGCCCTCCAGGCCCGCGGTCTGCGTTACGAGGTGCTTGTCTACCGGGAGCACGACCAGGAGACCTATCGGTCGGCGTTGAAGCGCACACGGGGCCTGATCTTCCTTTGCGAGCACGAGAACCAGGGCCTCGCGTATCAGGAGGCGATGGCGACCGGAGTTCCCGTGCTGGCGTGGGACCTCGGAGAGTGGCACGACCCGAATCGGTTCTCCTATGGCGTCGACCAGGTGTCGGCATCGTCGGTGCCGTACTTTGCCGACGGGGTCACAGGGGACCGGTTCAGGGCAGCCGCGGATTTCCCGGCGAGGCTGCACCTCTTCCTCGAGTCGCGCGCCTCGTACCTGCCCCGTGCCTGGGTTGCGGAGCACCTGTCGCTTGCCGTGTCGGCCAAGCGCTACCTGGAGCTGTACACCTCGCTCCTTCCCTAGGGGTGGCGGACGCGAAACGTCTCGACGCCGATCCCCGGCACGTTGGTGATGAGTGCGTCGACCCCGATCCGGGCGAGTGAGCGCATCCGTTTCGGATCGTCGACGGTCCAGACGTTCACGGCCAGATCAACTTCGTGCGCTTGGTCGACCATCCGCTGCGTCACCCCGCGGTGGTGGGGATGGATCGCCGTATGACCGGTCGCCGCGGTCCGCCGGATCATCGCCTCGAGTCGCAGGGAAGAAAGCGGCGGCATGGTGAACAGAAAACCCGTACGCAGTTCGGGGTTCGCGGAACGAATGGCATCGATCGTCGGACCACGGAACGATGAGATGAGCATCGCGTCGGCGTCCTCTCGAGTGGCGAGAAGGTCGACGACCCTCGCCGCTACCTCGTCGTCCGGATCGAAATCCGGTTCGCGTTCGTCGTTCTTGATCTCGATGTTCACTTCCATGCCCACGCACGCATCGAGCGCCTCAACGAGGGTGGGGATATAGCTCGGCAACTCGGACGCGTGGAGCTCGACAATGACGCCGACACCGGAGACGGACGGATCGTGGTGGATCACGAGCACGCCGTCCTTTGTCCGCCGCACGTCGAATTCGACCATCGACGCACCCTGACGCCGGGCCTCCTCGAAGGCCTCGACCGTGTTCTCGCGAAACGCCTTCGACGCGCCTCTGTGGGCAACGATTGCTGGCGAGGTGAACATGACTGCGAACGTAGCGGTTCGCACGCCCCTCGTTCGTGAAGTCGGTCGAGCCGCGTCGCACGCTGGCCGCAACGCCCGGCGTGGCTTAGGGTCGGCGTGCATGTTGACCGGTGTACGTGTTGTCGAGCTGGCGATCTGGGTGGCAGGGCCGGGGGCGGGAGGCATCCTCTCCGACTGGGGCGCCGAGGTGATCAAGGTCGAGGGGCCGAGCGGTGACCCGATGCGCAACCTCTTCGGCAACCTCGGCATCGACCAGGCACGCGTGCCTCCGTACGAGCTCGACAACCGGGGCAAACGGTGCATCGTCCTCGACCTTCGCACTGACGACGCCCGCACGCAGCTCGACGGGCTCCTTGCCGACGCTGACATCTTCTTGACGAACCTCCGGCCGGATGCACTGGAGCGTCTCGGTCTCGACCACGAGTCGGTACGTGCCCGCCATCCGTCGCTCATCTACGCCTCGGTCACGGGCTACGGGCTGGCCGGCCCGGATCGCGATCGGGCCGGTTATGACATCGGCGCCTTCTGGGCCCGGTCGTCGATTGCACACTCGATGGTTCCGCCCGGTGAGCTGCCACCGGCTTCCCGATCCGGCATGGGCGATCACACGACCGCGATTTCGATGGTGTCGGGGATCTGCGCGGCACTGTTCGATCGGACCCGTACGGGCGAAGGACGGCTCGTGCACACGTCGCTACTGCGGACCGGTGTCTACGTGAACGGCTGGGACCTCGGCATCCGCGAGTACTTCGGCCGGATTCAGTCGACGAAGCACCGCACCGAGATGGGCGCGCCGATCATCAACTCCTATATGGCTGCCGATGGGCGCGGCTTCTGGTTGCTCGGGCTCGAACAGGATCGCCACTGGCCAACGCTGCTCCAGGCGTTGCGACGCACCGAATGGGCCGACGACGAGCGATTCACGTCCGCCGGTCGACGCGCGGCGAACGCGCGTGCCCTCATCGCAATGCTCGACATCGAATTCGGCACGCTCCCCTACGACACGTGGGTCGAACGGTTCGACGACTGCGACGTCTGGTTCGCGCCGATCAACTCACTTGCCGATGCGCTGGACGACGACCAGATTGCCGCCGCCGGCGCTTGGGTCCAGATGCCCGTCGACGAGGCGGCGGGAGAACGGGCGTATCGACTCGCCGCATCCCCCGTCGGCTTCAGCGACTGGGAGGAGCGACCGGGTCCCGTCGAGGCGCTCGGGGCTTCGACGGGAGAGATCCTCGCTCGCCTGAGGTAGACGGGTCGGGCCGTTTTCGGCCACTACCGGGGTCGGGACGACGCCGCGGCATCGGCCCGGGTGCCACGCCACACGGCGAACAGGAGGCCGGCACCGCCCAGTCCGAACACGAAGCCGAGCGACGTCCCAAGCGTGTAGCTGCCCGTGCGATCCACGAGCCAGGCGCCGACCGTCGGGCCGAAGAGCGCGCCGACCCCGGCCGCGGTGTAGTTGACACCGGCCAGGCCGCCCAATTGTTCGGGGCCGAACAATTCGGCCAGGAGAATCGGACCGAGCGCGATGAGGCCACCGTACGCGACGCCGAAGAGGACAGCGAACACAGCTAACGCGCTGTAGCTCGATTCGGCGCCGAGCCAGACAAGTTGCGTGGCACCCATCGTGAGGATCGAGAGGCCGTAGGTCGCCAAGGTACCGACTCGTCGGGCAAGCAACGCCAGAGCATTGCGACCCACGACCGACGCTCCGCCGAGGAGGCTGAGGAGCGTGGCAGCGCGCACCTTCGCGATTCCATGGTCCTCGGCATACGGGACCAGGTTGACGAAGACGTTGAACAGCGTGATCGATGCAAGCACGAGCGCGAGGTAGCAGAGAACAAAGGTACGTGTACGTAGCGCGGCGCTGAGCCGAATGGGCGGGGCCACGCCGAACGAGGGCGGCGTCCGTACGAAGATTGCGACGATCGCCAGAAGGATCCCGGTGGCGATCGCAAACACGAGATAGGCATCACGCCATCCGTGGGCCTTGATCAGGCGTGCGGCGATGGGCGCACCGAACAGGCTCGACAGGCCGATTCCGGAAACCGCGATCCCGAGAGCCACCGGACGACGGCGGTTGAACCAACCGCCCACCACAGCAACCAACGGGACGTAGCAACACGCCACGCCGACGCCGACGCCGACGCCATAGGACAGATATGCCTGCCACAGCGCGTGCACGCGGGTGGTGATCACCATCCCGATCACCTGGACGGTCGCGCCGAACGCAACCATCCGGCGTGGACCGACTCGATGCACGAGCGGCCCTGTCACCGCGCCCAGTGAGAAGTACGCGAACGCGGTGATCGCGAAGACGAGGGCAGTCGCGCCGCGTCCGGCATCGAACTCCTCCGCCATCGGCCGGACGAAGGTGCCGAACGAATACGCCGTGGCGAAGACCGTGAACATCGACAATGCGGCGAGCGCCATGTCGAGCCATGCACGACCGCCGTCGAGTTGCTCACCGGCGGACACGCCTGCGGGTTCCGCGGTGCTGGCGACGGGGCTCACGACCGCACCCTACGCTGTCGTGCCTGTCAGCGCCTGGCCCACTGTGGCTTTGCTGCCAGGACGCGAAGTGACCGCTCGAACTCCTGGGCAAGGATGAGCCTGGCTCCGTCGAGGGCAATCGGACGAATCGCATCGATGGCGGCGGCAAGTTCGTCGGGTCGACCCCGCCCGGCAAAGGACCGCCCCGTCTCGGACGCGAACAGCTCGACGAGTTCGTCGGCCGCTCGCGCCAGTCGGCGTCGGAGAAGTGCCGCAGCCTTCGCCCCGACATCGATGCTCACACCGGCATCGAGCATGCGAAGCGAGAGGTCGAGCAGGGCTCGGCTGGGAGCCACGAACGTTCCGTCCTCACGGCGATCGAGCAGCCCGGCATCGACGATCTCCCCGACGATGCGATGGGGATGATGACCGAGGAGACCGTGGACCTCGGCACGTGTCATGGCTGCGGCGTCATCGTCGGCCCACCTGGCCCGGAGCACGTCGTCGACCCCCAACCACTCGATGACGGACCGATGGTCCCGATTCCGTCCCAGCAGCTGTTTGATCGCCTCGATCTTGAGTCCGCGGGACTGGAGCTCGGAGATCTGTTCGAGACGTTCGAGATGCGCGACCGCGTAGCGGGCGTCACGGCCCACTTTGCGCGGGCTGGGGAGAATGCCCTCGGACTGGTAGTAGCGGATCGTTCGGGTGCTGACGCCTGATCGATCGGCCAGCTCGTCAAGGCTCAGCTCTTCGGGCACCGGATCATGACCATCGGGGGGCATCCCACCATCATCGCATGCTGACCCCGATAGTGACAGTGTTCACTGGCGTAATATATTGACAGTGTTTACTGTCAGTGTTAGGTTTCGGGCATGACAGTATCCGCTGCAACAAAGGCCGCCCAACTGACAGTGGCCTCCGAACGACTCACCCTGGACCCGTTCCGCGATGTCGATTGGAGCATCGGGGTCTGCGACGACTCGATGTTCCACCTACCGCCCGAGAAGCTTCCGCTGTTCGGAACGCCGCAATGGGAAGCCATGAACGACACCGAGAGACGGACATACAGCCGCCATGAGTGCGCATCCCTCAGCGCTGCCGGCATCTGGTTCGAGAACAAGTTGATGCAGATCGTGCTCCGCCATCTCGCCGAGCTCCCGGTGACCGACCCCTCGCACCGCTACCTCCTCGTCGAGATCGCCGACGAGTGCCGCCACTCCACGATGTTCGGGGAGTACATCCGTCGCGCCGGCACTCCCACGTACGCTCCGACGGGCGGCGCAGAGCTCGGCGACGTCGATCGTCTTCCCGGCGGGCGGGCGATGGGGTACCTGCTCATTCTCGCCGTCGAGGAACTGCTCGACATGTGCAATCGGGCGACGATGCGCAACGACACACTCCATCCTGTTTCGCGTCAGATCGCGAAGATTCACGTCCTCGAAGAGGCTCGGCACCTCAGCTTCGCCAAGACGTTCCTCCTCGAGGTCTGGCCCACCCTGCCGGACGACGAGCGGGCCGACGCAGCGGCTCTCGCCCCGGCCGCCGTCGGGTTCGTCGCCGAGCTCATGGTGAACCCCGACGTCTACCGAACACTCGACATCGACGGCGGGGCCGAGGCGGCTCGGAGCAACCCGGGCCATCAAGCGCGGATCATCGGTGATCTCTCGAAGCTCGTCAGCTTCCTCGAGGAGTTGGGTGTCATCGACGAACGCAATCGCGGCGCGTGGGTGGAACGCGGCCTCACCCGCTGAAAGGACCGATACCGTCTTGTCCATGAGTCTGAGCATCAGGAAGATCGTGTCGGTCGTGGAAACGACACGCGTGGAGATGGGCCGTCCGGTGAACGGCCTGCGGCGCAAGGTCGCAACGGGGGTGGTGATGACCAACCCCTATGCCGGGCAATTCGTCGATGACCTCACACCACTGGTCGACCTCGGTGCCGAACTCGGCGCACTGTTGGTCGACGAGGCCCTGGCTGCGCTCGGTTGTGAGGTCAACGAGGTCAGCGCCTACGGCAAGGCGGCGATCGTCGGGGTCGACGGTGAGATCGAACACGCCGCAGCCCTCATCCATCCTCGATTCGGGGGACCGGTTCGCGCACGCCTCGGCAAGGGCCCGGCCATCATTCCGTCGACCAAGCTCCTCGGCGGTCCGGGCACGCGGATCGTGGCGCCGATCACCAACTGCAACGAGATCTGGTCATTCGACGAGATGGACGCCATCGCCTTCTCCGTCGACGACGCTCCACGTCCGGGGGAAATCGTCGCGCTCCTCGCCCTCGCCGTCGGTGGACGTCCCCTTCACCGCATCGTGAAGGCATCATGAGCTTCAAAGCCGTCATCCTGCTGTCGCGTCGCGACGACATGACCGCGGAAGACTTTCGCCGCTGGTGGCTCGACGAGCATGCACCCCTTGCCGCTCAGCTCCCCCGTGTGCGTCGCATCACCTTCAACCTCGTCGACGACGCGACGGAGTTCGACGGTGTCTCCGAACTGTGGTTCGACAGTCGGGAAGACTTCGACGCAGCGTACGCGACCGACCTCGGAAGAGCAGTCGCCGCAGACTCGATGGCCCACGTGCGCAGCCGCACACGCCTGTTCGTCAGCGAGCACGCAGTCGTCATCTGACTTTTGCCGACAACGATGGGCCCGAACGGCCCTACGGCGCGCACGGTGCGGCTGCCATTGTCGAAGCCATGAACACAAACACTGACCCTGGTTGGAACGAAGTTGGCGATCGTCTCGGCAGCCTCGGATTGAAACTGAAGTATCACGCCGAACAGGCGGTCGGCACCGAAGGCTCGACCGTCAACGACGCGCTGGACGGCATCCGGGAGGCGATCGAGGAAGCCTTCGCGGCACTTCGTGGTGTTGTGACCGACCCGGCGATCCGAGATGACGTGAAGAGCGTTGCCGACGGAGTGGCGCAGGCGATCGCCACGACGCTGCGCGAAGGGCTCAAGCACCCCGGCTCGATGGTGAAGCGGGCCTCTCCGAAGAAGGCCGCGACGAAGACCATGGCCACAGCCAAGACCACGTCCGTCGCCAAGAAACCGGTCGCGGCGAAGAACGCGGCTCCCGCGAAGACGGCAACTCCGGCGAAGAAGGCCGCTGCCGCCAAGGCTGCATCGGCAAAGAAGGTCGCACCGGCAAAGAAGAGCGCGAAGCGTTAGGTCATGCGCGAGTTCGTGTTCGACGCACGGCGTCTGGCCGAGGCGAAGGAGCACTTTCGAGAAGTGCTCCACAGCACCGACCAGACGCAGATCGGGGTGATGATCGTCGGACCGTTCGAGGAGTTCGCCGAAGAGCCGGCCCGATCGGACCTGGTCCTCGTCGTCATCAAGGGCGGGGCCGTGCTCACCATGGATGAACACGAACATGCCCTCGCGAAGAATTCTCTCGCGTTGATCCCCGCAGGTGCCGGATTCGCCATCCACAACATGTCGAAGAAGACGCTTCGCATGATCACGATCAGCTCGCCCCCGATGCTCGCGGCGCGGAGCACCGCTCGAAAGGTCTCACGGTCGAAGAGCGAACGAGCGGGAGGGTCGTGATCCACCGGGGTCGACCCGGAGGCGTCGCTACCTCACGCGTCGTTACCTCACGCGTGGATCGGCAACGCGCGGAATGCGGAGCGACACCACCGTGCCGTGATCGTTCCGGAACGAGATGACTCCGCCGAGCTCGGTGGTGACGAGAGTGCGGACGATCGACAGCCCGAGGCTCGACGACGCCGCCAGGGAGAAGCCATCCGGAAGGCCGACACCGTCATCTCGGACTTCGACATCGAGCCCGGCGGCATCGTTGGACAAGCGGATACGGATCTCGCCGGGCTTGACGATGGCATTGGGCGAGGTCGGCACCGTCGGCGCCGGATAGGCGTGTTCCACGGCGTTTTGCAGCAGCTCCGTCAGCACGACGGCAAGGGGAGTTGCAGTCTCCGGGGGGAGGTCGCCGATCGTTCCGTCGAGCACGAACCGCAACGGACGCTCAGGGGACGCAAGGCCCTCTTCGACCATCCGTACAAGCGGTCGGACGATGTCGTCGAACGGAACCGCGTCGCGGACGTCGCGCGACAGCGTCTCGTGGACGAGCGCAATCGAACGTATCCGGCGAACCGATTCCTCGATCGCCAGCTTCGCCTCGGGGGACTCCAGCCGACGACCTTGGAGACGGAGCAGCGAGGAGATCGTCTGCAAGTTGTTCTTCACGCGATGGTGCACTTCACGTATCGACGCATCTTTGGTCGCCAGCAGCTGGTCGCGCCGCCGGAGGTCGGAGACGTCACGGACGAGCACCACTGCCCCTACTGCTTCGCTCTGTCCTTCGGCCAGCACCAGCAGCGGGATCGTCCGGAAGAGCACGATCACCCGCTGCTCGCGCGCTCGATCGATCTCGGCCACCTCGGAGATCACCGGGCGGCGCAACCGCATCGCCGACTCGGCGTGCGCGCTGCTGACCAGGTCACGCAGCCGGCGGCCTTCGAGATTGACGGAGTGGCCGAGCCGATGCAGTGCCGACACTGCGTTCGGCGAGGCGTACGAGATCAGCTGGTCGGCATCGAGCACGATCACGCCGTCGCCGACCCGCGGCGCATCTCCCGGATCGTTGTCGTCATCGGGAAAGGGAAACGACCCGTTCGCGATCATCTCGGACAGGCGCGAGAAGATCTCGAGGTAGACCCGCTCCAAGCGACCGAGACGACGCGCCGCTTCGAGCGGAACCTCCCGAGAGAGCAGGGCGATCGTCCGAAGCGACCCCTCGACCCGACGCCGGACGGGGACCACGTCGATTCGTGCGCCGGTCGACCCCTCGAGCGAGAAGACCTGACCGTCCGTCGTGACGCCCGTGCGCCAGGCGTCGCCGAACTGCGGCCGCTCGGACACCGGAACAACGCGGCCGACGAGATCGCCCTGATAGAGGGTCTGGCTGGTGGTGGGACGAATCTGCCCGATGACCCGAAAGGCGGGTGGCGCATCCGACGACACGCCGGAATCCGTCAGCGCGGAGGGTGCTTCTTCCGGAACGAGGAGAAGAAGATCCCCGAAGCAGAAGTCGGCGACCAGCCCCCATGATGCAGTGAGCAACGCCAGGTGCTGCCGATCGAGCACGCCGCGCGGGGTGGAAGTCATGACGGCGCCTTCTTCGACCGGCCCGGCCGCCTCGCCGCCTTCCTGACCGGCCACAACAGATCGGCCAGGGCCACGAGCCCGCCCAGGTCTTGGAGATCCAAGGGGACCAGCGGCACCTCGACCACGCACCTTGGCGGATTCGCCAGCGTCGACCGCGCCGTCCGCTCGGCATCGCCCAGGGCCGCAAGGTCGAGGTAGGCCGTTGCGGCGCGTCTCATGATGCGGCGCTCTGCCGCCGGCACGCTCGGGTCGTCGGCGGCGGATGGATCCACAAGGCGCGAAGCGAGTCGTCGGGTGTCCGGGTCGAAGAGCAGCTCCGGGAGCACGCGGTTGAGCACGAGCGCTCCGATCGACAGGCTCCGCCGACCCAGCTCGGCCAGGAAGAACTCGGCCTCCTGGAGGGGCGCCGGCTCGAGCGAGCTCACGACGATGAAATCGGTCGAGCGACGATGAAGGAGACGCTCGACGTCGGTGGCCCGGCGCACGAAGCCGTCGTACATCGTCTGGAACAACAGGAAGAACTCGGCGATATCCTCCAGGAACTGCGACCCGAGGATGCGATCGGCAACTTGGTAGAACGGCTTCGACGCGAGGTAACCGAGTCGTCCGACACGCTCTCCTCCGAGACGATACGGAAGCGTGATCCACTTCAGCAGCGACGACGAGAAGAAGTCGGCCATCCTGCTCGGCGCATCGAGGAAATCGAGAGCGTTGCGTGATGGCGGCGTGTCGATGACGATGAGGTCATAGCGGCCGGACTGGTGCACGGCGTGGAGCCGTTCCATGGCTATGTAGTCGTGGCTCTGCACGAATCGTTGCGTGATGTTGCGGTACAGCTGGTTCGACAGGATCCGTTCCATCGTGATCGGGTCAGGCGCATGGGTTCGAACCAGGTCGTCCCACGAGGCGCTCGTGTCGAGCATGGCCACCCACAGCTCGGAGCCTGCCGGAGCGTCGGGGACGCCAACAGCGGTTTCGACGTTGCCGAACGACTCGAGTCCAAGGGCATCAGCCAAGCGGCGAGCGGGATCGATGGTCAGCACAAGCACGCGCCCGCGTCCGGCACGAACAGCGGCCAGACCGAGTGCCGCAGCGGTGGTGGTCTTGCCGACACCACCGGCGCCGCAGCACAGCACGACATCGACGTCGACGAGAACCTCGGCGAGGTCTGAGCTCATCGCGGACCCCGGGGTTCGGAAGGTTCCCTCGACGTCGACAGTTCCTCAGCGAGATGGTGCGCCACTGCTCGGGTGACCGCCAGACCCGTCGGGCGATGGGTCACCGTGGGGACCAACGCAAGCGGTCCCTTCCATGCCGAGAGCAGGCGGTCGAGATGCGGAGCACGCGCTGAGGAGAGCGCGTCCAGAAGGAGGGCCCCATCAAGCAACTTCGCCTTCGCCGGCTCCGACGAGGGGTCGACCTTTCCCGCAAGGCGGGCGATCGCCACAGCATCGGACGGCACGATCGATTGCGGGAGGAGCCGGTTCACCACCACCGCTTCGGGCGCAACCGCAAGGTCGCTGCGCAGACGGCCGAGCAATTCGATGCATTCGTTGACAGGCAGTTCCTCGCTCGTCGTGGTGACCACCACGCCGGTTGTCGCAGCGTCGTGGAGGATGTCGATGATCCACCGTGTCTGTGAACGGATGAGTCCAACGCCAACGAGTTCGTTGATCGCCTCGGGGGCGCGAAGGAGGCCGACGATGTGACCGGTGGAGGGCGCATCGGCGACCACAAGGTCGTAGTGCCGCTCGCGCACTTCGTAGGCGAGCTTGCCGATGGTGACGATCTCACGCACACCCGGAGCGGCGTTGGCAAGGAAGTCGAACGCCTTCGAGAGCGATCCGATGCGACCGACGAAGGGAATGCGGAGATTGAGCTTCAGGTACTCCTTGAGCGAAGCTTCCGGGTCCATGACCATTGCGTGCAGCCGCGGATGCACCTCGCGCGGTTCGAAGGCGAGTGGCCGCGACCGGACTGCGTCCGCACCCGTCAGAGCTCCGAGCAGGTCCCCCTTGGCATCGAGCTCGCAGACCAGCACTCGCTTACCCGAACTGGCAGCATGCCAGGCGATCGCGGCGGCCACCGTGGTCTTGCCGACGCCACCCTTGCCGGTGACGATCAGCAGACGACGATCGAACAGATCAGGAGTCACTGCCGAGACGCTCGTCGATTGCGGTGACGGTGGTCGGCCACGGTCGAGCGCACGGTGCGGGCGATCCGTTACCGGGCGAAGCCGACCCGACGCTCTTCCGCCGCGCTGCCCACTTCGACGTAGGCGACCTTCGCCGCAGGAACGCCCACCGTGCGCCCTCGCTTGTCGGTCAGCCAGAGGACACCCTCGCCGCTCGTCAACGACGCCGTTATGGACGCCACGGTGGCGTCACGGTCCGCGTCCTCCAGATCGAGCTCGATCTCCTTGACAGATTGCGTAACCCCGATGCGAACTTCCACGATGCTCTCCTGCGTTCTTGACCTTCGACGGACGGTTGCAGGAACCGGCCACGAACGGCGGCCAACAACCAGCACCACGAGCGTAGCGGTGGCCAGGGTTTGTCCCGGCTCCTGGGTCGGGACGCGTGCACAGGGGCGGGACGCGTGCACTGGGTCGGGACGCGTGCACTGGGGCGGGACGCGTGCGTGGATGCGATTGTGCGTGGATGCGATCCTGCCGACCCAACGGCGTGAGCCGACCCAGGTCGTGTGGTTGGAGGAGGTCAGTGCGGGGCGAACTGGCCGGGCTCGCGGCCGGTGCCGGGGCCGCCGGCGAACGCCTGGGCGATACCGATCCAGTCCCTGGCCAGCGGACCCGTCACCTCGAGCGAGGTGTCGTCGACGTGGCGGCGCTGCGTGACCACGAGGCAGAACTCGTGGGCGTCGCCGACGACGCGGTTCTCGGCGGTGATGCCCTCCGGCGGTGCGTTCCACGTCCAGATGGAGCCGTCCGGGGCGGTCAGCTGCACGAACACCTCGCCGTCCGGTACGGCTCTCCCATTCGTGGCGTACGAGAAGGCGCGGGCACGAACGCCGATGTGGGCAATGTGCTTGAGGCGAGCCGTCGGAGTCCGGGTGAGACCGAGAGCGTCGATCACGTCCTGCCCGTGCGCCCAGGTCTCCATGAGCCGGGCGGTGGCGAAGCTCGTAGCCGACATCGCCGGGCCGTACCAGGGAAGGCGGGTCGAGCCGGTCAGCCCACGGAAGGCGTCGATCATGTCGACGCGAGCCGTTTCGAACCAGGCCAACACTTCGAACGGACCCATGGACCGACCGCGGGCGACAGGTCCGGCCGTCGGATCGGCGCCACTCATCAGCTCCGCTGTCGACGCGGCGAACGCCTCGGCGTCGGTCGCGGCCAGCCGACCGGTTTCGTCGAAGAACGCAAGGTGGGCGATCTGGTCCCGGATCGTCCAATCGTCGGCGGGGGTGTCGAGCAACCATTGCTCGCGGCTCAAGGGCGCGAGCACAGCGAGCAGTTCGGCGGTCTCGGCGGCGAGGTCGTCGCACACGCCGGGAAGCGGATCGGTGGTCATGGCCACAAGTCTCGACCCAACTCGCCCCGTCGGTCGAAACGGCGAGCGCGCCGGGTCATGCGTGAACGGGTGGGCGGCGGGCCGCCCAAGGCGCGGCGGACTCGATCTGGGAGGCGAGGCGCAGCAGCAGATCCTCGCGTCCGAACGGGCCGACGAACTGCACGCCGACCGGCAGCCCGTCGGCGGTCATGTGCAGTGGGAGGGACACAGCCGGCTGGCCCGTGCCGTTGAACTGCGAGGTGTACTGGAGAAGCATTCGCACCCGCCATCCCGGCCGAGTGTCGGGTGCGTACATCCAGCCGATCGGTGGCGGCGGCTGGGCGATGGTCGGCGTGACGAGCACATCGAACCCTCGGCCACCCCGCGCCCGATCCGTCCACCAGACCGCCATGCGCCGTTGATATGCGTGCAGACTTTCCACCGCAGTGAGGTATCGCACGCCGCTCACGCCCCGGCCGAGCTCGGTGAAGAAGAGGTTCTCCGGCTCCAGGTCCTCAGGACCGACCGGTCGTCCGAGCGCCTCCTCGATGAGCGCTGTGTCTCGTGCCTGGCCGGCCGAGAGGATGACGACGAAGTTGTCGCCGTAGTTCTGCTCGAGCATGGCGTCGGGACGGTCGGCCTCCACATGGTGGCCGAGTGTTTCGAGCAGCTTCACCGCACCGTCGACCGCGGCGACGCACTCGGGGTGCACGACATGACCGTCGAGCGTCGGACCGGCGAAGAAGCCGATGCGCAGGCGTCCCGGATCAGCACCGAGTTCGTGGAGATACGGACGACTCGGTGGAGGCGCGGTGTACGGATCGCCGGGCTCGTAGCCGTGACACGCGTCGAGCAGTGCGGCGCAGTCCCGCACACTTCGCGTGACGACGTGGCCCGCGGTTGAGCCCGCCCAGCCCTCTGCTGAGGTCGGGCCGTGCGAGATACGTCCACGGGTCGGCTTGAGACCGACCAACCCGCACTCCGATGCCGGAATGCGAATGGATCCACCGCCGTCGGTCGCATGGGCTACCGGGACGATCCCTGCGGCGACTGCAGCCGCAGCGCCACCCGACGATCCGCCGGTCGAGTGATGCGTGTTCCAAGGATTACGAGTCGGGCCGTAGGAGAGCGGTTCGGTGGTGATCGTGTTCCCGAATTCCGGCGTGTTGGTCCGCCCCAGCGACACCAGCCCGGCGGCACGAAAGCGGTCGTAGTGATACGAGTTCACCGTTCCCAAGACATTGAGCGCGCGCACGGCCCGCGACCCGGCGTGGCACGGCTCACCGGCGATTTGCAGGGTGAGGTCCTTCATTGCCGTCGGAACGCCGGCGAACGGACCGTCGCCGGGGTTGGTCGCCACAGCCTCCGCTCGTGCTTGATCGAATCGCGTCGTCGTGAAGCAGTTGAGGACCGGCTGCAGTCGCTCAGCGCGGGCGATCGCCGCCTCGACCAACTCCTCAGGCGAGATCTCCCGTCGGCGAACGAGATCGGCCTGCGCGGTCGCGTCAAGGGATGCGAGTTCGTCGGGAGGCGAGGACGATGAGGACGACGAGGTCATGCCACGAAACCTAGTGTCGAAGGTATGAACGTCGGTGGGCTCCGCGTGCTCGGGATGCAGAACGTCGAGATCGACCCGCAACTGCGACATCTGGAGATCTTCACCACGGGTGGCCTGTTGACGCTGCTCTGGCACGGACCGGAAAACGCCCGGGATGTAGTCCTCTGTGGCGGCGGCGCGATGGGCGGACTGCTCGGTCCGGCCAACGGTCTCTTCCACGACCTGGGCCGTCGACTCGGGGCCGAGGGCATCGGGGTGATCCGCGTCGGCTGGCGACGTCCGAACGACATCGAGGCGTGCGTCGAGGACCTCGGAGCGGCAGGGATGTTCGCCGAGGCCCGAGGCGCGGCGCGTTTCGTCACCGCCGGGCACTCATTCGGCGGCGCCATCGCCATCGGAGCGGCGCTCGACGCGTCACCGATCGCCGACGCGGTCCTCGGAGTGTGCACCTATGCCACCCAGTCGGCCGGTTGCGAAGATGCCAAGCAGTTGCGGGGCCGACCGCTCCTCCTCATGCACGGCACCCACGACACGATCCTGCCGATCTGGTCCAGCCAGATCGTGAACGAGATCGCCGGCGGTCACGGTGAGCTCGTCGTGCTCCCGGAGGCCGGGCACCTCCTCGTCGAAGGCGACGCGCCCACAGTTCTTCGTACGCGCACCTATGACTTCATCGCGAGGTGCTTCGCCCGCTGACCGGCATTCGGTCAGCGGGGACCGAAAAGGTCCCAGCGGTTGCCGGCGATATCGATGAACACCGCAAGCCGCCCGTACGGTTCGTCCGACGGACCGCGGACGAACTCGACGTCGTTCGCCCGCAGGCGGTCGTAGGTCTCGTCGAAGTCGTCGACCCGAAGGAACAGGCCGACGCGCCCGGCGAACTGCTCACCAACGGCGCGATGCTGGCGTTCCCCGTGGGCCTGCGCGAGCAGGAGGCCGGTTGCTGCACCCGCTGGACGGACCACCACCCACCGTTTGGGTCGTCCGTCGTTCGCCAGCGATGGCACGTCCTCGACAAGCTCGAAGCCCACCACGCCGACGAAGAACGAAATCGCCTCGTCGTAGTCGTCGACGATGAGCGACACGAGGTCAAGATGCACGGTGAAACAGCGTAGAACCCGGAGATCGACCGAGGTCCGCCACGCCGGGGACGATCACGAACCCGGACGTGCGGCCCGGACCGCCTTTGCGAGCTTCGTGTGCAGATCGCCGACTGGCATGACCTCGACCCCGTTGGACAACCCGAGCCATTCGGCCATCAGCAGGAGTTCTTCGGCCAACTCGTGGACGACCTCCGTTTCGTCGATGCCAACTTCACCCCACGAAGCCTGCACCCGCAAAACCCCGTTCTGCCGGTCGCTCTTGAGGTCGACACGGGCAACGAGCTCGTCGCCCAATAGGAACGGCAGCACGTAGTACCCGTGGACCCGCTTGTCCTTCGGGACGTAGATCTCGATGCGATAGCGGAATCCGAACAGTTGCTCTGCGCGCGTACGTTCCCACACCACGGGGTCGAACGGCGAGAGCAACGCCCGTGCGGTGATGCGTCGAGGCGACGCTGCGTCGGCCCAGAGGAAGGCGCGATCCGTCCAGCCGTCCACGACCGTCGGGATCAACTCTCCGTCGGACACGAGCTCGTCGAGAATCGGCCGGACGACTGCAGTGGAGAGCCGGAAGTAGTCGGCTAGGCACTTCGCCGTGCCGATGCCGTGCGCCCTGGCGGAACGACGGACGAGCTCCCGACGGGCGTCGTCCTCGCTCGGCGCCGGCGACGCGAGCACATGGGGCGGAAAGCAGCGTTCGGCGAGGTCGTACTCCCGCTCGAACGACGAAGCGCGCCGACGGGAAGCAATACGACCCGTCCAGAAGAGGTTCTCGACGCCGAGCTTCGCGTCGTCCCAGTTCCACCCCCAGTGCTCGCGCTTGGCTCCGCGGTTCCCCGACAGCGCACTTGCCGGCACCGGGCCACGGGCGACGATCTCGTCGTAGACGCTCGCAACCAGCTCCGGCCGTTTGTGGTGCAGATCACGCAGACCGCCCCACACCGACGAGTCGCCTCCGAGGAGCGCCCGCTCCTTGCGGTGGCGGAACAGCGGTTCCATCGACACGGGGAGGAGCGAAGCTTCGTGCGCCCAGTATTCGAAGAGCTCCCCGTCGGCGTCCATCCGCCGCACCAGCGAACGGTCGTGCGGCCCCAGACGGGCGAAGACCGGAAGCTCCTCGGACCTCACGAACACGTTGACCGAATCGATCTGCAGCAGCCCGACGCGATCGAGCAGCTTGCGGATGTGACGACGATCGATGCGACCAGAGGGTCGGGCCTCGTCAAACCCCTGTGCCGCCAGCGCGATCCGTCGCGCCTGGGCGAGAGGCATCGGCTTCGTAATCGAGCGGGTGCTGACCATCGACCGTTGAGACTAGAACGTCAGTTCGCTCATCGGAGCTGCTGAGGTCGGCACTGCGGTCAGCGCGTGGTGACGCGGCCGCGACGGCGCTGGCCGAGCAGGCCGCCGATCGACAGCGCGAGCGACAACAGGAGGACCACCGTGCCGAACACGTTGATCTGGGGTGGGATCGACGAGCGCTTCGTGATCCAGATCTTGATCGGGAACGTCTCGACGCGTCCGGAGTTCAGGTACGTGATGATGAAGTCGTCGAGCGAGAGTGCGAACGTGAGCAGCGCGGCGGCGGCGATGCCGGGAGCGATGATCGGCAGCGTGACCCTGGTGAAGGTACGCCATGCGTTCGCGCCGAGATCGGCTGCCGCTTCTTCGAGCCGCCAGTCGAACCCGCGGATTCGGGCCTTCACCGTGGTCGTGATGTAGCTGACGCAGAACATCACGTGCGCGATAACAATCGTGATCACACCTCGGGAGACGTTCGCAGTGACGAAGAGGGTGAGCAGAGAGAAGCCGAGCACGATCTCGGGCATGGTGAGCGGAAGCACGAGGAGCATGTTCACGATGCCCTTGCCCGCGAACCGGTACTTCACGAGTGCCAGCGACATGAGCGTGCCGAGGATCGTCGAGATCAGCACGACCACAAGTGCGATGCGCACGCTCCGGGAGAACGCCGACGTGAGTTCCGGGTAGGCATTCCAGTTCTTCCATGCGTCGAGCGAGAAGCGTCCCCACTTGTAGTTGTACCGGCCGGTGACCCAAGTGCCATTCGCGAGCTTGCGCCCCGGCTCGTTGAACGAGAACAGAACAACCACGAAGATCGGCGCAAACAGAAAGGCAACGACCGCCCCAGCCCAAACCCCAAGAACCTGAGAAGGCCACCGCTTCCTCATACCGAAAATCCAGCAAGTTTGCGATCAAGGTCAGCCCGCAGGCCGCAAACGAGCGAAGGGGTGGCACCGGGAAGGGGCCCACCGAGGAACGGAGACCCGGTGCGACGAAGGAGCACAACGGGCGAGTACCGCAAGGTGGGAAGGCTGCCCGGTGACAGGACCCCGCAGCGGGCGCAGCAGCGGAGACCGCGTGACAGGACCTCGAAGCGGGAACCAACGCGTGACGGGAACCCGCAGCTCATGCCAACTCCTCTGTGCCAAGTACGCGTGCATACAACAGCACGCCCCCGAGGATCAAGAGCATCAACACGAACGACAACGCGCTCATCTGCGGTCGGAAGTTCTCCCGTAAGAAGTTCTTCTCGATGATGTTGCCAATCATGCGTTGGCGATCTCCGCCGAGCAGTTCGGCGTTCACGAAGTCGCCGCACGACGGGATGAACGTGAGCAGCGACCCGGCGAACACACCGGGAAGTGAAAGCGGAAGCGTGACCTTGAAGAACGTCCGTCGGCCGTCGGCGTAGAGATCCGGGGCGGCCTCCAGGAGCCGACGGTCGATCTTGTCGAGCGACACGTAGATGGGCAGCACCATGAATGGAAGGAAGTTGTAGAGCAGAGCGCCGATCACTGCCGCATGCGTGTTGAGCACCTCACCGTTCTTCGACAGCAGGCCGGTCCAGTGCAGGAACCCGACGACCGGGCCATCGCCGAAGAGCAGGATCTTCCAGGCCAGCGTGCGGATCAGATAGGTCACGAAGAACGGCAGCACCACCGCCGCCAGGAGCAGCGTTTTGAATCGACCGGCCTTCATGGCGATGAAGTACGCCAGCGGATAGCCGAGCATCACCGCCAGCACCGTTGCGATGAACGCGTACACGAAGGTGCGCAGGATCACCTCGCCATTGTCGGAGAACACGTTCGAGTAGTTCGACAGGCCGCCGCGAACAAGCGAGCCTCGGCCCAGTTCAAAGAGGGGGATGACGAAGAAGACGAACAACCACGCGAGCCCGGGACCGAGGAGCATCCACGGCACCCAGCGATTCGACGGGCGTAGACCATCGCCGACCGGTTTCGCCCCGCCCCCTCCCCCGAGTGCCACGATCCGAAGTCCTCTGTGCGCTTATTGCTGGGTCGCGGCGACGAACGCTTCGTCGACCTGGTTCTGTTCGTCGTCGGTCAGGTCACGCCAGGCGTAGAGCGGGGCATCTGCGGCCGGATTAATGACCGGGTTGGCCTTTGCCTCGGCGGTCATCGAATCGGCCGCCCCCTTGACCGGCGAGCCGTAGTTGATCGCTTCGAACAGGGGGCCGGAAACCGTCGGGTCGTAGAGATAGTTGATCCAGGCCGCTGCGGTGTCGACGTTCCCGCCCTTCGGGATGATGAGCGTGTCGCTCGCCAAGATTCCGCCCTCGCTCGGCAGCACCCACTTGAGGTCGGGATTGTCTACCTGGATGCCCGCTACGTCGCCCGACCATGCCATCGCCGCCGCGGTGTCGCCGGCGCCGAGGTCTTCGATGTAGCCGTTGCCGGTGATCTTGCGGAACTGCCCGGCATCACGCAGCTTCTTTAGCTCCTCGCAGGCCTTGAGCATCTCGTCGAGCTTGGCATCAGCAGGCTTCACGCCCATCATCAAGAGCATGAAGCCGACGGAGTCCCGCATCTCCGAAAGGATCGTGATCTTGCCCTTCAGCTTCGGGTTGAAGAGGTCCTTGATCGAGGTGATCTCGCCGTCGATCTTGTCGGGGTAGTAGGCGATGCCGGTCTGGATGAGCGAATACGGCAGCGACTTCGAGCGGTCAGGATCCCACGACGGACTGGCGAGCGAATCGATCACGTTCACCTTGTTGGGGATCTTGTCGACCGGGAACGGCTCGACCCATCCGTTGGCGATCCACTTCGCAGCCATCCACGCCGTCGGCTGAGCGATGTCGAAGCCGATCCCCTTGCCCGCCTTGAGATCACCCTCGAACTTCGCCGTGAAGCTCACGTTGTCATCGATGGCGAGTTGATAGTCGACGTCAATGCCCGTCTTCTTGATGAAGTTGGCGATCGTGGCCGCCTTCTTCGGGTTCTGATCGTTCTCGATGTAGAACGGCCAAGCGGCGATGCGGACGACGCCACCGCTCGACGGGGCACCGGAGCCATCCGCAGCGGCCGCGGTGTCGGGAGCGGACTTGTCGTCGCCTCCGCAGGCGGCGAGAAGACCGGGGCCGAACCCGGCGAGAAGACCGGCACGGACGATGAACTGGCGACGAGAGAGTGACAAGAGAACTCCGTAAGTGAATTGGACGAACGTTGGTTGTGGTGGGTGAGGTGGTCCGTCGACCTACAGCGACGCCTCGACCTGTTCGAGGTCGGTGCCTGTCGCTCCTGCATGTTCGGTGACTTCGGGGAGCACGAATGCGCTCCCCGGCTTCCAGGTGATCCAGAGTCGTTCGCCGGGACGGCACGACAGGCCGTCGTCGGCCTCGAGATCGGCCACGAGCTCGGTGCCGTCCTCGGTTTCGACATGAACGTCGCTCGACGCGCCATGGAACACCTGATTGGTGACCGTCGACCAGATGCCGGCCCGCCCGTCGAGCTCGCGCTCTTCGAGCGAGATCCGCTCGGGACGGAGCATGACGGTGACCTTCTGCCCCGCGGTGAAGCTGCGGTCGAGCAGTGGTGACTCCACCAGGGCCCCGCCACCGACACGGGCCGAAACACGATCACCGCTCGTGCCGACAACCGTCGCCGGGAGCAGGTTCGCCGAGCCGATGAAACCCGCGACGAAGATCGTCGACGGTTGCATGTAGATCTCTTCGGGGGTGCCGACCTGCTCGACCCGCCCCTGGCTCATCACCGCGATCCGATCGCTCATGGTGAGCGCCTCCTCCTGGTCGTGGGTGACGAAGATGAAGGTGTACCGACCTCGCGTTGGATCCGTTTCAGTTCGAGTTGCATCGCCTGACGCAGCTTGAGGTCGAGCGCGGCGAGCGGTTCGTCGAGGAGCAGCGCGCTCGGCTTGTTGACCAGCGCTCGGGCGAGAGCGACCCGCTGCTGCTGGCCGCCCGACATCTGCGACGGCTTGCGGGACCCGAAGTCACCCAGGCGAACGATGTCGAGCATGTCCTGGGCCTGCTGGCGGGCGGTTGCCTTGTCGGCACCACGGGAACGTGGACCGAAGGCGACGTTGTCGAGCACGCTCATGTGCGGGAACAGCGAGTAGCTCTGGAAGACGGTGTTGACGTCACGCTTGTGTGCGGGCATCCCGGCAACCGCCTGGTCCGAGATGAAGATCTCTCCTTCGTCGGGCTGCTCGAACCCGGCGATCATCCGCAGGCAGGTGGTCTTGCCACACCCAGATGGGCCGAGCAGGGCGACGAACTCGCCGGGCTCGATCGACAGCGAGACATCGTCGACCGCAGTCATCGAACCGAATCGCTTCGTCACCCGTTCGATCCGAACAGCTCCACGGCCCCCAGTCACGGCGCGAAGCCTACGTGAGCCCAAGCTCACCGTTGTTTCCAGCACGTAAAGGTGGGTGGGCCATTGGGAGAGAGGTTGCCCCCATATATGGGGGTCAAACACCTCCGCACGTCGTTAGGAGGTGTTTGGCCGCACGGCCCCGACGACCACGCCTCAGCCGACGACCACGCCTCAGCCGACGACGCGGCGGAGCACCACCCGTGATTCCGTGTGGGCGGCACCGTTCGCCTTGCACCAGCGGGTGAAGACGTCGAGCCCCTCGGCGCCGGCACAGTCGACGAGGACGGCGTAGTCCGCCGCGCCGGTGACGTACGCCGCGAATGTGACCTCGCCGCGACTGGCGAGCAGCTCCTCGAAGCGGTCCGGCTCGACCTCCGGGCGCAACTGGACCTCAACGACCGCTCGCATCGCCCGACCAATGAACTCCGGGTCGACCGTGGCGCGGTACCCCGTGATAACGCCGAACCGTTCGAGACGACGGACCCTCTCGCCGACAGAGGTCGCCGAGAGGTGAACGAAGTCGCCGAGCTCTCGCCACGACATCCGTCCCTGTTCGACCAGCGCGACAATGATTCGATGGTCAACAGCATCAAGTGCCTTTGATTCATCGGCCATAGCGACCATTGTGCCCGATCTTCGCCAGTTTCCGCGGCCGCCTAACCGTCATGCTCGACGTATGACTCCACGAACCGTCATCCGCACCGTAGGGATACCCACCGAGATCAAGACCTCGGAGTCTCGAGTCGCCCTCACCCCCGATGGGGTCCGTGAACTCGAACGGACCGGAGCGCAGGTGCACGTGCAGGCAGGTGCGGGCGAAGGCGCCGGGATCTCTGATGCCGATTACGCCGCGGCCGGTGCCGAAATCGTGCCGACGGCCGACGACGTGTGGTCCATGGACCTTGTCGTGAAGGTGAAGGAACCCCAGGAGTCCGAATTCGGCTACCTCCGCGCAGACCTCACGCTGTTCACGTACCTCCACCTTGCCGCGTACCCCGAGGTTGCCGACGCGCTCCTCGCGTCCAAGTGCACGGCGATCGCGTACGAGACCGTGCAGACAGCGAACGGCGCCCTGCCGTTGCTGGCCCCAATGAGCGAGGTGGCGGGACGGCTCGCCCCACAGATGGGCGCCCAGTTCCTCGAGCGTCACCGCGGCGGGCGAGGGGTGCTGATGGGGGGCGCTCCCGGTGTCCGGCCGGCACGCGTTGTCGTCCTCGGAGCGGGGAACGTGGGGTGGAACGCCGCGTGGATCGCCGCGGGCATGGAGGCGGAAGTACTCCTTCTCGACAAGAACCTCGACCGGCTGCGCTTCGTCGACCAGATCCAACGCGGTCGAGTCGTCACGCTGGCATCGAACCAGGGGGCAGTCGAGAGGGCGGTGGCGGATGCCGACTTGGTCATCGGGGCCGTGCTTGTCGCCGGCGGCCGGGCCCCGGTCGTGGTGAGCGAGGCCATGGTCCGGACAATGAAGAAGGGCGCGGTGATCGTCGACGTGGCCGTCGATCAGGGCGGGTGCGTGGCGACGACACACGAGACGACGCACACGGACCCGATCTACGAGCGCCACGGTGTGATCCACTACGCCGTCGGCAACATGCCGGGAGCGGTGCCGTATACGTCGACGTACGCGTTGACCAACGCAACTCTCCCGTACGTCGCCGACGTTGCCCATGGGCTGCTCCCGGCGGCGGACGACCCGGCGTTGGCGCACGGATTCAACTGCGTCGATGGGCACCTCACCAACGCTGTCGTCGCCGACTCGCTCGGCCGTCCCTACGTTCCGTTGGCGACGGTTCTTTCCTGACGAGAAATCGTCCGCGCTCGCCGCGGCCGGCCTGCGGAGAACACCTCCCAACGACGATCGGAGGTGTTCTGCCCCCATATATGGGGGCAACCTCTCTCCCAACGGATCCCAAGTTCGCAGGTAGTGGTGGGTTGTCGGCAGACTGGGACCCGTGGCCCGTCTTTCGTTTCCTCCCGCTGCCCTGCCGGCATCGACCGAGCAACTCCGCCTCGACGTGCGGGACTTCCTCGCCAAGGAGATCGCCGACGGGGCATTCGTGCCCCGGTGCGACACCTGGCTGTCCCAGCACGATCCGTCGTTCTCGGCCAAGCTCGGCGCGGCCGGGTTCCTCGGCCTCCCCTGGTCGAAGGAATACGGCGGTCACGGACGCACCGCGCTCGACCGCTTCGTCGTCGTCGAGGAACTCCTTGCCCATGGGGCCCCGATCGCCGCCCATTGGGTCAGCGACCGCCAGTCCGGGCCGTCGATCCTCAAGCACGGAACCGAAGAGGCGAAACGAGAGCTGATCCCCGACATGGTCGCCGGCAAGATCTTCTTCTCCATCGGGATGAGCGAGCCCGACTCCGGCTCCGATCTGGCCAGCATCCGGTCCACGGCGACGAGGACCGACGGCGGTTGGCTGCTCAACGGGACCAAGGTATGGACCAGCCAGGCCCACAACAATCACTTCTTCATCGTCCTCGTACGCACCACGCCGGTCGCCGAGGCCGGAGCCAAACATGCCGGTATGAGTCAGTTCGTGATGGATCTCCAAGCCCCCGGCGTGGACATCCGTCCGATCCGCACGCTCAACGGCCACCACGACTTCAACGAAGTCGTCATGACCGACGTGTTCGTGCCCGAGCACTACCTGATGGGCACCCTCGGCAACGGATGGGCGCAGGTCATCGGCGAGCTTGCCTTCGAACGGTCGGGACCCGAGCGTTACCTCTCCACCTTCCCGCTCCTTGCGGCATTGATCGACGCTGTCGGCCCGAACCCGAGTGACGAAGCCGCGGCGCAGATCGGCATGCTCGTCGCTCGTCTCTCTGCCCTTCGACGGCTGTGCATCTCCGTGGCGGTGTCACTCGACACCGGTGGTCTTCCGGTGACCGAGGCCGCGTTGGTCAAGGACATGGGGACACGCTTGGAGTCCGAGATCGGTGAGGTCGCCCGACAACTTGTACCGCCCGGGTCGAATCCGGCGTTCGATCAACTCGTCGGTGATGCAGTGCTCTCCGCGCCCGGTTTCACCCTTCGTGGAGGAACGAACGAGATCCTCCGCGGGATCATCGCCCGAGAGCTTGGAGTCCGCTGATATGCGCGCAGATGATCTTCTCGTCGAAACCATCGAGGGCCTGCTCTCGAAGGAAGTGACTCCCGAACGTATTCATGCGGCTGAGGGCGGTATGGATGCGTCCCTCTGGACCTTGCTCGAGGACAACGGCCTGACCAGCGTCGGAGTTCCCGAGTCCGCCGGCGGGATGGGCGGCACGCTGCATGACCTCGGAGCGATCGTGCGGGCGGCCGGACGTCATGGCGCACCGGTGCCGATCGGCGACACACTCGTGGGCGCAACGTTCCTCACCGGCGCCGCGATTCCTCCCGGTCCGCTGGCCCTCGCCGTCGTCCGCAACGATCGGCCTGTCATCCGCATCCCGTGGGGCGGCGTGGCCGAGCACATCGTGGCAGTGAGCGACGACGGTGTCGCCCTTCACCCGGTTGGCTCAATGCCCATCAGCGCTCGCGGCGACAACTACGCGGGTGAGCCGTGGATCGAGGTCGCCGCAGACGCGCTCCGTGCCGGAGCAAGATCGAGCGACGCAGGTCCTCGCCACGCGCAGGGCGCGGGTGCGTTCGCCCGGGCGATGCTCATGGCCGGCGCACTCGAGCGCGTCGTCGACCTGTCGGTGCAATACGCGAACGAGCGTGAGCAGTTCGGCAAGCAGATCGGCAAGTTCCAAACCATTCAGCACTACCTCGCCGAGATGGCGGGCGAAGCAGCCGCCGCCGGCGGCGCCCTCGACACTGCACTCGACGTGGCATCGAGCAGTGCCGACACGGAACAGCACATCTTGGTGATCGCTGCGGCCAAGGCCTACGCCGGACGCGCGGTCAGCACCGTGAACCGGCTGGCCCACCAGATCCATGGCGCCATCGGCTTCACCGACGAGCACCGGCTGCAGTATTCGACCCGTCGACTCTGGGCGTGGCGGGACGAGTTCGGCTCGGAGTCCGAATGGGCCGCCGTGCTCGGTCGGGCGGTCGCGTCGGGTGGCGGCGATGCCCTCTGGCCTGCCCTCACCCGTTGGCCCGCTGCAGTCGCGTAGTCGGAGCTCGCCGGAAGGTTTCGGAGTCCGCACGCGCCCACCCTGCTCTGCGTGGTTGTTCACTCAGTCGCCCGCGAGGGCGACTGAGGCACCAACCTCGCGGGCGACTGGAAGAACGGCAGTACGCCCACGATGAACGACACTGGTGGGGTGAGCACCTTGGACGAAGTAGGCGAAGCAGCAGGTTGGCGATGCTGGTTGTGCGACCTACCGGTTGACCCGGACCTGTCCGTGAACGACCGTCTGGGTCCGAGCATCGACCGCTGCGACGCGCTGGTTCGCTCCTTCGGCAAGAAGAAGCCCCCGGCACCCGAACGGCTGGCGCATCGCGATTGCAACACCAGCAAGGGTGCGGTCAAACCGGTCGTCGCCTGGCCCGACGACATCATCGTCTTCGACCCTGCCCCGATCATTCAGTCAGTCGAGCGGTTGATGGCCAAGGGCGGCCGCGAGGTGGTCACCCGGTGCGCGTCGAAGAAAGACGCCAACGACGCGTCGAAGTGGCTGCTCGACCGATTGTCGAGACTCGTGCCCGACGAGACGTTCACCACGCGCCTCGACGAAGGCGGCGGTCAGTACCTGGTGAGCCTGCTCGCCGAACGCCACTGAACCCGAGGCAGCTACGGCGGCCGCCGACGTGGGTCAGTCCTCCGGCGGGAGTGACTGGTAGCGGTCGAGCATGGAGGTCATGACGCCCTTGATGGCCACGGCGGCCTCCTCGCGTGACATGGAGGCACTTCCGTACACGGCGCTACTGCGTGCCGCTTCGCTTTTGTGCTCGAGGGCATAGGCAACCGCGTCGGCGAGATCCGCCGCAAAGGCCTCAGCGACACCGGGCTGGGTCTGCGGTCCCGTCACGGCCATGTGCAGCGAATTCGGGTACTGCTGTCCATTGAGGCGCCATCCCCGGGTCCGCATGAAATCGTTGACGTGGTACACGTCGTACTCGTCCGACGTGAACGAGAACAAGTACGTGGGCTTTCCATTCATCCGGAGCGACGGATGCGATTGCACGGCTTCCTGCATGGCGAAAGAAGCCTCGAAGATCTTCTTGGCCTTCGCCAGGTAGCCCTCGCGTCCGTTCGCCACCATCGACGCCCAAGTGGCCGCGAGCAGTCCGCTGGACCTCGAGCCGTCCATACCCGGTGAGCTGTACTTGCCGCCCGACCACCCGGTCATGAAGAAGTACTGCCCGTTGCGCAGCGCCCGGTCACGGAACATCAGGATCGATGTGCCCTTGAATCCGTATCCGTACTTATGAGTGTCGGCGGAGATGGTCGTGACGCCGGGAACGCGGAAGTCGAAGGGCGCGATGTCGTAGCCGAGCATCTCACCGAAGGGAAGGATGAATCCCCCGAGGCAGCCGTCGACGTGGAGACCGATGCCTCGCTCGATGGCGAGATCCGATAGTTGAGCGATTGGATCGATGGTGCCGTAGCCATAGTTGGACGCCGAGCCGATGATGGCAACCGTGTGGCCGTCGATCATCGCGGCCATCGCGGCGACGTCGACCTGCGTGGTGACCGGGTCGATCGGGGCGTGACGCATCTCGACGCCGAACAGGTGACACGCCTTGTCGAAGGCGGGATGACCTGTCTCCGGCTTGATCACGTTGGGCATACGGTTGCCCTTGGCATAGGCGTCTTCGCGATAGGCGAGCATCGCGTGGGCGATGCTTCCGGTGCCGCCGCTGGTGACAAGACCGACCGGATCGTGACCGCGTTCGGTTGCGGCCGAACCGTGCATGAGGTCGAGGCCCATGGCGATGATCTCGCCTTCGAAGCGTGTGGCGCTCGGGGCGATGTCGCGCTGAAGGGCATTCACGTGGCCGTACATGCCGAAGGCTTTCGCCATGAACGCGTAGTGCTCCTTGTCACCACAGTAGAACGACCCTGACGCCTTCCCTGGCTCCCACGAGCCATCCTCCTCGGTCGCCATCTCTCGAAGTTCGTGGAGAATCGCCCCGTGGTCACGGCCTTCCGACGGAAGCCCGCGGACAACGGTGTAGCGATCGGTGTAGGGGAACTGCGGGTTCTTCTTCATGAGGACTCCATTCGAGAGGTGAGTGAGTGGGCTAGCTGTGCGGGTGGAGGCGAGCCATCGGCTCGGCCAATCGCTCGTGAAGGTCGCGGAACACGAGGGTCCGCTCGTCGAAGAGGGCGGAGGCGGAGGACGGTTCGTACTGACGACGGATCGGGACAAGGGCTTCGAGGTCGCTGATACCGATCCGGTCGATCGAGAGAAAGCCGAGCAGCCCGGCGCCGCGGGCGTTGGCGTGGCGTGGACCTTCGACCTGCTCGACGACACGGCCGAGCACGTCGGCCATCGTCTGCGCCCAGGTGTCGGACTGTGCGCCGCCGCCAGCAAAGCGGAGCATCGGAAACGTGACACCGAGGGTTGCTTCGACCTCGTCGGCCAGCCAACGCATCTGCAGCGCGACGCCCTCGAACACCGCCCGCAGCATGTGCAAGCGGGTGGTCCCCATCGAGATCCCGATGAATGCGCCACGGTGTCGTGGGTCGGCCCTCGGCGATGCCGCTCCGTAGAGCCACGGGAGAAACATGAGCCCCTCGGCTCCGGGCGCCACTCCTTCCACCGCCTTGGACACCCGATCGAACAGGTCGTCCGGCCCGGTGTCGACCCGGTCGACCAAACCGTCGTCGGGCCGGACGATCTCGTTGAGAATCGTCTCCAGGACCTTCCCGCCCAGACCGGCTTCGGCCATGACGTAGTACCGGTCATGCAGCGCGCTGGGCATGGTGGCGATGAACTTCGACGGTTCCACGACGCGGATCGGGTGGTGCGCAGTCAGCACGCCGGTGGTTCCCATCACCACCGTCCCCTGACCGGGTTCGAGGGCACCCGTGCCGAGGGCTGCGGCCACGCTGTCATTGGCACCGGCGACGACGACAACGTCGCGACGAATTCCAAGGTCGTCGGCGACGGTCGGGAGGATGGTGCCGAGGACCGAGAGTGACGCCACCAACTCCGGCAGTTTCGAGCGATCGATTCCTGCCCGGGCGATCAGGTCGTCCGACCACGACGATGCGCCGACCACGCGATTGTCGGTGAGGGCGAGCGGCATCGCGCTGCATCCCGTTGCCGCAAGACGTCCGCAGAACCTGGCGTTCAGATAGTCCATCGGCTCGAGATACGCCGCAGTGCGGGCGTGCAGATCCGGCTGGTCGTGCTGCACGTGGAGGAGGTGGGCCAGCGCGGTGCTCGGATACAGACCGTGCACGTCGGCCCAGTGTGCCCGTGCCGCTACGCCACCATCGGCCGCCGCCGGTCCCGTGACGGACGAAGCGCCAGAAGCGAGAGCCGACGTGTAGCG
This sequence comes from Acidimicrobiia bacterium, assembly GCA_031423635.1. Taxonomy (GTDB): domain Bacteria; phylum Actinomycetota; class Acidimicrobiia; order Acidimicrobiales; family JANYDT01; genus JANLQX01. Next base: position 3,827 of record JANPFX010000221.1, on the reverse strand, counting down.
CTTTCCTCGGCCGTCGAGCCACACGAACATCGGGCCGACCGGCATGCCCGACGAGTCGACAGGGATGATGGAGGACCATTGGCTCGTCGCGCAGACTACGGCGACATCACGCGCTGCGGCGGGTCCCGCGGCCGCGAGTGCTTGCCTGGCGGCGTTCATCACGGCGCTCCAGACCTGTTCGGCGTCCTGTTCGGCGACGGAGTTCGGCCCGAACCGGGTGACGACGACTTCGGTTCCCGAACCCAGGATCCGCCCGTCTTCGGCGACGACACTCACCTTCGCTGCCGTGGTCCCAAGGTCGATGGCGAGAGCGTTCATCGGCGCCCGTTCGGACCGGGGGGCGTCGGCTTGCGGCCCAGCTGTCGGCTGGGCTTCCGAGCGCCGAGCGCCGACGAACCTGGATCGTCGTAGCGCTCGAGGTAGGCACACACGGCAGCCTTGGTCTCGTCGATGATTCGCGGGTCACCAGTTGGATCGAGCCGAAACGCGAGGTCGAGTCCCTTGTCGACGATGCCGACCACCAGATGCATTGCGGTGTCGGAATCGACGCCGCGGAGGCGGAGTCCTGAACGTTCAAGACGACTGAGCGCCGCTCGCGCCTCAGCGAGGTCGTGGCTCACATTCTCCTGGATCATCTGCGCGCTCTGGAATCGGGAGAACCACAGGACTCTGAATCCGGGGTCCGTTCGGTAGAAGCCGACGAGGGCATCGATCACCGCACACAAGCCTTCGCGCCACGGCCGATCCGCGTACTCCGCGTGCACCCGATCAGCGATCGGGGTCACGTTTGCGATGGATCTCGCCATCACGGCCTCGTAGACCGCTTCCCGGTTCGGGAAGAAGTCGTACAGCCAACCGACCGACACGCCGGCGCGCGCAGCGATGAGCGCCGTCGTTGCGGCGTCGGGGCCGATCTCATCGATGAGCTGCGCCGCCGCATCGAGAACTGCGGCGACTCGGGCCCGGCTTCGCTGCTGCGTCGGCACGCGCCTGGCCGCGGAGTCATCCGACGCCAGGATGGCGGGTAGCGCAGGGACGGGCATGATTGTTTTCCTCGGAAGAAGTCGGACAGGTGAGTGGAAACCCGAGTGGGATTCGGTTTAGTGTCCCACGAACGCCAACAAGGGAGCGCACGATGCTGAAGTCTTCACCGGTGAAGTACTGGTCGGATCCGTCCGGTCGTCGGTCGGTCCGACGCACCCGAAGAGTCGCGATCACCGCGTTCGCGGCCAGTGCACTCCTGTTGGGGGCGTGTTCGTCGGACAGCAAGGACACGACAGCGGCGACCGAAGCCGCTCCGGTCACCGAAGCTGCTGCGCCAGACACGTCGGCCGCCGTCGCAACCGAGGCCGCAGCGACACCGGACACGGTGGCTACAGCAGAAACTTCTGCCCCCGCAGCACCCAGCAACGCCCGGGAGTTGGTCATCGCACGTGACATGGATACCAACTCGACCGACCCGTCGAGGGCATATTGCGACACCTGCCAGATCTTCATGACCGCGATCTACGAGACGCTCATCACGCTCGACCCCGCCGACCCGAACAAGCAGATCCCGCGACTGGCTACGAAGTGGGAGGCCAACGCCGACAACACCGTGTTCACCTTCACCCTGAACCCTGATGCGAAGTTCGCCGACGGCTCTCCCGTGGAACCGAAGGACGTGAAGTGGTCGTGGGAGCGTCTCTCCAACGTGAAGGGTTCGGCCTCGTATTTCATGGCCGGGTACAAGAGCATCGACACCCCTGATGCAACAACGGTCGTCGTCACGTTCGGCGCACCGAACTCGGCCTTCCTCCCGATCGTCGCCGCCGGCTACATGGGCATCGTGAACAGCGATCTGGCCACGGAGAACGGCGCGAGCGCCGGAGCGGACGCTGCCACGGCTGACAAGGGCGAACCGTGGTTCCTCAAGAACTCGGCCGGAAGCGGCCCTTACACGCTGGAGTCCTATACGCAGGGCTCCGATCTCATTCTGAAGCGCAATGACGCCTACTGGGGTGCATCGAAGCCGGTGTTCCCGAGGGTCACGTTCAAGCAGGTGAAGGACTCCGCGTCGCAGCTGCAGCAGCTCCAGCAGGGCGACGCCGACATTGCCATGCAGCTGTCGATCGACTCGCTCTCCCAGCTCGACGGCAACGACAAGGTGACGACAAAGATCGTCGACTCCTACAACTACGTCTACATCGCGTTGAGTCCAGGGGCAGTCGGCGCCGAGAACATGAAAGATGCCAACGTCCGCAAGGCGATCGGCATGGCCATCGACTACCAGGGCGCCATCGACGCGCTCGTCGCCGGCAAGGGCAAGACCCAGGCCTCACCGATTCCGAACGGATTCCTCGGCTCGAAGGACCTGCCCCTCCCCACCTATGACCTGGCCAAGGCCCAGGAGATGCTCAAGGCAGCCGGGAAGGAAGCCGGGTTCAGCCTCGACGCCACCTACCCGAAGGTGAACGTCTACGGGGTGGACTTCGACCTGATGATGCAGAAGCTCCAGCAGGACCTGAAGAAGGTCAAGATCGAGCTGAAGCTCACGCCCGTCGAGTTCCCCCAGTGGGCCGACAAGATCAACAAGCAGGGCATCCCGGTGACCGCCGTGTACTTCGCTCCGGACCACTCCGATCCGAGCCAGTACATCCAGTGGTTCGGTGAGGTCCCTGACTCGTCGTGGGGCGTTCGCGGCGGTGGTGGTACCGCCGGAAAACCGTTGATCAACGAAGCGGAAGTGACCGGTCTCGCTGCCGCGCTCGCCGCATCTGGTGACGCGAAGGAGAAGGCATACACCGCCCTCGGGCAGGCGATGATCGATGACGCGGTCATCTTCCCGATCGTCAACCCGCAGCTCGTCCTCGCCAATGCGTCCGACATCACCGGCATGCACTACAGCGCGTGCTGCAACCTCGACCTCGCGCTCCTCGGGCTCAAGAGCTGATGGCCTGACGCAGTGGGGCGGTACATACTTCGCCGCCTGGTCATGATGCCGTTCCTGCTGCTCGGCATCGTGACCATCGCGTTCGGCATCTCGCGATTGATCCCGGCGAACCCGCTCGTCTCGATCGTCGGCGAGCGCCAACTCAACAACGAAGCCATCGTCGATGCGGCGAAGGCCCGATGGGGACTCAACGGTTCCATTCCCGAGCAGTACGTCAAGTACTTGAAGAACATGTCGAACGGCGACCTCGGGACGTCGTTCCGTACTCGGCAAAGCGTCGTCACCGATCTCCGCGAGCGTCTCCCCGCCACGCTGGAGCTCGGTGTCGGCGCTCTGCTGATCGGCGGTGTCGGAGGCGTTGCCCTCGGCGCCGTGGCGGCGAGCCGGAAGGACCGGGCCATCGATCATGGCGCTCGGCTGTTCTCCCTCGTCGGTTCATCACTTCCGGTCTTCTGGATCGGGCTGGTGTTCCTCTCGATCCTCTATGCCCGCCTCGGATGGCTCCCCGGGCCCGGTCGATTGCCTCCACGGACGCTGCCTCCGCCGAGGTTCACCGGCTTCTATTCCGTCGACGCGCTGATCGATGGGGACTTCGCGCTCTTCAAGGAGTGCATGAAGCGACTCGCCATGCCGTGCTTCGTCCTCGGGTGGGCTTACATGGGTCAGATCGCTCGGCTGGTCCGTGCAGCGATGCTCGACGAACTGCACGCCGACTACGTCCGCACTGCCCGGGCGAAAGGCCTGAAGGAACGAACGGTTCTCCGTGCTCATGTGCTGCGCAACGCGTGGCTGCCGACGCTCACCATCCTCGGCTTCTCGTTCGCCCAGCTGCTCACCGCGTCTGTGCTCACCGAGACGATCTTCCAGTGGAACGGCATCGGCTCCTACGCCGTGC